>CAYTLJ010000019.1:18165-22373 GCA_964438555.1 uncultured Algimonas sp.
TATCTGGCTTGGGCCAAATCGCTGACGATTATGATGCGATATTATGTGACGTTTGGGGCGTTATCCATAATGGCCGCCAGCCTTTTCAAGCTGCCTGTGAGGCGCTGGAACGGTTTCGAGATCGCGGCCCTGTTATTCTAATCACCAACTCACCCCAGCCCTCAGTCAGTATTCCCGCGACGTTTTTACAAATTGGCGTGCCGGGCGAATTTTGGGATGCGATTGTGACCTCGGGCGATGCGACGATAGATGAGTTGGCGCGTCGGGCACCAGGGCCAGCTTTCAAAATCGGACCCGAGCGGGATGATCCGCTCTATCTGGGATTAGAGATGAATTTCACAGATTTGGATAGTGCCAGTTTTATTTCTTGTACCGGCATGTTTGATGATAATGAACATCCGGATGACTATGTTGAACTTTTAGGCGAAGCACGGGGCCGAAATTTGGACCTGGTCTGTGCCAATCCAGATATGCGCGTCAAAATCGATGGAAAATTGGTGTGGTGCGGCGGCGCCCTTGCCAAAATTTATGAAGATATGGGCGGCACGGTTATTTATGCGGGCAAACCGCATCCGCCGATTTACCGTTTATGTAAGGCCTGGCTAAGTGAAGTCATGGATTATGTCCCATCACCAGAGCGGATCCTCTGTATTGGCGACAATATTTTTACCGATCTGGTCGGCGCGCAGCGCGAAGCCATGGACTGTCTTTTCATTCAAGACGGCTTATATGGCGATACGGAAACAAAATTTCGAACCTTGATGACAACCCATGGCATATCTGCGCGTTATACAGCACCGCATTTGTCTTGGTGAGTATTACCTAAATCTATCTCAGGTTTTTTTTATAGAAAGCGCTGTCAGCCTTTGCTAACAGCGCTGTCATGGATGTAAAATACTACCTTGAAGATCTTGAAATCGGTATGCGCGCGGAGACTCGCGCCATCATTACCGAGGATATGATTAATACATTCGCGGATATTACAGGTGACCATAATCCGATCCATGTGGATGCGGAATTTGCGGCAACGACGGATTTTGGGCAACGTATTGCCCATGGCGCCTTATCGGCCAGTTTTATCTCGGCCGTTCTGGGCAATGATCTACCAGGTCCTGGGGCTGTGTTTGTCGAGCTAAACCTACGCTTCCGCAAACCGGCCTTTATCGGCGAAGAAGTCATCGCTATTGCCGAAGTTGCGGAAATCAATGAACGCACAGGCAAGGTAAAAATGCGCTGCCATTGCGAAGTTGACGGCAAAAAAATCTGTCGCGGCGATGCCGGTGTATTTGTGCAAAAGCGTCCCACAGAGGCCTAGTTTCGCGTGAAAACGCTTAGGACCTATTCCAATTTACCATCATCCGATCAGGGCGCCGTGATCGCGCTTGGAAATTTTGATGGTCTCCACCGCGGACATCAGGCTGTTATTAAGCGGGCACAACATATCGCCAAGGACCTTGGCGCGCCCATGGGTATTGGACTGTTTCGTCCCCATCCTTACCGTTTCTTCAAACCGGATGCTGCGCCCTTTCGGCTAATGAGTGCGCGCATTCGTGCAACTGTGATGGAAGAGCTAGGCGTAAAATTCCTATATGAAATTCCATTTGATGAAACGCTTCGCGACATGGATGATCAGGAATTTGTTGAGACTGTCCTTCATAAAGGCCTCGGCATTTCCCACGTTGTGGTTGGCGAAGATTATCAATTTGGGAAAAACCGCTGCGGCAATGTTGAAACCCTAACGCAATATTGTTCTGCGCGCGGCATAGGCGTCACCGCGATTTCGCCCATTGGCTTACATGCGCTTTATGGAAAATATGGCTCAACACAAATTCGCAATGCCCTACAAGCTGGTGATGTCTTTCACGCGCAACATATGTTGTCACGTCCATGGCAGGTCGATGGCATTGTCCAAAAAGGGGAACAACGCGGTCGCACGATTAATTTTCCAACCGCCAATCTGGAATTTGGCGATTTGGTTCGACCTAAATTTGGCGTCTATGTTGTCGAAGTGAAATTAGACGGTGAAACGGAGTGGCGCCCTGGCGTTGCCAATACAGGTAGCCGCCCAACAGTTGACGGGGAAGAGGCCCGCCTCGAAGTTCATCTTTTGGATTTTGAGGGCGATCTTTATGGGCAAAATATTGATGTTCGCTTCCGCAGTTTCATCAGGGCTGAACGAAAATTTGAGAGTTTCGATGCGTTGAAATCTCAAATCGCAAAAGACGCAGATGGTGCACGGGCGATATTGGGATTGAAATAAAGCGTTCAACACCAAACCCTAAATATTTCAAAGTTTTATCTCTAGCCTTCAAAAATTATTCATATTTTTTGTATAGGCGTTACGAGTAATAAATGTGTGGGGCATTTATCATCGTTTTTAGGGTGCTATAAAGCTATGTTTAACCGTCAAACCGAAGCCGTCTTGTCTCTGACTGCCTTTTCCATTTTCGCTGATAAACGTGTCTTATCTGAAGAAATTTCGAAATTTATGTCGCTTTCAAATGTACTTCGAAAGACTGACATTTCGGATATTGAGATTACAGAACCAAAGCTCTTACATTGGTTTGAAATGAACCGCGCTAACCTCCAAGATAAGATGACATTGGGTCCAGCAGGCCTTAAAAGATGGATCAATATGGTTATTGATGATCTGTCCGAGTTTAAACAAAAAAGCCTGATATTGGATTGGATTACGCAAATTGCCAAAGCAGATGGTGAGCACCACATCAGTGAAAAAGCGCTTTTTGTCTTACTCCAAGACCGACTGCTCGAAAAAGCCTAAGCGACTATTGATCCCGCATTCGCCGCATTAAAGGCGAGCATTAGGATCTAAATCAAGGGCAGGCCTTATTGATCTTTATAGACCTCGCCGCCCTTCATAACGAAATCCACATCAAAAAGTTCGCTAATATTGTCACGCGGGTCGCCGTCAACGCCAATAATATCGGCCTGTTTTCCGGGCTCGAGCGTGCCGATCATATCAGACATTTCAATATGTTCAGAGGCCGTCACAGTCGCAGCGCGAATGGCTTCGACTTCACTCATGCCGGCTTGAACCATAAATTCAAATTCCTTGGCATTGAGCCCATGTTTTGACACGCCAGAATCGGTTCCAAAGGCAATGCGCACGCCATTCTTATGGGCGAGGGATAACATATCCAACATTCTTGGGCCCACGGCCTGTGCCTTGCGGTAGCTCGCTTCGGGCAAGAAATCCCATTGGGTGACGGTCATGCCGGCCAGAACCGTTGGGACCAAAGTCGCATCATTTTTTTTAAACAAACGCGCCGTTTCCTCATCCATATAGGTCCCATGCTCGATAGATTTCACGCCGGCTTTAAGAGCCGCATCAATGCCGTCCTTCCCATGGGCATGGGCTGTCACTTTGCGCCCCATCGACGCGGCCGCATCAACAATGGCTGCTAACTCGCTATCTGTCATTTGCTGACCCGTGCCAGCATTGGTATTTGAGAGCACGCCGCCTGTGGCCGCGATTTTGATAAGATCAGCGCCGTTTTTAATTGCGAGCCGTGTCGCGCGGCGGCAATCATCGGGCCCATCACAATTTGTCGGGCGTTGGAAGTGATTTAAAATATCTGCGCGAAACCCGTTTAATTCGCCGTGGCCGCCTGTGATACTGACATTGCCAGAGGCGCGAATATGTGGTCCCGGAACTTTACCGGCATCAATGGCGCGCGATAAGGCTTTGATTGAGGGTGGCCCCCCAACATCCTGCACGGCGGTAAATCCAGCCATAAGCGTTGTCTTGGCATTATGGGCCGCATCAAAGGCCACATCGCTATCTTCCTTGGTAAAGGTTTCTAGCCGACCATTTGGATTCCATTCGCCGCGCAAATGAACATGGCTATCAATCAGGCCAGGCAGGTAAAATCGGTCCTTACCGTCAATAATGGTCGCGTCATTATCGTCTAGGAAACCTGATTCAATCCCGACAATTTTACCGTCGTGAATGATGATAGTGTGGTCTTTTAGAACATCTTCGCCTGGAACAGCCATGACATGACCCGCATGGATCAGGGTATAGGCTTCATAGGTCTCCGAATCTAATTCATGGGCTGTTGCGCGCTCCGCGCTAAATACAGCTATACTGCCTATGGAAAAGGCAAAAATGGAGGCGGTCATTACAAGTTGGCGATAGGTCATTCGACCTATTAACACATTTTTAACGATTGGCCAGCTGACTCACC
>CAYTLJ010000019.1:22473-26535 GCA_964438555.1 uncultured Algimonas sp.
TCATAGGCGGCTTTGACGGCATCTTGGATGGTTTCACCTGAGGCTGTGATATTGAGGACCCTTCCGCCATTTGATTTCAGCTTTTGACCATCGCGTTTTGTGCCAGCATGAAAGACGACGACATCATCTCTTTCATTGGCCGTCTCAACGCCTTTAATCACCGTGCCTTTTCTATATTTACCCGGATACCCTTGGGACGCCAAAACGACATTGACGACAGGCTCGGTAAACCAGCTCACATCTTTGATTTTATCCAGCTCACCCGCCTCAGCCGCCATCAGGATCGGCATAAGATCAGATTGCAAGCGTCGCATCACGACTTGGCATTCGGGATCGCCAAAGCGCGCATTATATTCAATTAATTTCGGGCCTTCATCCGTGATCATCAGACCGGCAAAGAGTACGCCGATAAAGGGGTGACCATCTTTGGCCATGCCGTGAACGGTTGGCAGAATAATCTTTTCCATCACCTCATCGCGGACCGCATCCGTGAAAATCGGCGCCGGAGAATAAGCGCCCATCCCGCCCGTATTTGGACCTTCATCCCCGTCAAAAGCGCGTTTGTGATCTTGGGCTGCAATGAGGGGCAGGGCGGTCTTGCCGTCCGAGATCGCAAAAAAGCTTGCTTCTTGGCCTTGCATAAATTCCTCTATCAGGACGGTCTTAGACGCGTCGCCAAATTTACCGGAAAAGAATTCTTTTAACTCAGCCTTGGCTTCTTTGAGCGTTGTCGGAATGACCACACCTTTGCCCGCCGCGAGGCCGTCAGCCTTAAGCACATAAGGGGCTTTCATGGTCTTCAAAAACGCTTCCGCTTCTTTTTGCTCGGTAAAGACGCCATAAGCGGCCGTCGGGATTTTATATTTATCACAGAGTTTTTTGGTGAAAGCCTTGGACGCCTCTAATTGGGCGGCAGCTTCCGTTGGACCAAAGACCTTCACGTCTTCATCTTTGAGAATATCAACAATCCCCAAGGCCAGAGGCTGTTCCGGTCCGACGACGACGAAATCATAGGCTTCGCGTTGGACCAGACCCAAGAGGCCAATAATATCATCGGCCGGAATGGGAACAATATCGGCGACCTCGGCAATCCCCGCATTTCCGGGCGCGCAATGAAGCGTTTCAACCAAAGGCGATTGCGTGAGTTTCCAGGCCAAAGCATGTTCGCGACCGCCAGATCCGATAAGAAGACATTTCATGATAAGTCCCACTTCTGATTTCTATTTGTGGGATTCCACAAATTCGACGCCCGCCTAATATACATTCTTATTCGAATCCACTACCACCCTGTATATGACATCCAATACGCCCGAATATACCGTCTCGGAACTGGCGCTTTCGCTTAAGCGCACGGTTGAAGAGACTTATGGCCATGTCCGCGTGCGCGGCGAATTGGGCCGTGTGACCGTGGCCAAATCTGGCCATTGCTATTTGGATGTCAAAGATGACAAGGCGGTGATCAATTCCATCATTTGGAAAGGCGTGATGTCGCGCCTCTCTATGCGGCCCGAAGAGGGGATGGAAGTCATCTGTGAGGGTAAGCTCTCCACCTATCCCGGGCGCTCAAACTATCAGCTCATTATAGATAAGATGGAGCTTGCGGGCGCAGGCGCCTTGATGGCTCTATTTGAAAAGCGCAAGAAAAAACTCGCAAGTGAAGGCCTGTTTGATGCTGAGCGCAAAAAAGAGCTGCCTTTCTTGCCTAAAACCATTGGCGTTGTGACCTCGCCGACGGGCTCGGTCATTCGCGATATTTTACACCGGATCACGGACCGTTTTCCCAGCCATGTTCTGGTCTGGCCGGTGCTGGTTCAGGGTGAAAAAGCGGCGGACCAAATTGCGCAGGCCATTACGGGCTTTAACGAGGCTGACGGTTTCCCAAGACCGGATCTTTTGATTGTCGCGCGCGGCGGCGGCTCTATGGAAGACCTCTGGTGTTTTAACGAAGAAAGCGTCGCCTATGCGGCGGCCAAGTCTCATATTCCGCTCATCTCGGCTGTGGGGCATGAAACCGATTGGACCTTAATCGATTTTGTCGCCGATTACCGGGCGCCCACCCCGACGGGTGCCGCCGAAGTGGCTGTGCCGGTTCGGGCAGACTGGCTGGCAACAGTAGATGATTACGCCGCGCGTCTATTGCGGGCTTTGCGCCGCAATTGGATGGACCGAAATAACCGTCTCAAGGCACAAAAACTCCCAAGCTTGCAATCTGTCCTGGCGCCCGCGCAAATCCGGCTGGATCAGGCCATTGCTAAATTGCCGCGCCCAGACCGCCTTTTCGAGCCGCAGCAAAATGCGCTTTTGCGCCAGTCTTCTGCGCTTTTATCGGCCATGCGCTTTACCAAACAAAGACAGATCACCCAAATCACCACCCATCAAGACAGCCTGTCCCGTCTTGGTCTAAATGCCGGTCGTGCGCTGCAGCGCAAATTGGAAAATCATGAGAAACGCTTAGAGCGTGCTGGAAAGCTCCTCGATGCTTATTCCTATCAAGGTGTGCTCGACCGCGGCTATGCGTTGGTGCGCGATGATAAAGGTAAAGTGGTTCGTTCAAAATCCAAGCTGAAATCCGGCCAAAAGGTTGATTTGGTCTTTGCCGATGGTGAGGCGGGCGCCGTGATCGACCCTGCGGCAGGGCCTAAGACATCCAGTTCCAGCAAAAATGCAAAACCGGGTCCCGCAAAACCGGGTGAGAAAAATCAAGGTCAGCTGTTTTAAATTAACCAATTAAGCCTTAGATAGAGATCATGAGCGGATTATTTTCAAATCAAGGCGAAGCCAAAATCCATTATGGTGCCTCAGATTTCATGATTGTTGAAACGGGCAGTTTCGTAAAATGTGCCGTGACAGGGGATCCGATCCCTTTGGAAAAACTTCGCTATTGGAGCGCCGAGCGCCAAGAAGCCTATAAAGACGCCGCCGCAAGCCTTGAAGGGTTTCGCCGCGCAGGTGTGGTTTGATTATGCGCCGCCAGCTCACAATTTTGGGGGCCATCGCACTGGCCGCCTGTTCGGCTCAAACCCAGGCGGAGCCACAAGCCGAGACTCAGGCCCAGAATCAGGCCCAACCTCAAACTGAGAGCCAAATCATAGAGGTTGCACAGAAGACTGAGACCCAAGCCGCATCTGATCTGTCCCTGCGTAGAACCGATCCTAAAACAGCTACCGCTCAAGACATAGAAATACCGCCTACAAAGCCCGTGCAAAAGCCAGTGCAAAAAATTGCGCAAGCCAGTGATCAGCTTCGCTGTCACGGTATCGCCAAACAAGGCGGGCTTGTGGTCTGTCAGACCACGCCAAATGCTCGGGTCGAAGTGGGTCGCGGCGAAAATGATACCTATACACAAACGGCTGGGCCCGATGGTCGCCTCATCGTTGGCTTTGATCGGGATGAACCAAATGCCTTTATTCGCGTTGGTGATCAGCGGGTTGATTTTAAAATTGAAAAACGATCTTACGATATTTCGCGCATTGACGGCCTGCCCAAGAGATTTGTCAGTGAATATACCGAAGAACAGCTCAAGCAAATCCGCTCGGCCTCTGCGCGCAAGAAAATCGGCTTTGCCTCTAAGGTCAAAGAGATCGGATTTCGCAACGGCTTTATCTCGCCCGTCTCTGACTATACCAAGACCACAAATTTTGGCGCGCAACGCGTCTTAAACGGCGATCCGAAACGACCTCATTTCGGTGTGGATATGGCCGCCCCGACAGGCACGCCCATTGTCGCGCCTGCAGATGGTATCGTCTCTTTGGCGGATGAGGATATGTATTTTGAAGGCTCGCTGATTATGATTGATCACGGCCAGGGTCTGATTTCTTATTACCTCCATAATGAGAGCGTATTGGTCGAAGCTGGACAAAAAGTGACCCAAGGTCAGCAAATCGGAACCATTGGCTCGCGGGGTCGCTCGACCGGTCCGCATCTGTGCTGGCGCTTAAAATGGCGCGGCCGCAATCTCGATCCTGAACTCCTTCTCGATTGGCCACAAGACGGGCCGGAAGACGCGCATTAAAATGGTAGACAAACCCATGGTCCAAAAATTAAAGGCCAATAGCCCAGACG
>CAYTLJ010000020.1:0-26360 GCA_964438555.1 uncultured Algimonas sp.
TTGGGGTCCGCTAATTTCGGGCATATGCTTTATTTGGATGCGATCGTCCATTGTTTAAGCGAGCTATCAACCTCGTCACAGTTTTCAAGTTGAAGCGGGCGCTTCACCCAGGGTCCTGCGGGCACGGTTTCAGACGCGACCGTGACGCACCGGGACTGATCTTCTCCAAGCCGCATAGTTTTATCTTCGGTGTTATATGCGAATTTTTGACGGGGATGGTCGCTACATTCCAACAGCGCAAAGACGGTGACATCGCTGGCGATCAAGGCTTGCATGCAATACCCCTCAAATGGGTATGATATGACTTGCTGGGTCTGTGCATTATATTCAAAGCGCGTATCGAAACCCTCATAATTGCGGGCCTCGTCTGGTTTAGCGGGTTTACAGCTATGGGTTTGCATGAGGTCAGTTTGGCCAGGTCCATAGGTGTCCATGCAAAACCCATATCCATTTGGTTCATCAAGATTTGCACTTAAAACAATATATGGCGCATCAGAGGGGACATTTAAGTCTGTGATCGACGATTTGGATGTGGCCTCAGATGTAGATGTGTCTTGCGCACAAGCCGACGCGCAAAGGCTCACGCTCATACATAGGATTAAGAAATTCCGCATAGTTTGACTCCATATTTCTCGACCAATGATACAATTCGTCACAAAATAGATACAACAAATTTACGCGACACGACCTTTTATTTTTTTGAAAATAATAAAAGATACGACGCCTAATATCGCGACAATAGGCAGATATTTTTTTACTTCTTCTCCAGCAACTTCTCCCAAAATCATGAAAAGCCCAAATGCGATACCGATATAAACTAGGGCCGATAAGAAAATGAAGAAGGCGAATTTTAAAAATGAGGCCCTGAAAAAGCCGGCCGCAATATAAAGTGGAATTCTCGCACCCGGAATAAACCGCGCAATCATGATAGATTTGCCCAGATTATGAACGATATTATCTTTTGCTTTTGCGATACGCGGACCTTCTGCGTGTTTTCTTGCCCAAGGTTGCGAAATGGCCGCGCGTCCTAACCAATATTTCCATAGATCACTTATGGTTAGACCAATGGTGATTGCGATAAACATCCATAAGGGCTTTCCGATGCCGCTGATCGATGCAGATGCGGCGCCTAAAACGGCGACGTCCTCTTGAATAAAGGGCCCAATGAGCGCACAAATATATGCAAACAATTCCGTATTATCTATCGCTATGTCCACCGCGTTCAGTCTCCCAATTACTTGCTTGCCAGATAAGATTTATCCAAGGTCCAAAAATTGCCTTCGATATGCGTCAGCGGTCGTTCTTCTGTACCCGGCCTACTTCCGGTTTTAACCAGAGAGATAATATCGGATAGGGCGCCAGGATGTTGGCTGAAATAATTATGACCAATGAGCCCTGATACGTCATTAACATTTACGAAGGAGACATTTCCGACATTATTAAATATTTGCGCTTCCCGCTCACTCTGTTTTTCGGCTGTTAATTTTCCAAACCGTATGCCGCGCATAAGGTTCTGGGCGATGCCAAGTGCACTATCGCCGGAATTCATATAGATTGTGATTTGCCCAAAAGCCGGTCCGAATTTCTCCGCGATTAAGCGTTGTGTCACAACACCGTAATCCAGATCCGGAGCCGCCATTATAAGGTTTTTCACCTTAAGTGTTGCGAGTGGATCTTTCCCTGATGCACGTGTTTCAATAACCAATTCACGTAAGGCTGTCGTTGTAATATCTGTGCCGCGGCTATGGGCTAATATATGGATATTTTCGACCTCAGCCATGGAGGATAATAACCGGATCGTTTCTTTGAGATGATAGACCGTAAACTCACCAGATTCTCTATCGGTGAAATATCCGAATAAATTACCGCTCCCAGATGGCCAGGAATAGGCGATTGGCACAGCTTGCCTCCCGCAAAAATGCCAAACATCATTTAGGCCCAAGACGGCTTTTTCAAATGACACGTTAAAGCCGTGCACATAGAGGAGTACGTCTTTTTGATTGTTAGATTTCAAACGATCAGAGATGCTCTTTTGAACGGTCTCAATACTTTGCTTATACTGTGCGGCTTCGCCTTGATTGACAAAAATACCGTCGGGTGTTGCACTAAATATCAGAGGCGTTGCCGGGAATCGTTCTACCTCGTCAATGGTTGAAACCTCTACTTTTGGCCGCTTTGTTTCCGTCTGACTGGCCCCGATCAAACCATCCCAAGAGATGTCATCATATATAATCGTGGCTTCACCAAAGGCCATAGAGGCCGACCGGTCTTTATCATATCCGATTTGGGCGCCATCGTCTGAATGCGGGTTGCGGTCCGTAATATAATATATCTTTGATGTGACGCCTTGCTCCGCTGGCGGGATATTTTGCGCCGGGTAAGGGGACTGCGCACTATATAAGCTGGGTGTTTTCGGGAGTTTATGAACGCTCGAACAGGCTGTTAGAAGCGTTAGGCAAAGGAGGGCGCATAGATTGCGAAGCGAATAGAGAACCTTGTTCATTGTCTTATCAAATCAGTCATGCGGCAGGGCTTTCATTGTGCCTAAGCGCTTTTATTTGATCTTTTGAGCTTTGTGAATAAGAAATATATTACAAGAAATGCGATGGCGACCAAGGGGAGATATATTTTCATCTTCTCGCCCGCTATTTCCCCAAATATATGAAATAGCGTAAAGGCTATACCGAGATAGAGAACGGCAGAGCTCACAACAAAAAGCAAAAATTTAGGGAAGCTCACGCTAAAAAATCCTGCACCGACATAGAAGGGAATGCGAACAGCGGAAATAAACCTCGCCATAAAGAGAGATTTCCCAAGATTGCTTTTAACACTATCGCCGGCTTTTAATATCTTTGGGCTTTGTGCATATTTTTTGGCCCATTCACGGCTTGTTGCGGCACGCCCCAATCCGTATTTTAAGCAAGCACTTGTGGTTAAGCCAGCGCCCGTGAATAAAAATCCCAAAAACGGATCTCCCAGCCCACTTGCGCAGGCAGAGGCCGCGCCGAGAATTGAGACATCTTCCTGCAAAAAGGGTAGCAAGAAAAAACAAATATAAAGGCCGATCTGATAGGTTTGTATAAATTCAATCATAAAGCACGGTTCGTTTTAAGTGTAATCTTAAACAGAACAAGACATAGCAAAGCCATGGCTAATGAGAAAAAACACTGTGGAATGCCGTAGGCGCCGGGCGGGCAGACATCACCTTTTGTGAGCTCGAGAACAACGCCCATTAGCGCAAGCAAAAATACGGGTGTCCATCCAATGTAAAATAGGCGTTTAACAAAACTTTTTGAAATCAGCAGTGCTGCGAGTAAAACACAGAGATAGCCTAGAAAGACAATGTTACAGGCTGGAATAGGCCCGAGTATGGGACAGATTTCGCCATGTTGCATATGCTCTATCGACAATCGCAAGCCTGCAAATGTCCCTAGCCCTGAAAGAACAATCAGAGCAATCCGAGATAGTTTATTGATGATCAAAGAACTTTCCTTCTATGCCCGTTATGTTTCGGTCTTTAGCTGTGAACATAGCCAAGGCAAAGATAATGAAATGGGTCGCGTTCATGGCGACCGGAAAGACATAGAGCCCAATTTTTGTTTTGAAAAAATAAAGGGCAAACATTGTCGCGAGTAAGACGATTGGGCTAAAAATCGCCATCCATTTCGGAAAGGCAGTCCTGCCACTCAGGATTAACTTAATCCAGAGTATGGATACAGCGAGCATTGCGACGCGCAAGACATTTACAAACGGCTCATTATGTTCTGAAAACACCGTCAATAGGGTTTTGAGGTCTTGGCCAGCCGCGATTTCATGAACTGTGGTTCCGAGGAAAAACCGTTGACCAATCCAAGCCGTCCCAACCGCAAAGGCATAGGCGCCAATCAGAAAAAAGGCTTTCGACTGTTTTGGTCCAGCGGGCTCTAGTTTTTTTGACAAATGCCAATAGCCAAGCATGTAAAGCGGAGCTGCCAATACAGCTAAGAAATGACCAAAGGAAAGCCGCTCAGCCGAGACGTCGTTAAAATAGAGATAGTCCGTCACATCTTCTATTCCGCCATTCGGGGTGAATTGCATTGAAAACTCGCCAATGCCGACAAGGATGGCGCCAAGACAGCCGGCCAAGCCCGCTAAGGTGATAAATCTTGAGTTCGTCGTCATAGCTGTGCTTACTCTGCAGAGGCAGAAATGACGGTCCCATTTGCTGGCGCGTCAAATGTGCGTGTTACGCCATTTTGAAACATGATAGAGACAGAGCTTGCGTTTTCTGCATCCCCAAGACCAAAGATTAAATCACGCCCTTGATCAGACCCAAGACCTTGAGAGGTTAATAGTTGTTTGGTTTGGGTCAGGCCGTTTGACGCCACCACTGTGACGCGCGCACCGAGAGAGCTAGCCTTATTTGGCAAGCGGACTTTAATCCAGTTTCGCGTACCGCCTTTATTGATATAAGCCAAAGACTCTCCGTCGAGGTTCGCCCAAACAAGGTCTGGCCAGCCATCACCATTAAAATCTGAGACGATGGGCGAAATACCGAATAAGGTGTTTTCAGCATTGGCTACCTTTTCAACGGGTTGGAATTTATCGCCATAATTTTGTAAGATTTTCCCGGGGTAATGCTGGAGCAAATCATTCGCCGGGAAACGCGCATAATTTTGCGCCGCGAGTAAATCCTCACGCCCGTCAAGGTTCATATCTGCCATGACCGTTCCCCACCCAAAGCCGTATCTAGCGGCATTCATTTCCTCAGATGTATCCGTGAATTTTAAGCCGCCTTCATTGCGAAAAAGCATATAGGACGGATTAAACGGGTCGTCCTTTTTCAAATCACCGCGTAAAATAATTGGCGGCAATGTGTATCCTACATTTGAGAAATATAGATCAACTAAGCCGTCATTATCATAATCTCCGACAGCAACGCCCATCGGGTAGGAATAAACAGACGGGTTCTCAATGGGCGTAAAGGTCATATCACCATTATTAGAATACATTTCTACACGACCAGTATCTTGTGCAATGACAAGATCACTATCTAGGTCATTATCAAGGTCTGCGAAGACGCCAAGGAATGTATTATGCTGACGCCAAACGCCGGCCTCTTTGGAAATATCGGTCCAGCCGCCATCGCCTTCATTTAGGAAAAGATGGCTAAAGCCGCCATAATTATCAGAAAAAATTGTCTCACCTTCGACGAGTTCTATTTTAATGTAACCTGCAATATACATATCGGCGAGGCCATCTTTATTGATGTCGCCAAACCCGATTGAAAGCGGTACCGTGTTGTCAGCTAGTTTTAAGTTGAGATGGGCACTGCCAAATTTTCCGTCGACATTTTCATGATACCAGATTCCGCTCTCGCGCGCTGTAAAGAGGTCTATATCCCCATCATTATCGATATCCATGGTCGCGGCGCCATGCGTCGCGTCAACGGCGTTTTTGTCAAATATTTGGTCCAGCCTTTCAAAACGATTATTTCTGAAAGCAAATAAGGCGTCTGCTTGTTCATCTCCACCGCCCAAGAAAAGCTCATCACGACCATCGCCGTCAATATCGATGGCGGCGCTTGCGAGGAATGGAAGCGAGTTGACGAGGTCAGCCTCATGCACAAAGGGGAGTTCTGCAGCTTCAAAAGCAAGATCAGTTTCGCCTTGCGGTGTCTTTTCTGCTTGCCAATATCTGAGAGCACCAAAAGCGCTCAGCAGCGCAAAGATAATCACGCCGAGTAAGATAAGGATCATACACCATATCAGCGCCAGAATGCCCCTGTGCATTGGTTTTTTAGTCTCAGACATGGATTTACTCAGCGTTTGGTGTGGAGCTTTGTTTCCGTAAAAGTACGAATAATACCGCCGTCAAGACAAACATTGTGACTGCGGTGATGAATAGGAAATGCCCTATGCCAGGCACGTTAATACCAAGCCAAGGCGACAGGTGAAATCCAATTGCGCCAACCAGAACGCCTAAACCTGCAAAGGCTCCAAAGGTGCGTGTGCGCGGGATAAGAATGAGTATAGCTGTGCCAATTTCGGCAATTCCCGTCAGTATTCTTATGACGGGTTCAAACAATGAAATGCCGGATCTGTCAGCGATTATTTCAAAAATTGGGTTTGTGGCCCCAAATTTTTGTACGCCAAAGAATATAAATCCAGCTGCAACGACAAGCGATAGGACTAGCGTGACTTTGTTCATGGTAACTCTCCCCAAGTTTTATCTCTCTCTTTTTACTTTGATAAAGGTTATTTGGATTTATTCTAGTCACAAAATACTTTTATAAAAGGAGAGCTGGTCAAATCAGATCTTTAAAGTCTTCGGACTTCAAATACCCTTTGATGAAGTATAGTGTGCGCGCAGATTAAAAGGAAAACTAATGATTGCTGCATTGTCACTTGTTTTAATATTTGCCATTTCATTCTTTTTGGTGCGTGTGACTGCTGTTGCCTTAAGGTTGACGGGTCTGCCAGAGCATAATGCGCGCTTTCAAGCCATATCAGCGCTTACGGGAACGGGATTTACGACGTCTGAGGCAGAATTGATCGTAAATTATCCGATCAGACGTAAAATTATCGCTGCCTTGATGTTGTTTGGCAATCTGGGGATCGTCTCTGTTCTATCCACATTGATGATTTCATTCGTTCGTACAGAAGCTGATTTCCAGTCAATCATGGTACAACTCGGATGGATCATTGGTACGACCATTGTATTTTTCACGATAATGCTCAATCCATATGTTGACCGCGTATTTTGTAAATTGATTGGGCATTTACTTGAAAAATATACATTTCTAGGCGGGCGTCATTATCGTCGATTATTGCAAGTCGGCGACAAGCTAAGCATTGGAGAGCATCAGTTTTTCGCTCAAGAGGCCCTTACGCCGCTTAAAGCGCAAGAGGCGCTAGCAGGATTGTCAATATTGGCTGTAAAACGTCAATCCGGCGGTACAGAAAGCTTTTCCAAGGATATAAGCCCTATCCATCCTGGCGATAGCCTCATCTTATACGGGCCAGATACGGCGCATAATGAATTAAAGGCCATAAGTCTGTAGTCTGTAACATCTAAATACAGCTTACACCGTATTAACCCTATCCATGGCTTGCAAAGCTTGTGGCATTCGTAATAAAGCGTGCGAATTGAGATTTTTGAAGGCAGTGATAAAGACGTGGTGATCGCAACACCACGCCATCTTCGAAGGTCAAAAATTTAGGTTATGATTTTGCGTCCTAGCCACATCACGATAACTGAGGGGTTAATCGATGAGTTCTGATTTAGAATGGCATAAAGTTGCCGCATTGGATGAACTCCCGGATGGGCGCGTTATGTCAGCAAAAGCTGGGAACCGGGCGATCGCTTTGTCGCATTTTGATGGGCAATATGCGGCCATGGACAATAAATGCCCCCATCAAGGCGGTCCTTTGGGAGAAGGGTCGATAGAAAAAGGCGTTGATGGAAAATGCTGGATCCGCTGTCCCTGGCACGGTTGGGATTTCGATCCTTTAACCGGCAAACCGCCTGGAGGCCATGAAGATACAGGGCAAGAAACCTATCCCGTCGAGATACGTGATGATGGTGTTTATGTCGGGTTAGAAGCCGAGCCAGATCATGAACGAACTGTTACAGATGTTATGGCTGAAACCATGGTCAATTGGGGCGTCACCAGCGTCTTTGGCATGGTTGGACATTCAAATCTGGGCTTAGCAGATGCGGTGCGCCGCCAAGCCGTTCAGGGCAATATGAACTATTACGGCATACGCCATGAAGGGGCCGCGTCATTTGCCTGTTCGGGCTACGCCAAACTCACAGGATTGCCTGCCGCATGTTTGGCGATTGCAGGACCTGGCGCAACGAATTTGGTAACAGGGTTATGGGACGCCAAAGTTGACCGTGCGCCCGTTCTTGCCTTGACGGGACAAGTCCAAGTCCAAGTCTTTGGACCGGGTATCTTTCAAGACATAGACCTTAAGGCCGCCTTTGCGCCGGTAACAAAATTTAGCCAAAATGTACTGGCATCCTCTAATCATGCAGAGCTTGCAACATTAGCCTGTAAAGCGGCCCTTGATCATATGGACGTGGCGCATTTGATATTCCCGGATAATGTTCAAACCATGCCCGCTGACGAAAATGCCGTTGCCGGAACGCCGCATGGCAGGATGGCAGACCGGCATATTGCGCCGTCCAAAGCCTCATTTGATACCGCCCTAAAGGCACTGAAAGCCGCCAAGCGGCCGATGATTATTGTCGGGTTTGGGGCGAAAGCCGCAATGGATGATATCATTAGCTTTGCAGAGCATATTAATGCGCCAATCGCGACAACCTTTAAAGCCAAAGGTCAAATTCCTGATGATCATCCTTTGGCGGCAGGTGTTTTAGGTCGTTCGGGTACGCCGATTGCCAGTTGGTTTATGAATGAGTGTGACTTGATTATTGCCTTAGGGAGTTCATTCTCGAAACATACGGGTATCGAGAAATCTAAACCCATTATTCAAGTTGACTATGATCCGCTGCAATTAGGCCGTTTCCACGCGATTGATTATCCGGTTTTGGGCGAAATTGGCGTGACGATGAACGCCTTCTCATCTGCCATTAAAACGCACAAAATGGTAGACCAAAGAGATGAAGTTGCCGAGCGGTGGACGATATGGCACGCGGAAAAAGAAAGCCGCCGTCAAGATACAAGCGATAAGGGTTTGAGTTCCGCCGTGATTTTTGACGTTATATCAAAATTAACACCTGATGATGCCGTCATATCCGTAGATGTTGGCAATAACACCTATTCCTTTGGGCGTTATTTCGAATGTCGAGGTCAGAGTGTTCTGATGTCAGGCTATTTGGGTTCTATTGGTTTTTCATTTCCGGCCGCGATGGGCGCTTGGGCGGCAACGCAAGACAAAGCTGCCTTTAAGGGCCGCAAGGTTGTCTCGATCAGCGGTGATGGTGGCTTTGGCCAATATGCGATGGAATTCACAACGGCTGTGCAATACGGCATGAATATTACGCATATTCTTTTGAATAATTCCCAGCTTGGAAAAATTTCCAAAGAACAGCGTGCGGGGGATTGGGCAGTTTGGCAAACAAGCTTGCATAATCCGAGTTTTGCGGGTTTCGCAAGAGCCTGTGGCGGATATGGCAAACGCGTAACGAAAGCCGAAGATCTACCAGCGGCGCTTGAGGAAGCCTTCGCTTTTGCGGGGCCATCATTGGTCGAGATTATTTCTGACCCTGACTTGATTTAAACGCTTGTGACCTTGAAGATAAATTCGTGAGAGATAAAAATATGAAACCCGTTCGTGTTGCCCTTTGGGATGACCTTCAAGACCGCAAACCTGCTGGCGCATTAGTCGCTAATGTAGATTTGGTGATTGTGCGTTATGAAGACAAAGTTTCTGTTTTATATGGACGATGTTTGCATAGAGGGGCTCTGTTGGAAGACGGGCATGTCGACGGGGATAACTTAATTTGCGGCGTACATAATTGGGATTTTCGGATCGATACAGGCGTCAGTGAATATGACAATAAAGAGGCGCTTCATAAATTTACCGCATGGATTGAAGACGGCAATGTCTATGTCGATGAAACCGAAGTCGCGGCCTGGCAGGAAGATAATCCCCAACCCTATAATCGCGACCAATATTTAGGGCAATTTGCTGATCCGTCTCACGGCCAGTCTGAAGAAATCTATACAGGGCTTATCCAGTCTTATGCGCGCGATGGTTTGTCTAAAACGGGGCATCACGGCGTAAGTGACGCGATGGGTGTCCCGCTTGGTGAGCTACCGCGTTGGGAAGATATTCAATTTATTACCGCGCAACTTCACAAAGTGCCTTTATTAGATGATGAAGCAGTCGGGACTAAAACCGTTATTGGGCCACGTGCTAAAAAACCACTTATATTGGATATCCCTCTCTTCGTCTCAGATATGAGTTTCGGTGCCTTATCAGCATCTGCCAAAGTGGCACTTGCCTTAGGGGCTGAAAATGCTGGCACGGGTATTTGTTCCGGTGAAGGCGGCATGCTGCCTGAAGAGCAAGAGGCCAATAGTCGTTATTTTTATGAACTCGCTTCGGCGCGGTTTGGCTTCTCAATGGACAAGCTCTCAAAGGTTCAAGCCTTTCATTTCAAAGGCGGGCAGGGCGCCAAGACTGGCACAGGGGGCCATTTGCCGGGAGCTAAAGTTATCGGTAAAATTGCCGAAGTTCGCGGCCTTACCGAAGGTGAAGCTGCAATATCACCCGCGCGTTTCCCGGATTGGACAACAACATCCCAAATAAAAGCATTTGCGGATGAGGTGAAGGATTATACGGGCGGCATTCCGATTGGCTATAAGCTTTCGGCTCAGCATATCGAAAAAGATATTGATGCAGCTTTAGAGGTCGGCGTTGATTATATCATTCTTGATGGACGCGGCGGCGGCACTGGCGCAGCACCTATTATTTTCCGCGACAATATTTCCGTTCCAACCATTCCAGCGTTGGCGCGCGCACGAAAACATCTCGACGATACGGGCAATAAGGACGTCACCCTCGTCATAACAGGCGGTCTTAGAACGCCAGCCGACTTTGCCAAGGCACTGGCCTTGGGCGCAGACGCAATTGCTCTATCTAATGCGGCGCTTCAAGCGATAGGCTGCCTGGGTATGCGGGCCTGTCATACAAATAACTGTCCCGTTGGAATTGCGACGCAAAAGGAACATCTTGTGGCGCGTTTAATTGCCGAAAAATCGGCCGAACAATTAACGCGTTTCTTTGACACATCGGTCTCATTGATGAAAATATTAGCGCGCGCCTGTGGCCATGATGATTTCACCAAATTCAACCGCGACGACCTCATTACCTGGAAGCATGACATGACAGATTTGGCCGGTATTAATTACGGCGGCGTTGGGCGTAGATAATGTTAAAATTCGCAGAATATCTATCTTTTGGTTTAGGCGTCTATGTCCTGATCGGACTTGTCTTCGGACTATACTTTATCATTTGGGGCATTCGCCGCGAGCCCATTGCGGGTAAGGGTATTCTTTTACGGTTTATGCTTTTACCAGGCGCTATTTTAGTTTGGCCACTTCTACTTAGGAAAAAAGATGAAACGCGCCCATCGTAAACTCCATATGCTCATTTGGCTCATCATACCGGTCGTTATTATTTTAACGCTCTGGACAGCCATTAATATCTCGGGAGCCGTGTCATGAGCCATGATTTTGTACCGGTTCAGTGGAACCGCCAAAAGCGCTTTTATGATGGAATATTGATTGTTTCCATCATGACTTTCTTGGCGACCTTTATCGTCTTTGGCTTAAATGCAAAGGTGGCAGATCCAGCCATTCTCATTATGCGTGCCCTTGGGGCATGCGCTATTGTTTTATTGCATATTATTTTAGCGATTGGCCCGCTTGCGCGGCTTTCAGACCGGTTTAAGCCCCTGCTGTATAATCGTCGACATTTTGGTGTCATAACGGCGGTTATCGCCCTGCTTCACGGCGGGTTCGCCTTAATGTGGTATCACGGCTTTGGAACGATCAATCCAATCGCATCTGCGATAGGTGGGTATGGTAATTACGGCGTTGCCATAGAATTTCCATTTGAAAGCCTCGGCTTTATTGCGCTCGTCATATTGTTGATTATGGCGGCGACAAGTCATGATTTTTGGTTGACCCGATTAAGCCCGCCTATCTGGAAAACCCTACATATGAGTGTCTATTTCGCTTATGCGGCTTTGATTGGACATGTTGCGCTTGGAACAGCGCAATTTGATAGAGGCATGGGGCTTATTTGGGCCTTAGCCATAGGCGCTACTTTGATTTCCGGCCTGCATATTTTGGCGATGTTAAAGGGTCGAAAGCTCGATACGAAAATGGATTTGAATAGAGATTGGATTAACGTTGGAGATCCGATGTCTATTCCGCTTAATAAGGCCGTTACAGTTACCCCGCCAGAGGGCGAACGCATAGCGATTTTCAGACAAGAAAAAGGCGTCTCCGCGATTGTAGCTGTCTGTTCACATCAAAACGGACCTTTAGGGGAAGGCTGCATTCGTGAGGGACTGATTACATGCCCTTGGCACGGATTTCAGTTTGATCCTGAGACTGGCGCAGCCCCAGCGCCCTTTACCGACCGTGTGCAAACCCATGAAGTTAGAATCGAACGTGGAGATGTTTGGGTCAATGCGGTGCCTGACCCGCTCGGGACTGTTCGCAAAGCTGTTGAGGTGTCATCATGAGTCATGAAGATGATTTCTATGTCGGCTATGGGTCTATGCCCAAGAAAGACCGCCGGTTTTTGCTTAAAGCTGTCCCGGCTGGCCTTTTAGGCGTAGCAGGCGCTGGCGCTTTTATTGGCACGCGGGCTGCGTCATCTGGTGGTGGACGATGGGAAACGGGAACACCCGTAACGCTGACGGGCCGCATTGGGTTTCATCCTTACCCGGTGCTTTGGGTTAACGGCGTTGGCCATGTCATTGCCGGTATCGGGAAGATACATGCGGACCCTTATATTAAGCCTTTTGAAGGGCAAGCTGTTTCCGTCCACGGCGTCAAAATTGTGCGTAATGATTGCTTTATGCTGGGTGTTGCTGATGGCGATATTCAAGCAATTTCTGAGACCGTCGCACCCATTCCACAAACGCAAACCGTAAAAGAGATGAGCCTTATCGGTGAGATTCTTGATGCTCAGTGTTTTATGGGGATTATGAACCCCGGCTATGGCCGAACACACCGCGCATGTGCGACCCTTTGCATACGCGGCGGACAACCTGTATTTTTCTCAATGGGGCTTGATAGTGCGGGTTCTGGAGGTGGTGCTAAGGGATGTGCAGGCATTGGATATGTTCTTGCCAATGCGAAAGGCGAGAAAATTAATGACGAAATTTTAGATCATATCTCAGTCCCACTGACATTGACGGCACGCCACGAAAGAATTGGGAACCTCAGCCGGTTAATTTATCAAACCGGCAGTTTGAAAAGGCTCGCATGACCCTAAACTTATTCCTCATATTTGGAGCTGTTTTCTTCGGGTTCTCCCTAATTTCTAAACGAATTCAGGGAACGATTATCACACCGCCTATCTTAATGGCTCTTGGGGGATTACTTCTATCAAAATTACTCGCAGAAACAGCAGGTCTCACATATAATGAGGGGGGCTTGCACACCCTTGCTGAGCTCACGCTTATTCTGGTTCTTGCGGCAGACTCTTCGCAAATATCTTTACCTGATCTTCGAAAAATGAAGGCTATCCCAGTCCGGCTTTTAAGTATTGCGCTTCCTTTAATTATCATATTGGGAACACTTGTCGGATATCTAATTTTTCCAGATATTGGATGGTATCAAGCTGCGCTTATTGCGGCTATTTTGGCCCCAACCGATGCAGCTTTGGGTGCGTCCGTTTTAGCCGATAAAACAATCCCGCTAAAAATACGACAAGGCTTGAATGTTGAAAGTGGTCTAAATGACGGCATTGCCTTGCCCGCCGTTTTGTTTTTTGCGTGTTTTTTAAATATCCATCATCAATCAACTGAAGAAAATTGGCTCCTCTTTCTAAGCCTTCAAGTGATTATTGGACCAATTGCGGGCATTGCTGTTGGCTGGATTGGTGGACACTTAATTGCATTGGCGGCGAAAAAGAATTGGATGACATCTGAATTCCAAGGCGTTGCCGCGATTGCGCTTGCTGTCTTGGCCTTTGCGGTTGCAGAAATGTGTCATGGTAACGGCTTTATCGCCGCCTTTGTTGCAGGTCTGACCTATGGTAATCTACATGTAAATTACTCAAAGTTCCTGCATGAATTTACCGAGACGGAAAGCCAGTTCTTAGCTTACCTAACCTTCTTCTTATTTGGCGCGCTTATCCTGCCTGAAGCGCTACATCATATCACGGGCCCGATTATACTCTATGCTTGTCTTAGCCTCACCCTTGTAAGAATGTTGCCTGTAGCTTTGTCTATGATAGGTTTGAAACTAAGTTTCGCAACAACAGCCTTTATGGGATGGTTTGGGCCGCGCGGTCTGGCGTCGCTCTTATTTGGATTGCTTATTCTTGAAGACTTACATGTCGCTCAAGCAGAGTTTATTCAAACTGTTGTTGCCACAACTGTCCTCTTAAGCATCGTCTTGCACGGCATTACGGCAGCGCCGTTTAGTAAGAGATTAGGCCGGGCTCATAGCGCAAAAGAGATTGAAAGTTAGATCGACTATTAGCGCGGCTTTGATCTGTGCTCGCTTTGTCATGTCAATTGAACCCGCCATCAACTTGTCAAAATAGCTGTCTTATTTGCACGCCTATGTCGTGAATGAATTTCATTTTATTCGGCATTGAGATCTGATAGGTTCTCCTTTCAAACGACTGAAAATGGAGGAACAGACTAGGCGTGTTCCACCCGTTCGGGTAGGTATTTCCATATTATAGATTGGGGTAGTGGGAGAGGATGTTATATCTCCCATGTTTGTTGACGAGGTTTCGCTCGAATTTATTATTTGTTTCGAGTTCTACTTGTATGAGAAAGAAAAAGTAAATGTCTAAAATTCGACTTGCAACAGATGTTGGTGGGACATTTACTGATCTGGTATTTTATGAAATTGATGACAAAACGGGGACGGTTAACAGCGTAAAAGCCGTTAAATCCCACACCACGCCTCCTAATTTTGAAGAAGGTGTTATGGATGCAATTTCAATTGCCGATGTTGATCTGAAATCCGTTGAGTTTTTTGCGCATGGCACCACGGTTGTCATAAATGCCTTAATGGAACGAAAGGGCGTTAAAACGGGGTTGATTACAACAAAAGGCTTTAGAGATATTTTGGAAATTGGCCGTGGGAACCGACCAGATTTTTTCAATATTCGTTATGCTAAGCCTGCGCCATTTGTTGCGCGTTATTTGCGTCGGGAAATCGATGAGCGAATGACCTATAAGGGTGAGGTAATTCACCCCCTTGATGTAAGCCGCCTAGATGAGATTGTTCGGGATTTTAAATCGGAAGAGGTTGAGGCCGTTGCGATCTGCCTTTTACATTCCTATGCAAACCCTGAACATGAGCAAAAATTAGCCAAGGCGCTTAAAGACTTATGGCCCGAGGTCGATATTGTAACCTCTCATCAAATCACGCGTGAGTGGCGCGAATATGAGCGAACCAATACGGCCGTTTTAAGTGCTTATGTACAGCCTATCGCCAAAGAATATTTAACAAAAATGGAAGACCGCCTCCAAGGCGGCTCTTTTGACGGGTCGTTTTACGTCATGCAATCAAATGGCGGTATTGATACAATTAAATCGGCCAAGGCAACGCCGATTACAATGGTTGAGTCGGGGCCAGCAAGTGGTGTTTTGGGCGCTGCGGCTCTTGGCGACATTCTCGGTGTTAAAAATATTCTCGCTTTAGATATTGGCGGCACCACAGCGAAATGTTCTTTAATTGATAATGGCCGCGTTGAAGTTACAAGCCAGTATATGATTGAGCGTAGCCATTTATCCGCGGGCTATCCCATCATGACGCCCGTTGTTGATTTGGTTGAAATTGGAAATGGCGGCGGGTCTATTGCTTGGATTGATGATGATAATAAACTCCATGTTGGACCACATAGTGCGGGCGCGAAACCGGGGCCAGTCGCTTACGGAAAAGGTGGGGTGGAATTGACAACGACGGATGCCAATTTGATGTTGGCGCGTATTAACCCCAACTATTTTATTGGCGGTGAAATTCAAGCTGATATGCAATCTGTTGAGGCGGCTTTTGAAAGTATGGGCGACAAATTAGGTTTAAGCGCGGCGGAGGCTGCGCGCGGCGTGATCAGGGTCGCCAATCACAGCATGACAAATGCGCTTAAACTCGTCTCAATCAACCGCGGATATGACCCGCGCGATTTTACGATGGTGGCATTTGGTGGCGGGGGTGCGATGCACGCAACGGCGCTTGCTATGGAATTGGGTGTGCCAAAAGTTATCGTGCCTGCGCACTCAGCCGTCTTCTCTGCCTGGGGCATGTTAATGTCTGATTTGCGGCGTGATTACATTCGAACACAACCAATGCCATTTACCGACGCTGTCGTGCATGCCGTCAATGATACAATTACCGACATGGAGCGCGAGGCGTTAGAGGCGTTTCAGGTCGAAAACTTTAATGAAGACAATATTTATTTTGAGCGCTATTTTGATATGCGTTATGAAGGCCAGGAACATTCTGTTCGTATTCCTGTGCCAAATGTAAAACTCAATGCTCAAAATATGGAAGAGCTGTTGGTGCGATTCCATGATGCCTATGAACGGGAATATACCTATCGTTTGGATGTGCCAGTTGATCTGGTTACCTTTCACCTCGTAGCATTTGGTTCTGTAGAACGCCCCACCTTATCAAAACTCGCATTTGAGGGGACATTGACTGATGCACAAAAAGGGGTGCGGATGGTCGACTTTGATGAACTTGGGCTCAAAGAAGCCGCGATTTATAACCGCGATTTATTTGCACCAGGCATGACACTCCAAGGTCCCGCTGTCATAGAGGAGTCTGGGACCACGACAGTTGTTTTTCCAAACCAAACCGTAAATGTTGATGATTATGGCAATCTTCACATCACCTTATAGGCGGATAATATGACGACCCTTTCTAAAGTTGTAAATGCGTTTAAAATTGATCCTATAACGGTTGAAATTATACAATCGTCTCTCAATGCAATTACGGATGAAATGTTTGCGACAATGCGCAAAACAGCCGTTAGCTCTATCATTTATGAAGTCCTTGATTTCGGCGTCGCGCTCTTAGATGCCGAAGGCAACCTTGCGAGTTCAGGGTCCGGTATTCCTGGATTTGTAGGTATGTTAGAGCCTGGCGTGAAAGAGGTCTTAGCCAAATTTCCAACAGAGGATATTTCTGCAGGCGATATTTTCATGACGAATATCCCGCATTTTGGCGGCGTTAGTCATCTCAATGATGTTGTGCTTATAATGCCTGTAATTGACGAGGATGTGATTGTAGGCTGGTTGTCAAATAAGGCACATTGGGCTGATGTTGGCGGGGCCTTCCCAGGGTCTATTTCCCCTGATGCCCAAGACATCTATCAAGAGGGCTTACAAATTCCCGTTGTTCGGATTATTTCGGCCGGGACTATCAATCAGGCTCTCTTAGACGTCATTACGATGAATAGTCGAATTCCAGATACCACCTCTGGAGACTTCTGGGCTGGTGTTGCATCCATGCGAGCCGGAGAAGAGCGTTTCCAATCAATCATAAAAAAATACGGACGTGAGACCGTTTTATATGCGATTTCTGACTATATCGCATTGGGAGAATCTCAAGCCTTGCGGGCGATGAAAAGCCTTCCCAAAGGCACATTTAAGGCCAGTGAAACGCTTGAAGATGGTCAGGTCATGAAAGCTGCGATTACGATATCGGATACAGAATTTATTGTGGATCTGCGCGATAACCCACCACAAAATAATACGGCGATGAATTGTTCTTATGCAGCGACGGTTGTTGATGCGATGATGATTTTCAAAGCCATTGTCCTCCCACAAGGTTTTGCCAATTCAGGTAGTTTCAAGCCGATGACGGTTTTGACCGATAAAGGGTCAATGATTGACGCCGAATATCCAGCGGCCATGAGTACCTATTACGAAGTCAGTATGTTGATTTTAGATGTGTTGTGGAAAGCGCTCGCGCCTTACATGAAGGAAAGCCTAACTGCCGGACATTATTCTTCTATTTGCGGAACGTTTTTGGGCGGCCCGCATCCAGAAACAGGTAAGACCCAAGGCATTGTCGAGCCTCAACTCGGCGGCTGGGGGGCTGGACATGATTGTGATGGCGCAAGTGCGCTATACACAGCCTATCATGGAGATACGTTTAATTGCCCGGTTGAAATAACGGAACAAAAACATGGCCTCATGGTTGACCGACTTGCCTTAAACGATGCGCCGGGCGGCGAAGGTGAATATCTTGGCGGTAAAGGAATTAATCTGGACTATCGTATATTGGCCGATAATTGGTGGCTAACCATGGCATATGTGCGCTCTGAAGCGGGTCCATGGGGGTTAGATGGTGGCAAGGAAGGGACGACAAATTATGTCAAAGTCCTTAGAACGGATGGGACTGAAGAACGCTATAGTAGCTGCACAGCCTTGACGGTGAATAAAGGTGATATCATCAAAGTCTTCACAGCGACTGGTGGTGGCTATGGAAGACCCGAAGATCGTCCAAAGAGCAAGGTTCTTGAAGACATTAAAAACGGATATATTACGAAAAAACGTGCGCAAGAAATCTATGGCTTAAATGCCTAATTTTTCACAATTCTGGAACGGGACATAGACGTCATGAAAACAACTGATGTGCAAGACGTCGATCTTCAGGAATATGCTAGGAAACCCGCGCCGGATACAAGTAATTCCAGCGGATTTCATTTGGCCTTAATTATCATTGGCGGAACGATTGGTTTTGCAATTTTTATCGTTGCTGCGCAAATTGGTGGGTCTTTAGGCTATGCAAAAGCGGGAGCGGCCTTTGCTATCGGTAGCTTAATTCTTGGTATTATGGGGGCGATGACAAGCTATATCGGCGCGAAAACGAGGTTGTCGACCTATTTATTGACTGAATTTGCCTTCGGACAACAGGGCGCGAAGCTCGTCAATTTGGCGGTCGCGGCCTCTCTTATCGGGTGGTATGGCGTTATCAGTAGTACATTAGGGCAAGCGACGACATCTATGCTGTCTGAGTCATTTGGTCTCCATATACCAGAGGTTCTTGCTGTAATTATTGCGAGTGCTTTAATGATCTGGGTGACAGTTATTGGGTTTAAAGGCGTCGACAAACTCGCCTTAATTCTCGTGCCGTTGATGATATTATTTATAGCCTTTGCAGCTTATATGGCTTTAGCCAAAGCCGACGGGTCTAATCAATTGGCTGAGGCGGGGTTTACATTTAAGACGGCTATCTCGGCCGTGGTCGGCAGTTATATTGCCGGCGTGATCATTCAACCCGATTATAGCCGATTTGCTGTGAATCCAAGACAGGCCGTGATCGGCGTATTTATCGCATTAGGGATAATGTTTCCGCTCATTCAGTTTTTCTCCGCTGTACCAAGCATGGCCTTGGGAGAACCCGATATTGTTCAAGTTATGGTGGGGTTAGGTATTATCTTACCAGCCTTCTTTTTACTCTTCTTAGGGGCGTGGTCCAGTAATGTGTTATGTCTATATTCTTCAGGATTATCTGTTGCGACCATTGCAAAGCGAACGCCATTTTCAAAAATTATTATAGTCATCGGAATTATTGGCACCGCCCTCGCTTTCCTTCCGGCTCAAGCCTATCTTGTGAATTTTTTGGTTTTACTCGGTGTTGCCATTCCGCCGATTGGCGCAATTTATATTGTAGAAACAGCCTTTTTTCGGCGATTTAGAATGAATATTGAGGCCTTGGCTCAAGAACCAATTATAAGGTGGCAAGCTTTTGCAGCTTGGATTAGTGGAGGCGTTATAGGTTACTTGTCATCAAAGGAGATAATAGGCATATTCGATATTGCATCTATTGACTCTCTTGTCGTCTCTTCTCTTGTTTATGTTGCACTCAATTTCAATCGATTTAAAAGAAGCTAAACCTAGCTATGCGTGATTATAATTATTTTGCGGGTGGCTAAGTTAAGGGTTAAACGTCGGGCATGAAATTCGTGAAAAACGCAGCAGAATTACAAGTTACGAGCGTGGTGGCCTAGTCGCGATCATGAATGATATTCTGCACAATGAAGACAATTTTCATGATAGAATAATTGATTCAAAGCTCGAGCCGAACCGTCCAAATATCGAACTTCTTAATCGCCAAAGATTATTGGAAGTTCTGGATGAGGCATTGAACCGCAGTGTTATATTTATAGTCGCGCCAGCGGGTTTCGGAAAGTCATCCCTCACTTATCAATGGGGTCTTCATCTTACGAAAAATGATGTGATTTCTTCATGGGTTTCATTGGACGAAAACGATATAGATGTCAGGCAGTTCCTGTCTTATATTGCTTTATCATTGGCCAAGTCAGGTCTTGAGATTGGCAATCTTGATGTTGGTGCGCGAAACGGGTTTGCTGAATCTCAAGTTGGCGGTGTGCTATTGAGTATCCTTGATTGTATCGCCCAAAGTTCAAAACATGTTGTTTTATTTTTAGATGATTATCATCTGCCGAAATCGACGGCTATTGATAATACGATTCGCGATATTTTAAAGTTAGCTCCGTCAAATTTAACCCTTGTCATTAGTAGCCGAGAAACCCCTGCATTTAATATTCCGCAATTGATTGCGTCAGGCGATGCAAGCGTTTTGGACGCCGAAATTATGCGTTTAACGGAGGCGGAAACATGCGCAACACTTGGGGATATGATCACGGCCAAAGATGCCAAAGCAATATATGAGCAAACAGAAGGGTGGCCCGTTGCTGTGCAATTGGCACGCGTCAATAAACAGGCAAATCCTTCGGTTGCGATTGAGAAAGTATCTTCGTCGGATTTGGTCGCATCCTATCTGACCAATCAAGTTTTGCTGAGCATGGATCAGGATTTGAGAGAGTTTTTGCTTTCAGTTGCTATATTAGATCAATTCAATACGAGTTTAGCCAATGAAATCCGCGGAAAGGAAGACAGTGCACATCTCATAAATCGATTAGACACGCTTAGGGCTTTCCTCGTTACAACCGATTTTGAAAGCGGATGGTACAGATTACACCATTTATTTGCGGAATATCTCCAAGACGCTTTGCGTCTCGAAACACCGGAATTTCCAGATGTTGTTTTGAACCGTGCAAGTGACTGGCATTTCGAACATGGCAATTTGATAGATGCGGTAAGCTATGCCGCAAAAGCAAAAGCATATGCGAAATGCGAAGACCTCATTCTTAACGCTGGAGGATGGAAGATTATCCTAAGAGATGGGATCGGCGTTATACGAAACATATTTCGAATAATCCCTGAACATATTATATCCTCAAATGGGAGACTGTTGATTGCTCGAGCCTATCTGCATTGTAAAGATGGAGAATATAAGCAGGCGCGTGGCATTTTAGATTCGTCTAAGGCCTTAAGACGCGATGATGATAGTGATGCTTATGACAAAGACCATATTTTGGTCGAAGCCTTAGTTGGTCTTTATGAAGACAAGGGGGGGTGGGCGAAGGGCAATAGCCAAGGAACACGATTAGAGGCGGACAATATTTTTACACCTTTAGAGTTGGGGACGCTTTACTGCCAGCATACGCTTGTTGATATATCTCTAAGTAATTTTGCTGCGGCACAGGATAGTATTAAATCATCCCTACAATTTTTTCGGGAGAGTGGGTCCGCTTTAGGGCTTAATTATACATATCTCCACGCCGCCGTAGAGGCCATGTATCGGGCTGAGTTTGATCTCGCGCGGGCTTATATTAACCGGGCTCTTGAGCTTGCAGATAGTAATTTTGGATCCGATAGTGGATTAAAACATTTAGCTGTCGTTCTGGATTTCTCTTTAAAGGTCTGGAGTGGACAAGCTAAAAGCACTGACCTCGATGCTTTTTCTTCGGCCTTATCTCAAACCGAAGAGAATGATGGTTGGACTGAGGTTTACATTATTGGATTGCACTCAATATTCGCACTTGCAGAGCAAATTGGTGACCATCCATTCTCAAATGATTTAGTAGATCGTTTTTTAGCCTTAGCACGCCGTCGAGATTTGGAGCGTCTTGAAGCCTTTGCCAGTGTCTTGCAATTGCGAGCCGCTTATAATCAAGGACGGCAATCAGACATAAAAAAATATAGTACGCAAATTAAACAGTGGATGAGTGTCTCAACGTTGGAAAATTCCCCGCGCGTCTGGCAGTCCTTTTACCAAGCCGCAATAACGCTCGCGAGTCATATGCTTATTTCCGATGCTTTAGGGGCTGAGTTTATACGGTTATCAGTGGAACATTCAGAGACATCTTCAGCAAAATTTTATAATATCCAACTCAATGTAGCCAAGGCTTTGGTTTTAGATTTGCGCGGCAAGTCGGAAGAAAGTTCGGCGGTATTTCTTGAAGCCTTAAAAACCGCATGTGATCAAAAAATTATGGGACCTTTTCTTTATGCAAATGGGTCCAGAAAATTGCTGAGGACCTCAAGAGACAAGCTTAGATATCAAAATGACGATCTTATATTGCTTAATTTCGTCACAGATATAATTGTCAAATCTGAGGAATTGCGTCCCATAAAGTCGAACACATTGCTCAGCGTTCGCGAAAGAGAAATTCTAGAACATTTGTCTCAGGGGCAATCCAATAAAGAAATCGCGCGTCGATTTGAATTGACCGAAAATACGGTCAAATTTCATCTCAAGAGTATATATAAAAAACTATCTGTTAATAGCCGCGCACAGGCCGTTATTGTCGCCGGCCAAATGAACCTCCTTGATTAAGATCGATATGACGTCCTACCCCTAAGGGTAGGTGGAATTTATCATGTGTCGATTTATTGTGACTCACGAGTCATGTGAATTGGGCGAGTTCGTCATTGATTAATGGCTTGAGTGGTACTGTAGCAAGGGGGTTTTGGAACCGATGCTGGAGTACACAATTCAAAGGGAAGTTAGTTATGATCAAATACTCTAAAATTTTAACACTCATGACATCGACGTCACTCTTAAGTCTTGGTTTTATGGGGGGCACAGCTTTTGCGCAAAGTGATACGTCTATTGCCGAAGAAGATGTGATCATCGTTACTGGTGCGCGTGGCCGTGTGGAAAATGAAGTTGAAGTTCCGATTGCCGTCACCGTTTTTACAACGGAAGAGATTGTTGACGCTAAAATTGAGAGAGTGGATGATTTTATTGGACTAACCCCAGGTGTTACCATCGCCAATTCTCAAGATTCTGGTACAAACTTTATTACAATTCGTGGTGTTTCGCAGACAAGGAATGGTGAACCTCCCGTCGCTGTTGTGATTGATGGGGTTCTTCAGGTAAATGCTAGGTCGTTTGACCAACCTCTTTTTGACGTTGATCAGATTGAAGTTCTCAAGGGGCCGCAGGGCGCACTTTATGGCCGGAACGCCACCCAAGGCGCAATATTAATTAATACGCGCGGACCATCAGAGGAATTCGAAGCTTACGTTCAGGCGACTGCAGCGACTGGCGATGATTATTCTATTGAGGGCTCTGTGTCAGGTCCGATAACTGACGATATTCAATATCGACTATCAGGGAAATATCGTGACCGCGAAGGTCAGCTAGATAATATAACCCTTGATACGCCTGTTGATTACACCGAAGAAATTACGGTGAGAGGGCATTTACACTGGGATGTTACAGATAACATTACAGCCGACCTTCGTGGTAGTTATGTAGATACTGATGGTGGGTCTTTGAACTTTACCTATCAGCCAGCGTCTCCAATTGATCGGAGCACGGGTTTGCCACAAAATTTTGACTTTACACGTTTAGATGCGGACATCGTCGATCGTGAATTTTTCGCAAATAATCTCGGTAATGATCAACGCGAAGTCGGACAGATATCATTACGTGTGAAAGCAGATTTAGGCTTTGCAGAACTTGCGCTTACATCAGCATATGATACAATCACGCAGAGTTCACGGGGGGACCAATTCCCGTATACAGCAGCATCTTCGATCAATCCTGCCCCGCCATTTCCATTCTTTGATGGTACGCAAACACAATTTGTAGATGTTGAAACCTTCAGTCAGGAAGTTCGTTTAACATCAACTGATGATAGTGATTTGCGTTGGATGTTTGGCGGTTATTATTTGACCACAGATCGCTTTATTTCTTCCACAACAGGTGATGATCTTGAGCAAGGTATTGAAGAAATTCGGCGTACGGCGGATTTCAATCCATCCAATCCGATCAATTCATTTTTTGGCGATGACAATGATAATGAAGCCTTTGCGGTTTTTGCCAATATTGATTACGCGGTGACAGATCGTTTAGAACTCGCTTTTGCGGGGCGCTATGATGAGGATCAACGTGAGCAAACGGTGTCCGATGAAAATGGCTTTTATGCCAATGGAGAATTGGTCGGTATAGCTGGCACGCCAGGCGGTGTAAACGAAGAAACATTTTCGGAATTCCAGCCGAAAGTAACGGCGCGTTACCTCGTAGCTGATACGGCATCTGTTTACGGGTCATGGGGCCGAGGGTTTAGGTCTGGGCAGTTTAACCAAAACGGCGTTGGGGCCGCCGCCGCCGCCGCTGGAATTAACGGTATTCAAGATGTCTTGGATGAAGAAGTCACCGAAACCTTCGAAGTCGGCTTTAAATCGAATTGGGGTGGCCTTATTGATTTCAACGGAGCGCTTTATAGCACTGACGTTGAAAACGCACCTTACTTCGTGTTTATTGGCGCAGTAGGTGCGCAAGTTCTCGTGCCGATCGAAGAGGTGAGTATTAAAGGCGGCGAAGTCGAACTCAATGCAAATGTCGGGGATAATTTGGACGTTTATATGGGGGTAAGTGTTTCAGATTCTGAGGTTGAGGAATATAGCGTGAATGCGGCCGCGGTAGGCAATGATGCACCTTACGTTCCAAGCAACACCTTTAATGCGGGTTTTCAATACCGTAGACCTATCACAGATAATATTGGCTTATTCCTTCGCGCTGACTACGAAAATCGGGGCCGTCAATTCTGGGATCCGGAAAATTCTACCGCTAGATCTGCAATTGAATTACTTGGCCTGCGTGCGGGTTTTGAAGATAATGACGGCGTTTGGTCGTTAATCGGATCGATCGCAAATGCTACGGATGAAGAATATAATTCGGAATGGGTTGCGGGTGGATTTGCGCATTCTGCCGCACCACGTCAGTATAAGGTTGATTTGCGGTATAACTTCTAATTCTGAAGATATATATTTAATCAAACCCGCCGTGTGCGGGTTTTTTATTATTTCATGATCTTATGCGAAGGGGATTATTATGGCGGAAAATTTAATCATATCGACTGAGCTTGGTGATCTAACAATTGCGCTGAATTTTGAAAAAGCCCTGCATACGGCCGGTTATTTTGCTGAAGAAACGCTAAAGGGAACTTTTGATAATAGCTCAGTTTTTCGTATTGTAACCGAAGCGAATGCGACGATGCGGACATCATCTAAAATTGAGGTTATCCAAATGGGCGTGAACTGGCCTGAAGACGATGCTAATCACGATATTCTTCATGAGCCCACCTCTGTCACAGGACTTAAACATAAAAAATGGACGGTCTCGGCCGCGCGTTTTGCTCTGCATAAAAACTATCCGTCATTCTTTATCTGTATGCGTGATGAGCCCGTATTAGACGATGGTGGGCCGCGCCATCCTGACGGTCATGGCTTTGCCGCCTTTGGTGAATTAATCGGCGGATTTGAGGTCGCAGAAAAAATATTCTCAAAAGCTGAGCCCGAAGAGTTTTTGAAGAATGAAATAAAAATTTTATCCGCAAAGTTAGAATAGTAGAATTATGATGGGTCGAATGGGAGTGATCAATGCGTGAATGGGTTATAAAGGATTATTCTGGATATAAGGGCCTTGTCCTTCAAGACTGTGACATGGAAGAGGCTGGGCCAGGTGATGTTCGCTTGCGTATCGAAGCTTTTGCCCTGAATTGGGGGGATGCCGACCTTATGTTGGATAATTATTCCTTCAGCTTTCCAAAATTTCCTGCCCGTATCGGCATGGAAGCTTGCGGCATTATTGATCAAATTGGAGAGGGCGTAACGGGATTAAAGGTCGGAGATCGTTATTGCACGCTCCCGTATTTTTACTTTAATCGCGGAGCGAGCGCAGAGTCCATTCTCATTGAGCCACGTTATCTCGTGAAAGCGCCTGAGGGATTGAGCGCTGTAGAGGCGTCTTCCATTTGGATGATGTATATGACGGCCTATTTTCCAATGGTGGAGCTTTCAGACGCTAGTCCTGGACGACATATTTTAATTCCCGCAGGCACGGGCACAGCCGGAACTGCGGCTTTACAAATCGGGAGTATGTTAGGCGCTAACATGCTTGCCACGACCCGTTATGCTTACAATATTGACTATTTGAAATCATGCGGAGCCAATCATGTTTTTGTTGATGATGGGACGCAAGATTTAGCCGAATTTATTATGGAAAATACTGAAGGCAAAGGCATAGATTCTGCTTTTGACCCTATCGGTGCGGGGATGATAAATCGGTATAGTAAGGCTTTAGCCAAGGATGCAAAAATTATTATCTATGGATGGTTAGATGCACAACAACCGAGCATTCCTTTTCTTGATATGATTGTTAAAAATGCAAGTTTTCATCCCTATTCCTTATTTAATTATGTAGGTGATGCTGATCGTTGTGAACGCGGAAAAGCCTTTGTTCAAAAGCACATTGCTGCGGGCAATTTAAAGCCTATCATTGATAAAACATATCCTATGGAAGGCTATATTGA
>CAYTLJ010000021.1:0-26354 GCA_964438555.1 uncultured Algimonas sp.
CCATAGCCCCGGCACCTAGCGCAAGGTTTCGTCGTGTCAGCATGGAAAATCTCCTATGTTTCGCGTCCTCATATAGGTTTATACGCATAACCGACCAATCACGTTGCAGTTATAGTGCGGTGAGACGGAACTATTCGACTATGTTCAAGTGCAATGTGTCATGCCATGGCCAAAGCACACTATGGAACCCCCATTCCGTCAAATAAGGAATTAGCATATACATAAATAACGTCGTCATAATTAGAATAAGTGCTGCGGTCACATTGGATTTGAACAGTTTCAGATAATTGGTGTCATCAGACAATTTAAAACGCAAGACTTGCCAGACTAGGTGGAATGCAAATGATAGGGTGAAAAATATCGCATGAGACGCCACGATATAATTTGACGGACCGAGATGCCCATGGCGTTCAAATAATTCGCGATTCTCAGAATTCGAAATATAATATGCAAGATAAGTTATGTCTTGCCAGTAAAAGCTATTAAAAATGAAAAACAGACTTAAGGCATAACAAAGCGCGACACCTAATTTGACACGCTTACCAAATTTCCGAGCCGTACTTTTTATCCCAATGACGGTGTCATCTAAAGTATCTTGGCAGGCATAGATCGTATCATAGCCAATCGTCCAGAAAACGAGGCCTAAGTAAAACCCGAGTGAAAAGTCGCTTAAAGAAACTGATACTTCTGATTTTTTTATACTTAGAGCTACAAGAAAGGCCCAATTAAAGGTGAGACCTAACCAGATTTGCGGCCACCATGTGATCCGTTTCATAAAGGGATAGGCGGCGACAAGTGGAATTGAGAATAGGCTAACAATTTTTGCAAGACCGGGTAGACATAGAAATACGAGAAAGCCAATCCCACATTGAATAAAGAGCCAGACCCAAGCCTGTTTGGTGGATATGGTGCCAGCGGGCAGGGGGCGTAGGGCTGTGCGTTCGACTTGGGCGTCGAGGTCTTGGTCGACAATATCATTATAGGTACAGCCGGCCCCGCGCATGGCAATGGCGCCGATCAGGATCAAGAGGGCCCATTTCAGATCTTCCCAGACAAGAACATAAGTTAGGCCTGCAAAAGTCAAACCGATCCAGCCAGGTAGAGTGAGGAGCCAATAGCCTACGGGGCGGTCGAGGCGTGAGAGTTGAAGATAGGGTCGAATAGATTCGGGGGTCCGGTTAACCCAATGGGTTTTTTCACTGTCGGGGATGACCTCTATCATAGGCGTGATATAGGGGAGACTATGCGGGAAAACTATACTCTAACGCGATTATTCCTTGAGGCCGACTTATCTCAAGGGGATGATATCGATCTGTCACGCGAACAAGCCCATTATCTGGGCTCTGTTTTACGTCGCGTGGAGGGCGCGTCTATTCGCGTTTTTAATGGGCGTGACGGCGAATGGCGCGCGGAAATTTCTGAGATCGGGAAAAAATCGGGGCGTTTGAGTGTGATCGAGTCTTTGCGTGACCAAAATGAGGTTCCGGATATGACGCTCTTATTTGCGCCGGTTCGGAAACATCGCACGGGTTTTATTATTGAAAAAGCGACGGAGCTGGGCGTGAAAACCCTGAAACCCGTTTTGACGACGAGAACGCAATTTCCGCGCTTTAATGCTGACAAGGCCAGGCTTCAGGCGATCGAAGCTGCAGAACAGACTGAACGTCTCGATGTGCCAAATATTGAACCCTTACAGCCCCTGAAAGATGTTCTCGCCTCTTGGGACGGGCGACCCATTTTATTTGCCGATGAAGCGGGAGGTGGCAAATCTGTTGAAGCTGCTGTCAAACAGATTGGAACACCTGCTGCCATTTTGATCGGGCCAGAAGGTGGGTTTTCGCCCGAGGAACGACAAGAGCTATTAGAAAAGGACTTCGTTACGCCTGTTTCTTTAGGGCCACGTATATTACGGGCAGATACGGCGGCGCTGTCTCTCTTGACCCTATGGCAGGCGCTGTCAGGGGATTGGGGTGACCTAAGCGCATGAGCGTTTATGTCGATAAAGCCCGCCATCCTTTTAAGGGATATATTATGTGCCATATGACGGCAGATAGCCTGAGCGAACTCCATGAGATGGCAGATAAGCTAAAGGTCAAGCGGGATTATTTTCAAGCCCCACCCAAAGCTAGTTTCCCGCATTATGATATCCCTGAACCCAGGCGCGCTTTGGCCATATCTTATGGTGCGCTTGAAGTGGATAATCGAACCTGTCTGCATTATGCGGCGCGGCTGGGTCTCGAATGGGCGGTCAATGAATCCGATACGCTCCGCCTCAAACGCTATCAAAAAACACTTAACCGAACGGCGATCTACGCGCTGGATTAATCCCGTTTCAGTTTTTGTTCTTGGGTTTTCAACGCATCAGATAAGCGCATTTTCGCGCTACCGGGCCGCAGCGGTTTTTGTTGGCTTTCATGCGGAGCCCAGCCTGTCAGCCATAGGATTTCAAATGTGGCTTTTAGCTTGCCATCATCCTCTCGGGCAAAATGCTGTGCATATATCTCGTTTAATTTTACCCACCATGCCTTTGGTAATGAGCGTTTGTCTCTCGCGATTAAACTATTGCTTAGGCCCAAATCCCGAAGGTCAGAAATAAGATTTTCTAGCGCGCTATAAAAAACTGTGATCCTGTCCGTATCAACGACAGGAAGGGCAAGACCTATTTTTCCCAGTAACATGGCGGCTTGGCTATAATCTACCATTGGAAATATACGCGGGGTCGCGCCGCCTAAAATGACTTGATCTGTACCGTAAAGGCTTTGCCTTAGCTCGGTCAGGCTCTCGCCGCCAAATTGCGCGACAAGCAATAGTCCATCAGGCGAAAGATGGTGTCTGAACCTCATCAAAGTTTCGGGCAAGGCGTCATCACTTTGTAACTCTAATAATGAAATGATGAGATCATATTTATCTGTTAGCTGGTCCCCAGATTGAACATAATCAAATGTCTCAGGTATACGGTCCGAAGAGATCTCGGATTTGAATAGATTGCGACCATCTTGAGCGCCAATCATCACGGCGTGTTTGAACTGTCTTTGAATATCTTCAAGACGTGAGGCGGCATCTTGAGCGGCGCGTTGATACAGGAATGAGCCGCCACGGCGGGCTTGTCTTTTGCGCGCGCGGGATTTGGCGAAAGCGAGTGCCTTTTCGTCAAATAATTTTGGTGGCGACGTGTTCATATCTTTGCGCTATTGTCTTGGCTATGCCCGAAAGACAAGGTGATAATCTAATCCATGTGGCGTCTCGACAGTTAGGTCAGGCGGGTCAGGCAATTGTGGATGTTGTTTTGCCGCCCCATGAACTGCTTGGTCTGTCAGGAGACCCGCACGCTAAACGACTTTGGAATGATGTGACCTTTCTCGATGCGCCTTGGTGCAAAATATGCGGGTTCCCATTTGAATATGAGGCGATGGACAGCGCGCTTTGTGGTCGCTGTTCCATCAGAGAGCCGAAATATGACCATGCACGAGCCGCCATGGCCTATGATGATGGCTCAAGAGCTCTGATTTTATCTTTTAAACATGGCGGTCGAACAGAAGGCCTCAAAAGTTTCGCGGCGCAAATGCGCAGGGCTGGGCGCGATATTTTGGACGAGGCCGATATCCTTATCCCCGTTCCGCTCCATCCCACAAGATTGATAAAAAGACGCTATAATCAGGCGACTTTATTGGCGCGTGCGCTTGCAAAAATTTGTGACGCCAATTTTGATCCTGATATTCTAAAACGTATTAAACGAACTGAAAGTCAGGGTAAATTTAAAGCGCGTCAAAGATTTCAAAATGTGAAAGGGGCGTTTGCTGTTCGGGAAAAGGCACTGCCTCGGATTCAAGGTAAGCATATCGTGATTATTGATGATGTTTTTACAACTGGCGCCACCCTAGAGAGCTGTGCCACTATATTAAAGCGAGCTGGCGCGAGACGTGTTGATGGAATTTGTCTTGCAAGGGTCGCAAAAGCCGCAGAAATCCCTAAATAGAAGGTTCAGATAAGGAAACTCCTATGCCTAAAGTTGAAATGTATACGAAATTTATGTGCCCCTTTTGTATCCGGGCCAAATCTTTGCTGAAAAAAAAGGGCGTAAAAGTAATTGATATTCCGGCTGCAAATGACCGAGCCAAGCGGGCGGAAATGAATGAACGATCCGGTGGTCGCAATACATTCCCGCAAATCTTCATTGATAATGTCCATGTTGGTGGCTGTGATGACCTGACCGCTATGGACCGCGCCGGTAAATTAGACCCAATGTTGGGCCTCTGACCCGATGCGGCTTGCCGCCATACAAATGCGCTCCTCAATAGAGGTTGAGGCAAATATTGCGGCAGCGTCCAAGCTTATCCGAGCGGCCGTTAAGGACGGCGCAGAATTTGTCGCCACGCCAGAAATGACACATCTTCTGGACCGGGACCCGGATAGGCTCAGGGAATCTGTTCGGGATCAAAGTCAGGACGCGGGCGTTAAAGCCTTTTCAGCCCTTGCCCAGGCGCTAAATATTCATCTCTTGATTGGGTCCCAGGCGATTTTGCGACAAGATGGCAAGATCGCCAATCGGTCTCTTTTATTTGCGCCGGATGGTCAGCTTTCGGCACATTATGACAAGATACATCTTTTTGAAGCCGCGATTTCAAAGACTGAGTCCTATAAAGAGAGCGATACATATGCGGCCGGTTCTGAGCGCGTTATTGCAGATATAGGGGCGCTCAAAATTGGTCTCTCAATTTGTTATGATGTTAGATTTCCTTCATTATTTTCATATTATGCAAAATCTGAAGTTGATATTATTGCTGTGCCTGCGGCCTTTACAGTCGCAACAGGAAAAGCACATTGGGAGACACTTTTGAGAGCCAGAGCCATTGAAACCGGAGCCTATATTATCGCGCCTGCGCAAGGCGGGCATCATGAGGATGGGCGTCGGACATGGGGGCGAAGCTTGATTATTGATCCGTGGGGCGAGGTCATATCTGGATTGGGTCATGATGAACCGGGGTTTATCATCGCTGATATATCCAAAACATCTGTCGAGCGGGCCAGATCACGTATCCCAGCCTGGCGAGGCGTCGCGCTATGATCCGCTATGCTTTGATTTGCGAAAAAGAGCACGAATTTGAAGGCTGGTTTTCTTCCTCGTCAGATTATGACGCGCAAGCCAAATCTAATTTACTTGTTTGTCCAGTTTGCGGCACAGACAAGGTTGAAAAAGCAATCATGGCGCCAGCGGTTAAAACCGCGCGGAAAGTCGAAGCCAGATCAGAGGCGACCCAACATGCAATGAATTCTATGGCGGCAAAAATTCGCGATGAGATTTCTAAAAATTGTGAGGACGTCGGAGACGGCTTTGCCGAAGAGGCGAGGGCCATTCATTACGGCGAAAAAGAAGGGCGCGGGATTTACGGGGTAACGACACCGGAAGAAGCTGCCAGCCTGTCTGAGGAAGGCATAGAGGCTTATCCGCTTCCAGATGTGCTTGTTCCTGAAAAATCAAAACCGAAACTAAATTAATGGAACAGAAAAACGCAATTGTCTTGGGTGCTGGATCTTGGGGAACGGCTTTAGCGCAGCTGTTAGCCACACAAGGTCATAGGGTAACACTTTGGATGCGGGACGGCGAACAAGCCAAATCGATCCAAGCTATGAGACTTAATCAGAAATATCTGCCCGATGCGCCTTTGCATGATAATATTTTTGCAACAGCTGATAACCCGGATTTCACAAAAGCGGATTTATGCCTGTCTGTTATTCCGGCCCAATATACGCGCGCGCAATTACAAGCTTTTTCAAAACAAGTCCCAAAAGGTTTACCTGTCATCTTATGTTCTAAGGGAATCGAGATTTCGACATTGGACTTTATGAATGAGGTCTTGTCAGACGTTTTACCGCAGGCGTCACGCTTTGTTTTAACGGGACCAAGTTTTGCAAAAGACGTCGTAAAAGGCTTGCCGACCGCTGTGACTTTGGCGGGCGATGATCTGGATGCTGCCAATGCCCTAGCCCCTATTCTTCGAGGACCAAGCTTCAGACCCTATACAACAGATGATATGATCGGCGCGGAAGTTGGAGGCGCGGTTAAAAATGTGCTCGCCATTGGATGTGGGATGTTGCTCGGTATGGGACTGGGCCAAAGTGCGCACGCCGCTTTGATTGCCAGAGGCTTTGCTGAAATGAACCGTTTGGGCGCGGCCCTCGGGGCGAGAGCGGAAACCTTGTCTGGACTTTGTGGATTGGGGGATTTGGTTTTAACCTGCTCGTCCAAACAGTCACGCAATATGTCTTGCGGGATGAAATTAGGTCGGGGCGAAACTTTAGCCGATATATTAGCTGCGCGAAATTCTGTAACGGAAGGTGTTGCGACAGCGCCAGCTTTGGTCCGCCTTGCGCAAAAACACGGTATAGACATGCCAATATCCTCGGCCGTCAATCAGGTTTTAAACGGTGAAGCTACACCGCAACAAGCCATGATTGCCTTACTTGCTAGACCTCTGAAATCAGAGACGTCTTAGGCGGCTTTTGCAGCCATACGGGGCTTATATACAGGCTTTGCTGGGACATGCCGATTTTGTGTGTTCAAATAATCCAAAATCTCTGATGCTTCGACAAATGGTCCAAGTGACATAAAGGCCCGATCTTGCAGGCCATGAAGCGGTGTTGCGGCATAGGACCTGGCTTGTTCAAATGAAATACTCCCAGAATAAAACGCCTTTTTTAGGCGCGGGGATAGACGTGTTAGAGTCAAAATCTCTCTGACAAATTTCCGCGTCAAAAATAGATCTTTCGCAACCAGATCGATATCTTTCACCTCACGAACACGGCGTAAGATAATATTGAGCAGATCCCGATTGCTCATAAGACGTGGGGTAGGGGACGGGGTATCTTTGAGCACGCTGAGTTCAACATATGGAATATTGACGAGCGAGCGCGGAAGACGTCCAAGAAAATCAAGGCGTCTTAGGGCCGCTAAACGTTTGCGCCCATCAATGACAAATAACTTCTTATTCCGGCGGGCAACGACAATTGGGGACAAAAGTCCATAACGCGAAATGGAGAGTTGAATGGATTTAACATCGGATAGGTATTGCCCACCCAGAAGACGAGCATGGGGGTTTATGAACATATCCACAGAGGCTGTTTTTACCTGGGACATAATATGCCTTTCTTACGAATTGTCACTCAATACTGAATGATCCAATCTTACCGGAACCCCTCAATTCCGTTACAAATTAGAGACAATCGTTAATCCGTATTAACGATATAACCTATTGTCTAATATAGGAATTTGTCAAAAAAAAGAAAGTCACAGTTAATAACATGAATGACAGTCAAATGTCATGTTTTAATACATAATTAACTATATGGCCTGCGTTTTCAGGGTTTTCACCTCACGCCTATCTAAAATTTAATAAATAAATTATCCCCAATCTTATCCACAGGGCCACAATGTGACCAAAATCGGACAAAAAATTCAAAATTTTAGGCGGCTTTTTGCCCGATGGTCACATAGTTAATCGACATATCTGAGGATATTGACCAATTTTGAGTGATAGGATTTAGGCTCATGCCAATCTGGTCTGAAATTTCCAGACCCGCATCTTGCATCCATCTGTTTAACTCAATCGGTCTGACAAGCTTATCATATTGATGGGTTCCGCGTGGGAGCCAGCGCAATACATATTCTGCCCCGACAATGGCAAAGGCAAAGGCTTTTAAGGTGCGATTAATTGTCGAGCACATCATTAAGCCGCCGGGCCTGACCATTTTTGCGCAATCAGACATAAAGTCTGGGGGATTGGCGACATGTTCAATGACTTCCATATTCAAGACAATATCAAAGGGGGTTTCACCGGATTGGACGAGCTGTTCAATTGTGCCGTGACGATAATCAATATCTAGCCCGACTTGCTCAGCATGGGTTTTGGCGGTTTTGAGATTTCGCTCCAGCGCGTCCACACCAGTTACTTTCGCGCCCAAACGCGTCATAGGTTCACATAATAACCCGCCCCCACATCCAATATCCAAAATACGCATAGCTGATAGCGGCTGATCTTTTGAGGGATCGAGATCAAAATGATTGCAAATCGTCTCCTTGATCAAAGACAATCTCGCGCCATTCATAATGTGCAAGGGTTTAAACGGACCCGTCGGATCCCACCAATCGGCGGCCATACGCGAAAAGCTCTCCATTTCAGCTGGGTCAACAGACACGCTGGATAAGGTTTCTGGCTGATGGTTGGAATGAGCCATTTGTGGTCTTTTCGCGCAGAATTAATGTGGTCTTTGCCTATATACGAGTTTTGATCAATGTGGAGAGCTAAGATTCACCTCTGCGCAAAAATCATTGAAACCATAATTTGAAGTGACTTCCCATTGCGCTGTGACGACCATGCGCCTATAGGAGCGCGGTTTTTCGATAAGGCTTTTGCCTCACACTACCTTTAAGGAGCCAGACTTGGCCCGTATTGTTATGAAATTCGGCGGAACGTCTGTTGCCAATCTTGAGCGGATTCGTCATGTGGCAGGGCTCGTCGCAGCAGAGGCCGAAGCTGGCAATGAGGTAGCCGTTGTTGTTTCTGCGATGAGTGGTGAGACGAACCGGCTTGTCGCCTTGGTTGATGCACTAGATGCGGATTCCGACAAAGGCACGTCAATTGAGGATGAATATGATTCCGTTGTTGCCAGTGGCGAGCAAGTGACATCAGGTCTTTTGGCCATTGCCCTACGACGTCGCGGCCTGAAAGCCCGGTCCTGGCTCGGATGGCAAATTCCACTTAGAACCGATATGGCACATTCTAAAGCCCGTATTGCCGAAATTGAAAGCTCAGCCATTGGACCATCTCTTGAAGCGGGCAATGTGGCCGTTGTTGCAGGATTTCAAGGTGTAAATGATACGGGACGCATTTCGACATTAGGTCGGGGCGGTTCAGATACATCTGCCGTCGCGATTGCCGTGGCTTTGAAAGCCGACCGCTGTGACATCTATACGGATGTTGACGGTATTTACACAACAGACCCGCGTATTGCTAAAGATGCGCGCCGCCTAAATAGAATTGCCTTTGAAGAAATGCTTGAGCTTGCCAGCCTCGGCGCGAAAGTCTTACAGACCCGCTCTGTCGAGCTTGCAATGAATAATAACCTCCCAATCCGTGTATTGACCAGTATGGCGGATGTTGGGGAGAATAATCCTGGAACGCTGGTCTGCCACGAGGATGAAACCATGGAAGAACGTGTTGTTAGCGGTGTAGCCTATTCACGCGATGAAGCTCAAATTACTTTACTCCGTTTGAAAGATGCGCCGGGCATGGTTGCTCAAGTCTGTAAAGCCATGAGCGATGCCAATGTGATTGTTGATATGATTGTTCAGGGGATTTCCCGATCAGATAATGCAGCAAACCTGACCTTTACCGTCGGTAAGCGCGATCTCGAAAAAGCCTTAAAAGCTCTTGAGGGAGCTAAGGGCCGGATTGGATTTGAAGCGATTAAATCGGATTCCGATGTCACCAAGGTTTCTGTCGTTGGAATTGGGATGCGCTCACATACAGGTGTTGCGCAAACCATGTTTGAAGCTTTGGCCGAGCGCAATATTAATGTTGAAGTTATCGCCACATCAGAGATTAAAATTTCCGTTCTCATCGATAGTGAATATACGGAGCTTGCCGTTAGAGCTTTGCACAATGCCTTTGAGCTTCATCAGACGCCAGCCCCTAAGGTCAGCGCGCCTTAACTACATTCAACTCTGTTGCGGGGCGCGTTTCAGGAGAATGAGCCCGAACCCGGCCCAAATGATTTCAACGCCAATTTCGATATAGGTAAGCCGTGGGCCTGTGCCGTCTAAGGCCAGACCAATTATGCGTCCGAACATAAAGCAAAGGGTCAGAAAGATGATGGCTTTGACGAGGTCTCTTAAAAACCCTTTTTGGATAATCATGTAACTTACAATGCCAATACCGATGAAAGCCGTCCAAATCGCGCGTATTTCATGAAGCCCTAAAATATCGGGCGTCCATCCAAAACTTGCCGCCATTTGTGCCGGCATGAACAATCCGTATAGACCAAACATCACGTAAAATATGCTGTTTATAATCGCGTAGATTTTCATACCGTCTCTCCACTCACTATCCTGCATAAGATAGTCTGTAACCTAACCGCAAGCCTGACTTGCCAAACTGGTTTGATAAGATTATAGGCCCGCCTTCACCTCCTATCCGAGGTGACGCAGTTTAGAGGGCTAAAAGGCATGCCTTCTGACTCGAAAGGCCGATCAGTTCTGTTTCGTTTCAAAACTGATCCATATAATGGAGACCGAAATGCCCAAAATGAAAACGAAGTCAGGCGCTAAAAAGCGCTTCAAGATTACCAAATCCGGTAAGGTTAAAGCAGGTCAGGCTGGCAAACGCCACGGCATGATCAAACGTTCAAATGACCAAATCCGCAAATTGCGGGGCACGACAGTCCTCAAAGACTGTGATGCCAAGGTCATCAAGAAAAAATACCTTCCTTACGGCTAGACGCCGCTAATTTTAATACCGGAGTAATATCATGGCACGAGTCAAACGCGGCGTCACAAAATCAGCGCGCCACAAAGAAATCCTGAAAAAAGCCAAAGGCTATCGCGGCCGTCGGAAGAATACCTTCCGTATTGCCAATCAGGCTGTCGAAAAAGCAGGTCAATATGCATATATTGGTCGTAAACTTAAAAAGCGTCAATTCCGCGCGCTTTGGATCCAACGCATTAACGCTGCCGCGCGAGCCCATGGTACGACCTATGGCCGCTTTATGGACGGGTTAAACAAGGCTGGTATCAATCTTGACCGCAAAGTTCTCGCCGATATGGCAGGCAATGAACCAGAAGCTTTTAAAGCTTTGGTTGAAACGGCAAAAAAACATGCGTCTCAGCCGCATACGGTCAAAGCGTAATTTTAAATCATATCGCTTTTCAAGCTCCCATTTTGGGGGCTTTTTTTGTGATCGCTCCAAGGCTCTAAATCGTAACGATTTTCTAACGCCTATAGCCTATTTCCTAACGCCAAACGCCTATGTGATGCTGTGGGATTTGTGTGAAAGAGCTACTGGCTAAATTTGAACGCTTTATGCGTATTGATAATCGCCTAAGTGCTGGCGACCTTTTGCGTGCGCGTGCCGTTTATATGGTGGCATGGGTGTTTACGGCGGCGCAACTAATCAATATGGTTTTTATGACCTATGTTTATGGTGGATGGACTATTGATCATTGGGTGTCCCTTATCGCCGTTGCAATCATTCTGATTGTATCCCTGAAACTGCGTTATTCGAAGAATTTTACCTTCTTTGCAGCATTCTATTCCTTTCTTGCGATCGTTGGTATCGCGGCAACGGCAATTCCTGACGGAACCGGGATAAATTCGGCGATGCTGCCAATGCTTGTCGCAGGTGCAATCATAAATGGGTTTATTTCAGGGTGGCGCATGGTTTTTGCCTATACATTTGTCTCGACCCTACTGGTTTGGGTTTTATATGGGATTACGGCAGGCTTGCCAGTTCCTGCGGGTGTAGATCCTGAATTATATCAAAACCAAAGCTTAATGCGCGCCGTTCAGGCCACGATTGCGTTTATTTTGGTCGCATCCGTTCTGGCGCTTTTCTCTTTCACCATGCACCGCCTGTTCAATCTATTGGAAAAAAATACGGAACTTGCGCGACAAGCCGATCTCGCAAAATCCAATTTTTTGGCCAATATGTCTCATGAGCTTAGAACACCTCTAAATGGCGTCATTGGCATGTCGGGCCTCTTGCAGAAGACAGAACTATCGAAAACCCAACGCGAATATGTGGAAATCATCAATGGATGCTCGTCGGGTTTGATTACCATCATCAATGATGTTTTAGATCTCTCAAAGCTTGATTCGGGCAAGGCTAAATTTAGCTATGCGCCGCTTAACCTACGAGAGATGTTAAATGCGCTTATCGCATTAAACCGGCCAGCCGCATTGGATAAATCTATTCAATTGGAATTATATTGGATGGGCGAGGCACCCGAAAGAATAATTGGAGATGAGTCGCGCTTTAGACAGGTCGCGAATAATCTGATTGGCAATGCCATTAAGTTCACCCAGAGCGGGCGCGTAGATGTTATTGTTCAATCACGTCCAATATCTGCAGATAGTTGTGAACTTTGTCTTTTTGTCCGGGACACAGGTGTCGGTATTGCGGGAAATGACCTTAATCGGGTCTTTTCACGATTTGAACAAGTCGATAATCGTTTGTCGTCTGGCACGGCAGGCACGGGATTGGGCTTATCTATCACCAAAGGCTTGGTTGAAGGTATGGGCGGGCGAATTCATGTCGAAAGTAAAGTCGATGAAGGCACTGTCTTTACCGTTCAACTCCCTGTGCGCATTGATCGCCGCCAAGCGCGCGCCCAAGAGACCCTTGACCCAAAGGCTGCGCGCGGTCGACAGCGACGGTTAGGCTAAGCTTGTCTAGACCAATCTTACTTTCGTAATTTACACGATTTGGATAGATTTTCCCTGACCATTAAACTGGGGCCCTATTTGCAATATTTTTTGCCGTTTAGACCAAAGTCCATAAGGCATTGATCGGGTTTCGAAAGGCTTGACAATTTGCCAAGCCCCGCGTAGAGGCCCGCCCATTCGCGCAGTCTTAACATCTGCGCTCCGCGCTGTGCAGGATGCAGACGGGGTACCGTGGTCGACGAGGGTTCGTTCACCGCGGGTTTTTGCGTTTGGCTTGTCAGAGCTCAGCGTAGCAAAGATTTAGGTGGATGCCTTAGTGCATCCAAAGGAGATGGTAGAGATTGTTTGAAGCCCTTGGTGATAAGCTAGGCAATGTATTTGACGGTTTAACCGGTCGCGGATCACTATCTGAGTCCGACGTCAATAAAGCTATGCGTGAAATTCGCGTTGCCTTGCTTGAGGCTGATGTTGCTCTGCCTGTTGTTAAGGACTTTGTCGAACGTGTGCGCAAAGAGGCGGTTGGCGAAAAAGTCATTAAGTCCATCAAGCCAGGCCAAATGGTTATCAAGATCGTCAATGACGCTCTGATTGATATGTTAGGTGGCACGCTCTCTGAAGATGAAGCGGATAAAGCCGAAGCGGCTAAAGCCTCAGAACTTAACCTCTCAGCCAAACCTCCGGCTGCCATTTTAATGGCTGGTCTACAGGGGTCTGGTAAAACAACGACGACCGGTAAGCTCGGTCTTTATTTGCGTACAGCGCTCAAGAAAAAAGTTCTTTTTGCCTCGCTTGATACAAATCGTCCGGCGGCGATGGATCAACTTGGCATGTTGGCAGAACAGGCAGGCGTAGGGTTCTTACCCATTGTAAAGGGCCAATCCGCTTTTGAGATTGCCAAGCGCGCGATGAAAGAAGGCGCAAAAGGCGGCTATGATATTGTCTTTCTAGATACGGCGGGCCGGACGACCATCAATGAAGAATTGATGGATGAGGTTGAGGCGATTGCCAAAGAAACAACGCCAATTGAAACACTTCTTGTTGCCGATGCGTTGACGGGTCAAGACGCCGTGGAAACAGCCCGACGCTTCCATGAGCGCTTGCCGCTTACAGGTTTGGTGCTGACGCGGATTGACGGTGATGGACGCGGCGGTGCAGCGCTCTCTATGCGTGCTGTCACGGGATTACCGATCAAATTTCTGGGTACGGGCGAAAAGCTTGACGGCCTTGAAGCCTTTGACGCGGAGCGTCTGGCTGGACGGATCCTTGGCCAAGGCGATATTGTGTCTCTGGTCGAAAAAGCCGCGCAAATTATTGATGAAAAAGAGGCGCAAAAAACAGCGGAGAAAATGCGCAAAGGTCAGTTCGACCTTGAAGATCTCGGCAAACAACTCGGTCAAATGCAAAAAATGGGCGGCATGGGCGGCCTGATGAAATTAATGCCTGGAATGGGCAAAATGAAAAAACAACTCGATGCCGCTGGCGGTATTGATGATCGTCTTTTGAAACAACAACAAGCGATCATTCTGTCCATGACACCCGAAGAGCGCCGCAAGCCTGCCTTGATAAAAGCCAGCCGTAAAAAGCGGATTGCTGCAGGTGCAGGGATGAGTGTGCAAGAGGTCAATAAGCTTTTGAAAATGCACCGCCAAATGGCCGACATGATGAAGAAAATGTCGAAGGGCGGTATGAGCGGGATGATGCAAGCTATGGGCGGTATGCCTGGCATGCCTAAAATGCCTGGCGGTATGATGCCCGGAAAAGGCGGACTGCCCAATCCAGCTGATATGGACCCGGCGCAACTGGAAGAACTCAAGAAACAAATGGGCAAAATGCCCGGTGGAATGAAATTACCAGGACTGGGGGGCAATAAGCTTCCGGGTCTTGGAGGGGGTGGCCTGCCTGGCTTGGGTGGCTCACCTTTTGGAAAAAAGAAAAAATAAGCAGACTTTAAACCGAACGACCAAATCAAAGGAACTTAAACATGGCCGTTAAACTACGACTTGCGCGTCACGGCGCAAAAAAACGCCCTTATTACCGTATTGTTGCGGCAGATGTCCGCGCGCCGCGCGATGGCCGCTTCATTGAGCAAGTGGGCGCTTATAACCCAATGCTTCCCAAAGACCATGAGGACCGCGTTAAATTAGACGTTGAGAAGGTTCAGACATGGCTGAAAAAAGGTGCACGTCCAACAGACCGTGTTGCGCGTTTCTTGGGCGCGGCAGGTCTATGGGAATGGAAGGCTGGCAATAATCCAAATAAAGGTAAGCCCGGTCAAAAAGCGCTTGAGCGTATCGAAGAGCGTAAAGAAAAAGCTGAAGCACGCAAAGCCGCCGAAGCCGAAGCTAAAGAGGCCGCTAAAGCTGCTGCTGAAGCCGCCAAGGCTGCCGCCGCTGCTGCCGCGGCAGCGCCTGCTGCTTCTGAAGAAGAATAGACAAACCCATTGTTTGATCTAAAATTTAAGCCTCCCTTTTAAGGGAGGCTTTTTATTTGCCCTGGGCATTTCAACCTGCTGAAATCATCAGCATTTAGCGGCGCCTAATACGGGGCCGACATCGCCTGAAAGCGATTGAATAAGGACGGCGCAATTTTCATTGTCTCCGATTTCCGGACGTTCAAATTGGCTTGTTTGGCCTGAGGTTTTACCTAAAAGGCTAGCTTCCAGAACAATATTTTTCCCAAATAATTTACGTCCCTTATTCTCGCCGCCTTTCACATTTGTTTCGTGATCTTTAAGAAGGCGCAGAAAAATAATATCGGCTGTCGATGCGCTGGCGCCGACTTCAATCGTCTCGCCTTTGATCGTAACTGGAACAGTTAGATTTTCTGCCGTCCGGATCATGGACGAAACGTCTCGACCTCGATTACCAACACCTTCCGATACGCCATTTACAATGGCTTGTGGTGTGTAGACGGCTCTCGTTCTGCGCAGGGATGCATTATAGGATCTTTGTCTCTCTGTATAAACTGGGTTGGAATAGGGGTCTTTCCAGTTTGATCCGCCGTGAATAAGATCATCCCAATAATCGACATGCCATTCTATTGTTAGAACATCATCCTGATCAGCGAGTTCAGAAAATAAAGCTTCTGCAGGTGGGCAGGATGAGCAGCTTTGTGAGGTAAATAGCTCGGCAACGACCAGGCTTTGTTCTGCAGGGGCGGCATCAATATCGACAGATTTTTCTGTTTCTTCAGCCGTGGATAGGCCTGAGGCTAAAATTGCACCAAGGGTGAGCGTTGAGACGCCCAGCGCCGAAAATAATGAGAGCTTTTTCATGACGGGTCCTTATATTTGCCTTTATCTCTCATGCGAGAGCCACACAGGCAAATAGTCTTGTTGTGACCAATTCGCTCATTTTCGTGAGCTAGTGCAATTTGCGTTAGCAAAATGCACAAGAGCGCCGAATTTAAAAAAGGGCTCCTTTGACGCCGTCTAAGATAAATTGCGCTGCAAGTGTGGCCAGTAAGACGCCCAAGACGCGCGTTAACACGTCAGTAAAGCTCTTTCCCATTAATTTGATAAGTGGGCCAGCAATCAGGAAGGTTAGCAAGGTAATAAAGAGTGTCACGACCAAAGCCGCTAGGATGGCGAATTGTTCCATGCGCGTTGGGGCTTCGCTCATGAGGATCAGCAAGGTTGCCATCGTCCCAGGTCCTGCAATCATCGGTATGCCCATCGGAAAGACGGATATGTCCTCCGGGTCTTCTATTTCATCTAAGATATCTTCGGCGCGGCCTTCACGTTTCTCTGTGCGCTTTTCAAAGACCATATTCAGGCCAATGATAAAGAGCATGATACCGCCCGCTATGCGTAAGGCGTCCAAGCTAATGCCCAATTTAGCAAATAGCCATTCGCCCACATAGGCAAAACCAATTAGAATTATGGCGGCGATCCCAACAGATTTAAACGCCATTCTCTGTTGATGTTTGCGTGATGTGCCCTTGGTAAGTGTCGCAAAAATAGGCGCACACCCAGGCGGATCAATGATCACAAAAAGCGTTGTAAACGCGCTTATGAAGAGGGCCGTTTCGAACATGCTATGCCCATAGCCTATTCAAATATTTTCTCCTACCCCGATTTTATGTAAAGGGAATAATCATCACAGGATAAGGATAGAGATCAAAATGTCTGAACGTTGGGAATATCGAATTATTGAGGGATCAAATAAAGGCATGACGGGTGACGCGATCCGCCAAGGTAGTGAGGAAATACTCAATAACTTCGGTTAGTGCAATTTGCGAAAACATAGTCTCAGAAATTGGGCTCTGTTTGCCCATTTTCTGAGGCTTACCTGGGTTTAACTAATCGCAAAATGCACGACAAGGATGGGAGTGTTACCATGTCAACTCAAATGCGTTTCCCAGCCTGTTTTACCTTAAACGCCGATTATAAGCTAAGACTTCAATAAGGTCTCAACGGCTTCAATTTGGGCGTTGAAACTCTCATCGTCAGCGCGCAAAGATTCGATGCGTTTTACGGCATGCATAACCGTCGTATGATCTCTACCCCCAAAGCGGCGACCAATATCAGGTAGGCTACGTTTCGTGAGTTTCTTGCATAAATACATGGCGACTTGGCGCGGGCGCGCGATGACACGCGCACGTCTTTTGGAAACCATATCGGTCGGCGTGACTTTGAAGATTTCACAGACGGCGCGTTGAATACGGTCCACAGTCAGGCGCTGTCCCATCATATAACGTGAATCCGATAAAGTCTCTTGCACGCTCTCTAGTGTAATGGCGGTCCCTAAAAATTCGCTTTGGGCGACGATCTGATTAAACGCCCCTTCAAGATCGCGCGGTGTGGCATTCATGCGCGCAGCCAAATGATCTCTCGCATTTTGCGGAATAGCCAGATCAGGTTGTCCATCTGCGCGGCGTCTTTGAATAAGTCTGTCCAAAATGCGTAAGCGCAATTCGTAATCAGCAGCGCCAATTTTGCAAACCAACCCGGAGGACATATAGCTCTTTAAGCGTTCAGAGGCTTTTTCAATTTTGTCAGGATGTCGATCCGCTGCGATCAAAATTTGTTTGCCGCTATCAACAAGACTGACAAGCGTATGTAAGAGTTCTTCTTGGCTTCCTTTTTTGTCAGCGATGAAATGCGCATCATCAATAACAAGTAGATCAACATCGCGGAGGCTGGTTTTAAAGGCAGCTATTCCATTTCGTGTTTCACCTCGGACAGATGCGACAAATGTTGAGACGAAGTCTTCGGCTGTAATGAACCGAACACGTTTTTCGGGATAGCTCTCTTTGACGAAATTTTCGATCGCATAGAGAAGGTGGGTTTTACCCATGCCATTCGTGCCATGGATAACGATTGGGTTATATTGTGGCGGGCGATCTTTGCCTGTATTCTGGGCGACTTGTCGGGCCACGGCCATTGCAAGCTCATTGGATTGTCCGACAACAAAATTCTCAAATGTGAAACGATCCCTTGGACTTTCTCCAACCTCGTTTTGATCAGCCAGTGTTTGAGAGCGCGCCGCATTGTCTCGGACGAGTCTTGGGGAAATCTGCGCATCAAGGGGTTTCCGTTTCGCAGACGGTCTGACGGCTTTTGGGTTAGCCACAAATGAGAGACGTCGCGGCGGATCGACCTGATCATGTTTATCCCAAAGACGACGCACTGTGTCCGCGAAATTTGACTCGATTTTTGAAGCGATAAATTTAGTGGGAGCCGATAGGGTGACGACAGATTCATCAGCATGGGTGATATGAAGGCGCGCTGTCCATGATCGATGAACATTAGGGCCTAAGGCATAGGCAAGGTCTGTTTTGACGTTCTTCCATGTGTTATGGGCAGATTGAAGGGGCGGCTCCCCCGTATAGAGATCAGGCGCTCTTGCAGAGTCTACAATATTGTCAGCCGCTCTTGCCATTACCCATCTCCCAATCAGAAAGATTAACATTTTCACGGCCGCACGAAACCCGCGGCTTGAAACGTCAAACCTGTGATATTTTAAAAATTTTATTGGTTCCAAACATGGTTGTTCTGTGTCTGAACGCGCATGCCAGGATCTCCCCGGATGTACCAATCAATGCATCTCCAAAGCCTTGATCAGTGAGCCCTTTTAACCAGTCATTTTTCCCAGCGTCAATGTGCGAAAAACTCAAATCGGATGCGATTCGATACTTGACTCATCTAACCCCATTGAATCGTAACAATTTTTTTTTTGAAAAAAAAATTTTTAAAAAACTTACAGTTTTTCCTTGACATTTTGGGTGTTTTCGCAGGCGCGAAAAAGTGTGGTTTGTTTGACCGATTCACAAGGGGATCAGCTATTTGTAGTTGCTAAAACGCAATTTTCTCCACGTTCACGTGGGAGAGAATTTTAGGCACAAAAAAACCGCCACAATTCCATGTGACGGCCTGATCATCTATAGTTCCGTCAGATTTGACGGACTTAAAGCTTTAACCCAAAGCTTTAACCCGCTTGTTCAAGCGTGAAATTTTACGGCTTGCTGTATTTTTGTGAAACACGCCTTTAGAGACGGCCCGCATCATCGCAGGTTCGGCTAATTTCAAGGCTTCACTCGCCGCTTTTTTGTCACCAGCGGTGATAGCATCTTCAACACGGCGTAGATTTGTACGTACAGATGTACGTCGCGCCTTGTTTACGGCTGTCTTACGAGCCATCTTTCGAACGTTCTTCTTGGCGGAGGACGTATTTGCCATGTCTAAGTCTTTCGTTTTTCTTCAATGCACAAAGCCCGCGGGTTTGCGCGGGCTGGGCGAAATCTTGGAGGCCTATAGTGAGCAGTTCAGCGCGCGTCAATAGGAGAGTGCGGTCCTATCAACATTGGGACCTCGCAAATTCTATTTATGCTTGAAGTGAGGTTTGCGTTTTTCGATGAAGGCGGACATGCCTTCTTTTTGATCCTGCGTTGTAAACATGCTTTGGAACAGACGGCGTTCATATCGAATACCTTGTGCCAAAGACATTTCAAAACCAGCTTGAATGGTTTCTTTTGTCATCATGGCTATGGGGTGAGATTGACCGGCAATCTTGGTCGCGGCTTCCTTTGCCGTTTCCATAAGATTGTCGAGCGGCACAATACGCGCGACAAGTCCGGCCCGCTCAGCTTCTTCGGCATCCATCATCCGGCCCGTCAAACACAGATCCATGGTTTTCGCCTTGCCAACAGCGCGCAGCATTCTTTGTGAACCGCCCATGCCCGGCATAACACCCAGATTAATCTCAGGTTGACCGAATTTGGCATTATCTGCGGCGATGATGAAGTCACACATCATGGCAACTTCACACCCACCGCCTAGGGCATAGCCTGATACGGCGGCGATGATCGGTTTGCGAAAGCGCTCGGTCGCCATATGATAATCTTCAAACCGGTCATGTTTATAAAGCGACAGGTAGTCATCATCCGCCATTTCTTTAATGTCGGCGCCCGCTGCAAAAGCTTTTTCTGAGCCCGTTAGAATGACACATCCGACCGAATCATCTTCTTCTAACTTTGAAAGAGCATCGGCCAATTCTTTCATCATATTTAGGTTTAAAGCGTTTAGCGCTTTCGGGCGGTCCATTTTAACAATGGCGACGCCGCCTTCGCGCGTTAGTTCAATATCGTCATAGGACATAAACAGCCTCCCAAATGTTTCTCGGTTCGTGACTTAGCGCGTGCGTCTGTCCAGTTCAACGCTGGCACATGCGGCAAAAAAAACTACTGCGCCCGCTTTGAACAATGCGCTCGATAGGCGTGTCGCAATGTGTGCAGGGCTCGGCTTCGCGCCCATAGACATCGAAACGGTGTTGAAAATAGCCTAATTTTCCGTCTGTGTTTGAAAAATCGCGCAGGCTGCTACCGCCTGCCTCAATGGCTTCGCTGAGGACGTCTTTAATATGCCCGGCCAAACCATCGGTTTCAGAGATAGTCAGCCGTCCGGCGGCGCGGCGCGGCGAGATACCTGTCCTAAACAAAGCTTCGCATACATATATATTGCCAAGGCCCGCAACAATGCGTTGATCAAGAAGGGCGGCTTTGATTTTACTTTTCTTGCCTTTGAGCGCCTCGCGTAAGACGGGACCATTAAAGCCATTGCCCAAAGGTTCCGGACCAATATGGTCGAGACGGTAAGGTTCATCCGGGGCGATGAGTTCCATAAAGCCAAATCGCCTGGGATCATTATATATAATCTTTGTACCGTTCTCCATGTCAAAGACGACATGGTGATGTTTGGGATTGGCTTTATGGTCATGGGCGAAATCGGCCAAAGCATTATCGCCTTCGATGATAAAACGCCCACTCATGCCCAAATGCATAAAAAGCCGGTCGCCAGATGACAGCTCGGCTTGTAAAAATTTTGCCCGCCGTGAAAGCCTAACGAGACGCTTGCCTGTCACCCGCGCGACGAAATCGGGTGCAAAAGGGAAGCGTAAGTTAGGACGGTTTAGCGTTACTGTCTTAAAGACAGCACCTTCCATGACGGGGGCAAGGCCTCGCCTTACGGTCTCGACCTCGGGAAGTTCAGGTATAGCTAGGCGCTCTTGCCAGTTGAAACCGCGACCATCGCGGCCCGCAAGGTCCGGTCTCCGATTTTAAAACCGGTTTGCATGACCGTGGCGACATGGCCTTTTTCTTCGCTTGATGGAATATTGGCGACGGCTTGATGGACATTGGGGTCAAATTTAGACCCAACGCCAGGAACGGCTGTTACGCCGTGGCGTGCGAGCGCAGCCATCAAATCTTTTTCGGTCAGCTCTATCCCTTCAACAAGGTTTTTAGCATTTTCACCAAGTTCAGATTTGTCAGAGCCTTCTAAGACCCCAAGAGCGCGGGACAGATTGTCATGGACGGATAAAATATCATTTGCAAAACGTTCAATCCCGAAGACGCGTGCGGCTGCGACTTCTTTTTCCGATCTACGTTTGACATTTTCGGCATCTGCCATGGCGCGCAAGGCTTGATCTTTAAGCGTTGCAAGCTCCATCTCTAATTCTTGAATTCTCGCCTCAGCCGGTGAGCCCTCTTCACTTGCGTCAGCATCATCTTCAGACGGGTTTTTCTCGCCAGCCTCTGCGGCTTTTAAAATATCATCAGCAGCGGCTTCTGCGGCCGTCCGGCGTTTTTGTTGAGATTTTTCTGATTCAATCTCATTAATGAGATCATCCCATTCATCGCCAGCAGCTTTATCGTCACCAGGTGTCATGCTCATCGCACTTTTCTTTCTATCTGTCGCCGATCAAGCGACCTAATATTCGCGCCGTGTAATCCATCATTGGAATGACACGGGCATAATTTAGTCGCGTCGGGCCGATCACGCCTAACGCACCCAAAATATTTTGATCCTGATCACGATATGGCGCAATCACGACACTTGATCCTGACAAAGAGAAGAGGGGGTTCTCAGAGCCAATAAAGATCTTAACACCATCAGCATGTTCGGCCCGGTCCAGCAGGTCGATCAATTCTTCCTTGCGTTCCAGATCGTCAAATAACTGACGGATGCGCTCCACATCGGTTCGGGCTTGCAAATTGTCAAGGAGGTGAGACTGTCCTCTGACGATTAAACTGCGTTTTCGCTTATCTTCAGCTGTGGACCATTCCGCCAGACCTTTTTCAATCAGCGTTTGAGCTGAGGCGTCAATCTGCGCTTCACCCGCCGCAATTTCTGCCAGAACATCGGCGCGCGCTTCTGATAGGCGTCGTCCTTTAAGACGCGCAGATAGAAAATTCCCGGCCCGCTCCAATGAAGAGGGCAAAAGACCTGCGGGACGTGGCATGATCCGGTTTTCAACCCGCCCGTCCTCATGGACCATGACGACAAGGGCTTGACCTCCATCCAAATTGACAAATTCAACATGGCGAAGCGGTTGCTCGCCAGCCTCTTTTTCGGGCGCTAAGACAAGACCTGCGCCGCCCGCTAGACCTGCTAACATGGCCGAGGCTTGCCCCATCAGGGCATTAGGCTCGTTGCCGGCGGCTGCGAGACGCGCATCCATATGTTTTCTCTCAGACTTAGACAGGTCTCCCACTTCAAGCAGACCATCAATAAAGAGGCGAAGGCCAGCTTGGGTTGGCACCCGGCCCGCACTCACATGTGGACTTGTGAGAAGGCCATAAGCTGATAGCTCTGCCATAACTGATCGTATCGTTGCCGGAGATAAGGATCGGCCTTCAGATAGAGCTAACGTCTTGGACCCTACAGGTTGTCCCGTTTCCAAATAACTATCGACGACATCGCGAAAAATCTCTCTTGCGCGGCTATCAAGATCAGACAGGGTGAATGTAGGTTGGACAGACATTGGGCCTATATGTGAGGATTATCGCCTCTGGGTTCAAGGTGTTTTAGACCGATGCGACGGCCTCAAATTTAGCTTTCTTCACTTTCATTATTGGGTCTTCGACGCATTTGCCTTTTGAACCAATATATAATGGCGCCCAGAGGAAGTCCGATTTCCAATATCCAAGGCTCAAAAAGACCGGTCTTTGTGATCGAACTGCCAAGGAGTTGGAATTTTATAATGCTGAAATTCACGCTATTCGCTGAAGTCCTAATAAAGTTGGGACCGATCTCACCATTTGAATAATTCAGGGCGGCCCCATATGTGCCCATTGCAATAAAAATAACCCATAGGATTTTTAGACGAAGTTTTTTATCTCGGATGGCGACAAATATTGTAAAAAGTATAAATATCAAATTCAAAACCATGAGGGCGATGAATAGACCGCGTTTAAAGTCAAATATCTGACTTTTAAAATTGTGATGGGTTGAGGGCTGACCGTCTGTTTTTTTGATTTTTACATGCCGAAGATAGCAACATTCGGTGAAGTATTTCTGTAAGGTGAGTTCAAGTACTACATATTGACCATCTTTATCCTGAAATTCAAAGACCCCATAATAAATTGGAAACGGGTTTATTGGATCTTCATTAAACCTGTTTTGCGCATATATAAATTTAGCCTCTTTTGCACCAGACAAATATTTTGTAATAAGTTTAAGGCTTTCTTCGAATTCTTCCATTTCGGCAAGGTCTTTAATAGATTTTGACCGAAGACCTTCGACATCCTGCTCATCCATTAATATTAAAACTTGCTCAAAGCTTTGATTGATTTCATCATTAAAAAAGGAGCCAGCATCTGTTTGGTCTGAATTGACGCATGAACACAGGATAATGGTTGAGAATAGGAGAATAATCTTCCACAATTTCAAAAATAGGCCCATTCACTCAACCCCAGACTTTTTCTTCTAAGACAGAATAGCAAAGTCTATTTTAAAATCTAGAATCTTAAAGTCAGAAATTTCGGTTTAATTTGCCGAAAATAGCCATTTCGCGTTTTTGACCGGAATTTTTTGATAGCTGGCATAGCTTTGCGCCGCCGCCAAACGTGCCTCATTAGCAGACCCGCCTTTCGCCCAGCTCTTAATCGCGGCTTCAAGACTATAAGCTTCGGGTGCCATAAGACCCTTTGTCAAAAGATAAGGTTCAACCCCGATATCTTTGAGTGTCGTTTCAAAATATTGCGAGCTGTTACAGGCGAGAATTATAGCTTTGCGTTTTTTATTCAAATTATGGGATTTAAGGCCAGGCAAGGCGATAGGTTTTACAACAAACATATCCATTAACCCATTATGCCCAACAAAGACGATGAGGTCTTCAGCAGAAGACCGATCCGATAAAAGCCTATAAAATCTTGAGATGGCCTTATCCATATGCGCGCCGTCCCAGGCCTCGGCCTTGATCGAAACGGGGGTGGTAGTGTCTTTCAGCTGGAATTCGACATAATCCAATTGGTGGGGTCCGCGCTCAACCTCGCTCGCAATTTTTTCCCAATCTGCATGTCTCGAGAAATAGGATTTAACCCCGTAAAGCGCCCCCCAATATAGATTATTCTTCGGGTCTTGCCCATTTCCAAGCTGAGCTGAAATAGGCACAATGCCTTGATTTCGATTATCTGCAAGGCAGGCAATGATGCGGACAGTTTTTGGTTCGAGCTCTTCAGCAAAAGCAAATGTTCTTGATTGCAAGCTGGCAAGACATGCAAAACTGCTCAAAATAGCGGAACGACGAGATACTGGACCCATGGTCGAAAGCTAGTGTTTAAGCTTTAAGGCGTCAAATTAAGAAATTTCGAGTTAAAGAGACGAACTAAACCTTCGCGGTCACGGCTATCGCCGCGCGGCATCCTATTTCTATGACCTTGGACAGAGCCCGGTGGAACGGCGCGTCTTGGGAGCCGCCTTCTATGGCGGTGTCGCGGTGTTGCAGCTCATCCTCGCGAAATTCGCGGAAGGTTGCGGCAAGCTTCGGGTCTTCATCTTGGACGGCCTCTGCTTGTTCGGCGTAATGTTCTTCGATCACAGTTTCCACGGCTTCGGTACAGGCATGGGCGGCTTTTTCGCCCATGAGGGCCGTTGCTACGCCCAATCCATAGCCGGCCACTTTCCAGATCGGCATCATGGCGGTTGGGCGAACATTATGTGTGTTTAGCAGATCATCAAAAGCATCGAGGTGTTTTTGCTCTTCTGATTCCATCTCTGCGAGTGTTGCGGCCATGTCCTTGGTCTTGGCCTGATTCTTAAACACGGCTTGTTGACCGCGGTAAATCGCAACGGCGCCGTATTCGCCAGCATGATCAATCCGCAGCATTTCTGCGATACGCGGATTTGTATAGGTTTTCTTATGTTTTTTTTGGGGGGCCATCTCTACGCTTTCGTCTCTGCTCTTGATGTGGCGATCCAAATAGCGGTTATCAAGGAGATGACTGCATTCCAGCCCGCCATAGAGAGCCCAAGAAAATGCCAGACGGCTTCTGAACAGGCCGGGGGTTTAATGGATTTATTGTCAAGGAAGGCGAGGGGATCATTTGGATTAATTTCTATTGTTGGCCCAATCACGCCGCCTGCGCATTCTTTGGGACCTTCAAGCCAGCCAAATTCTACACCAACATGCCAGGCGCCATAAAAAAAGGATACAAGCAAGGCTAAGACAATCAACCAGCGAAAAATTTCACGCAATTTTTCTGAAATAAAACCAGAGAATAAGGCAAGTATTGCGACCACAATAACGGCTTTATGGACATGTCTCTGCCAATAACACATAGTGCAGGGCTGGTATCCAAAACCATATTGGAAGGTCCAAGCCCCAATCAATAATCCACCCGATACGAGAACAGCAATCCAAGGCGCGGATTTGCGTCGGTGCAGCTGTGATAAGACGGGCTTGATCATACGCCGCTCTTAACGTGCGAATAAGGGTCTGTCACCTTAGCATTCCGTTGGACTTAAAGTTAGACTTGCCGTGATTCACCCGTGAAGTGTCTAATTTTTGAAGATTCTTCTGGCTTCTTTTTCGTTTATTCATTAACCAAACTTTCAGGGGCGCTAGGCTAAATAAAAGCTTGTTATGCGCGACGCTAATAAACATATCGGACAGACCTTACATGCGCGACGCTTGGCGCTGGGCTTATCTGTGTCTGATATTGCGGCAACAACCCATTTGCGTGAAGATTATATCTTGGCCATAGAACGCCTAGATCAAGAGGCCTTACCGACAATTGGCTATGTTTTGGGCTTTGTACGAAGCTATGCAAAAGGCTTGGGTCTCGACCCAAAGCAAATAGTTGCGCAATATAAAGAAGATGCGGCGCTTGCCGATAGTCTGGCATTACATGGGTCGCCGCATTTTGTCTTTCGTCGTCAAATTCGCTTGCCCCGCGGTTTCGCGCCTGCCCTTTCCGTTTTGGCGGCTGTGGCGCTTCTTGGAACATGGTACGGGTTAAATACGGCAGCTGTGGCTGAACCAACCCCGTCTTCCATTCTCGTGCCGCTTGATGATATTGAGACGCCCGTCTCCCCGATTATGGAAGAGGGATTATTTACCTTGCGAATGACGGCCCCGAGCTGGATCGAAATCACCAATGCCAATGGCACGCCAATCATTTCGCGTATTTTTGTGT
>CAYTLJ010000022.1:0-26208 GCA_964438555.1 uncultured Algimonas sp.
AGTTATGGCAAGTCATGATTTCTGCATGGACATTTGGAATATTGCCCGATGGTCGCAAGGTCACCGCTTATAGGGTACATGATGCATCAGGTCTAACGGCGATTATACTAGATTACGGTTTGATCCTCCAAAGTCTGATTTTGCCGGATGGACGAAATATCACGCTGAACCACGCGGATCTGGACAGCTATCTTTCGGGCAATGACTATCGCGGGGCCATAATCGGTCCCTATGCAAATAGAATAGAGGGGGCGTGTTTTAATATCGAAGGGACAGTCTATGCGCTCGCAGCCAATGAAAAGAGCTGTAACCTACACAGCGGTCCAAATGGATTTGATCGCAAGCTTTGGAAAATTACGCCCTCAAAGGACAAGCTTGAGGCGGTTTTAAAAACACAGTCTATGTCCGGCTTTCCTGGCCAATTAGAGGTGCAGGTAAGATTTGAGCTATCGCAACAACGTCTGAGACTAAGCCTTCGAGCAGTCTCTGATCAATCGACTCCGATCAATATGACCTACCACCCATATTGGAATTTAAAGGGTAAGGGTAAAATCGACGATCATGATTTACATCTGATATCAGCGGGGCAAACGGCTTATACTCTGACCGACATCAAGGACATTTCCCAAACCCGTTTTGATTTCACCATGTCACGTCCGATTGGTCAGGTTCAAATAGATCATAATTTTAAACACACACAAGGCGTTGTCCTAAATTATGGTCAGACGTCGCTTCATATTTCGTCTTCCTTGCCCGATCTTCAGATATATACGGGCGATCAAATGAAGACACCGCGGTCAGGCATTGCGGTTGAACCGCAATTCCAACCCAATGATATAAACCTCGAACGCAAAAGCCTATTCAAAGCCAGCGACGCCTATGATCACTGGATTGAATATAAATTTGACTGGCGTTAGTCTTTTTGGACATGATTGCGCACAGACGGTTTAGGAAAATGAGCATCCCTATGAAATATCTGGTTTTGACATGTCTCGCCCTAGCCATGACAGCCTGCCAAGCCCAGCAAACGACAAAGAGTTCGCAAGACATTCATTCGACACAGTCCGTATATGATGAAAAGCTTGCATTGGAATTAGGCGCGGATGATTATGGCATGCGCCAATATGTGATGGTCGTCCTCATGACCGGTCCAAATGACGCTTTGATTACGGATCCCGACAAACGTGCAAAAATTTTCAAAGGCCATTTCGACAATATTACAGCTTTGGCTGAAAGCGGTGAACTTGTCCTTGCGGGACCATTTATTGATCCTGAAAATATTAAGAGAGGGCTTTATATTTTCGACGTGAAAACCGTTGACGATGCTAAGACACTTGTTCTGAAAGATCCGGCTGTTGAGGCCGGAATCTTTACACCAGAATTTACACCCTATTACGGGTCAGCAGCGCTTAAGACCGTCAATGAGGTCCACCAAACACTCGCAAAAGAAAGCCCTGGTTAAAAGCTTAAGCCAGGCAGCTTTCTGGTGCGACCCAGTCTAGGCCTTGCGCTTCGGCAACAGCTTCGATTGTCAATTTGCCTTCGCAAACATTTAGACCGTTTAAGAGATGCGGGTCTTGGCGCATAGCGTCTTTCCATCCCAATCTTGCAATCCGTTTGGCGTGGTGCAGGGTCGCCGCATTGAGGGCATAGGTCGATGTCCGCGCAACGCCACCAGGCATATTGGCAACGCAATAATGGACAACACCATCAATAATATAGGTCGGCTCACCATGGGTTGTCGGCTTAGATGTTTCAAAACACCCCCCTTGATCAATCGCAACATCGACCAAGACGGCCCCGTCTTTCATAAGACCAAGCATGTCGCGCGTGATCAGCTTTGGCGCGGCTGCGCCTGGAATGAGGACGGCGCCAATGACCATATCTGCGTCTTGGATGAGTTCTTTCAAAACCGCCGGTGTTGAGCGCCGTACATTGGCGCGCACACCAAATTCATAAGAGAGTTTTTCCATAACCCTATTCGAACGCTCAAGGATCGTCACATCGGCTTGTAAGCCAATTGCCATAAGGGCGGCATTATAACCAACATCGCCGCCACCAATAATGACGACCTTGCCGGATGAAACCCCAGGCACGCCGCCAAGCAAGACACCACGGCCTCCACCTTGTTTCATCAGGGCAGCAGCTCCGACTTGCGGGGCAAGCCGTCCAGCGACCTGGCTCATAGGTTTAAGCAGAGGTAATTCACCCGCATCATCTGTGACGGTCTCATAGGCGATACAAACCGCCCCACTTTTGATCAACTCCTCTGTCTGCGGCGCATCAGGCGCGAGGTGCAAATAGGTATATAGAATTTGTCCCGGCCTTAGCATGGCGCGTTCAACCGCCTGCGGTTCTTTGACCTTGATGATCATATCGCATGCTTCGAAAATTGCGCCCGCATCCGCTTTGATGACAGCCCCAGCCTGCTCATATTCAGCGTCACTGGCGCCAATCCCTGCCCCTGCCCCAGATTGCACCCAGACCTCTTGGCCATCATGGACGAGTTCTGCGACAGATTCAGGTGTCAGACCGACACGATATTCCTGAGCTTTAATTTCCGTAGGGACGCCGATACGCATGGACAACTCCATTAAATTTGATCCTAAGATCTTTCATAACTCAAACTGAATAAAAATATTTACGATATTTTGCGTTTTTTTCAATAAATACCACTATATTTCCTATTATTTTACATATAATGATAAATTTTATGAATATATCAGAAATAGATCGTAAAATACTCCACGAGCTACAAACCAATTGCCGACAGACCTCGGCGACGATTGGAGAGAAGGTTGGTCTCTCAACATCGGCCTGTCATCGCCGTATTGGTCTTTTGGAAGAGCGCGGATTAATTGATCGTTATGCCGCTCGCTTAAATGGTGAAAAACTAGGATTTGGAATGACCTTCTATGTCGAAGTGACCTTAGAGGGACAAACCGAGACGATCCTATCGGCTTTTGAAAAAGCGGCTTTAGCTCGCCCCGAAGTCCTAGAATGTCATTTGATGACAGGACAAGCTGATTATTTGATAAAGGTTGCAGCCCCTAATACGGCTGAATATGAACGCCTTTATCGCCGAACCATCGCGGCTTTACCTCATGTCAGTCGAATTCAATCAAGCCTTGTTATGAAGACGGTGAAACGGTGGTCTGGTTATCCAGCTCTCTAGGTGAGTCGCATGAGGCGCAGGAATCCCAGAATGTATAGAAATCTCTCTTTGTGGTGCAATTCCTGCGTAAATTGAGCTTTTATGGCTGATATTTAACCAGACGGACGATAGAAATAGCGGCAATTTGCATGGACCACCTGTTTCAGCTTCGCTATGACGGGTGCAGGAAAACAAAGGTCCATAACGCTGGATCAATCTGGGAGGGGATGGCTTTTTGGCCCATCGGACCATTAAATCACTTTGGCTGACCTCATTGCTTGGTTCGACCCTTTTATCTCCTAGTCTTGCGCATGCGCAATTCGGAGATGTCACCCGCGCGGATCAAGACCTCCAACTGGCCCCGGATAGTCCTTTCCGAGATCCCGACATTATCTATCTAGAAGCCGATATTCTGGATAATAATGAACAAACTCAAGTCCTGACGGCATCAGGTGAAGTCGAAGGCCGATATCAAGACCGAACGCTTCGGGCAGATAAAGTCGTCTATGACCTCGGAACAGGACAAATTATCGCCTCAGGGAATGTTGTTCTGGTTCAAGCTGATGGCAGCTCCCAATATGCAGATACGCTAGAACTATCCAACGAGCTTGATACGGGTACGGCAACTGATTTTGTCGCAAGATTACCGGGCGGTGGCCAATCTGCGGCGCGTTTTGTCGCGCGCGGTGCCAATGGTGAAGTCGAACTTTACAATGCCTATTATACGGCCTGCGAAGTTTGTGAGGAAAAACCGAAACCCTCTTGGCGTCTCAAGGCGCGACAAGTCACACAAGACAATAATACAAGAACCGTTCAATACCGGGATGCAACGCTAGAAGTCTTTGGCGTTCCTATCTTTTATACGCCTTATCTGGCCCATCCCGATCCGAGTGCCGAACGTGCGAGTGGATTACTCACGCCATTTGCGGGCTTTTCTCAATCGCGCGGCATTACCGTTCAAACCCCATATTACTGGGCCATTGATGATCATACAGAAGCGACCATTACGCCGCGGATCTTTACAAAGGTCAATCCTCTCGTTGAATATCAAGTTGCGCGCCAATTTCATACGGGTCGCATTGAGGTAGATGGTAGTTTTACCTATGGCAGTATTTTTGATCGCAATGGTAATTCATTTGATGATCCAGGCCTTTTTACAGATCCAGATAATGCGCCAACTGGCAAACGGCTTCGTAGCCATATCTTCGCCAAAGGCCTATTCGCGCCAACAGATTTTTGGAGCTATGGGTTTGGTATCCAACTCGCGACAGATGATAATTTCTTACGGCGCTATGGCCTGTCTGCGCAAAGGCGTACCCAAGGTCTTTTTGAAGGCGAATCTCAACGCAATACGACCCAAGCCTTCCTGATTGGACAGAATGATACAACCCGGCTCACTGTCGCCACAGTCGGCTTTCAATCTCTACGCGACCGCATTCGTGAAAATGACGATGGGACATTTACCTTCTTCGAAGATAATGATCGAACCTTACCGATTTTACTGCCTCGGATTGAATTAGAACATAATATCGTCGACCCGGTCCTAAATGGACGCTTCACGATCGATGGCAATCTGACGGCCCTAACACGGGATGAAGGCAATGATTATACACGTGGAACGATCGGCGCAAATTACCTCAAAACCTTTATTGCACCAGGCGGTGTCGAGGTTAAACCTTTTGCAAATGCACGGTTTGATCAATTTGAACTCGATCCCGAGGAAGGCGAGTCAACAAGTTTCAACCGAACGCTTGGACAGGTCGGCGTGGATGTTCGTTATCCGCTGATTAATTCAACTGGTTCAATTAATTGGACATTAGAGCCGCGCGCACAAATCACGCAAAGCTTCGGCAATGCCAAACTCGAAAACTTCCGCCGAGACGAAGATGGTCTTGATATTCTCGACTTCACCGAAGATGCAGGTAATGCAGACCTTAGCCAGGCCTTGCTTTGGCAGTCTAATAAAGCCTCGGGCTTTGATTTTTGGCAAGAAGGCTTACGGGCCGATATTGGTGGATCGCTTTCAGCAGATTTTGGAAGAGATAATTATGCATCCCTCTTTGTAGGACAATCCTATGCGATTGATTCGGACGGAATTGCGGTTGAAGATATTGCGGGTGAGAATGGCGGTTTTCTGGTCGGCTCGGGTCTCGCCGGCGATCAATCTGACATTATCGGCGAATTGGAAGTTGGGTTAGGCAATTGGCTCAATTCTAGAACCCGCACCCGTTTTAATGAAGATACAAATTCGTTTACACGTATTGATTCAACATTGGGATTTAAGACAAAATGGCTCAGTGGTGGTGCGCGCTACTTCAGACTTAGTAGTGCAAACCGGCAATTCATTGATAATCCCGACGCGCCGCCAGAGGAAATTTCTGGAAATTTGAAACTGCGTCTAACGGATAATTTTTATACGACCTATCGTATTACCCGTGACCTCGATTTGGATACAACGCGTCGCCAAACCTTCGGGATAGGATATCGTGACGACTGTCTCTTGCTTGAAATTCGATATTCGGATTCAAATTTCAATAATGACGCAAACAATAATAATTCCAGTATAGGCTTTAGGATTTCACTCCTCACACTTGGTGGCGTTGGCGGTTAGTTTGCCGAGATGAAATGAATTGGGGTTTAAGATCTAAATTCTTTCAAATACATATAGTTCGGACATAAAATCACGCTTGGTATCTCTGTCAAATTCCAGTTCTTTTAGCTTAATCGGCACCCCCAGTGACATCAGATTATCACCGGAGACCTTTGTTTTTAATTGCTCAGAATAATAACGCACATCCGGTTCTAAGTTTTTGAGCTTCACCGTTCTGAAAGCTTGATTTACGCGGCTTAAAATCTGGAAATAGACCACAAAAACCTTGGACCCATCATATGTGGTGAATTGCCAGCAGACATCATTCTCCGTTTTGAGCAATCTATCAAACCTGCCGCCCAGCATATCGGTCGCGGTTTCCTGCGCAAGCGTCGTAAATTTTTGAAGCTCTTGCTTATTTGCAACTAGCTCTGTTTCATCAAGAGATATGCCACGGGCCGCACAAAACAATCCAGCCAAAAACCGCGTTTGAATGGAGGTTATACGACCATTTATATGATTTGGAGACGGTCCAATATAAGCCGTCATGACATCCATCGGGAAAAGATATGACGCGCCATTGATAATATCCAAACGGCCAATCGGGTCACACATATCACTCGGCCAAGCTTGCGCCATGAAAGAGAGCATGCCCAGATCAAAGCGGTTCCCACCACTTGCGCAATTTTCAAACAAAATATTGGGATACTTCTCGGTCAAGCGGTGCAACAGCGAATATAGACCCAAAATATATCTATGAGAGATTTCGGCTTGCTGGTCGTTTGGATAAAGTTTTGACCCGGTTTCGGTCATATTCCGGTTCATATCCCATTTCACATAATCAATGTGACCGCATGAGAGGATAGCATCGATTTTGTCAAAGAGGTGATCAACCACATCTTGGCGTGACAAATCGAGCGTCAGCTGATGTCGGCTCAAGGAAGGTTTTCGTCCAGCCACGCCAAGCACCCAATCTGGATGGTTTTCAAACAACTGGCTTTGCGGACTAATCATTTCAGGTTCGAACCACAAACCAAATTTAAGCCCTTTGGCTCTGACTTTGGCTGCAAGGTCAGACATGCCTGATGGGAATTTTCCTTTATCAGCAACCCAATCTCCGAGTGAGGATCGAGCATCATTGCGACCTTCAAACCATCCATCATCCAAGACCAGCATTTCAACGCCGATCTCTTTGGCCTTATCGGCCAGTTTCAAGACTTTTTCTTCGCTTACATCATGATATGCGGCTTCCCATGTGTTGAGATAGGTCGGGCGCGGCTGGTGTCGAAATTGTTGGGGTGAAATTTTATCTCGAATAAAATTATGCCAAATATGGCTCATGGACCCAAGGCCGTGACCCGCATAAACGTGCAGGGCTTCAGGCGTAAAAAACGATTGTTCTGGTTCGAGCTGCCAGCCAAAATTAAACGGATTTATGCCAATCAAACATCTGACATCATCATATTCGCCGCGTTCAATATGAATAGCAAAATTCCCGCTATATAACATGGTTGAGGCGTAAATTTCCCCAAATGTCTCTGTTGCGCCTTTTTCCATAATCGCAACAAATGGATTATGGGCGGCGCTAGACGCGCCGCGCGCAGATTCAATGACGAAGCGGCCATGTGGAACGCTTATGCGTTCTTCGCTAAATTCCCGCGCATAGCTGCCATGTAAATGTAGGATTTCGTAATCGGTCGGAGGTAAATCCAGACTACTGCTAAATGCCTGTTGAATCTGGATATTAGAACCGGATTTATTTTCGATTTTCGCGGACCGGGCCAAGACAGAATGGTCAGCATAGACTGTATAATATAAATGGATAAGAAGATTGTGAAGCGTATCCTCCAGCGTGACAATCAGCGTTTCGCTATCCCCGCCTCTTGCAGACGGAAGCCCCAATATCTCAGGTTTTTCGCTTGTGACGTGATGACTTTTATAAAGATATGTGAAGATCGTATTGCCGTGGGCATTCGTTCCGTGAAAGGCTGGAAAGCGATAATCCGATCGACCAAATGTCGGATATTCTTGTGCCATCCGATTGAGGTTTAAATTTTCAACCCCTTCAAAACTAGATATCAACCCATTCTCGATTCGGGGAAATGACCAAACGGCATTAAGCGGTTCAGATAGTGTTTTTCCAAAATATTTATGCTCTAACAAACCTTCTGGCGTGACTGACAAAATATAAGAAAAAAAACGATTACTAAGCGCAAAGGTTCGGTCATCCGAGATATGGATCATTGAAGACATGGAACCTGTTTGATGCTTATTTTTCCAATTGGCAAGCCGTTGCCTGTCGGATACGCTACACTATGACGATAGAAAATCAGGTCATTGCCAAGGTTGCAGATAACCCCGTTTATCGTCGCAAATATAAGAAACGAGATGGTCGTGATCTATATTTATACGGCTACGCACCGCATGATCTTTCGCCTTTGGATGAAGAGCCATTTGACGTTCCAAAAGGTGGAGAATTTAGGTATCATCCACTTCGCCAAGAATGGAATGTTTACGCCGCGCATCGGCAAAACCGAACCTATAAACCTTCGGCGGCGGACGATCCACTCGCGCCCTCTAGGCCCAATGAGGCGCCGACAGAGATACCCTTTGAAGATTTTGAACTTGCTGTTTTCGACAATAAGTTTTCAAGTTTACACAATAGTGCCGCAACGCCAAAAATAATGACGAGCCATAAGTCCCGCCCTGCAACGGGTCATTGTGACGTAATTGTATATGGACCAGAGGCTGATGGTAACCTTCAGACGATTGGGCAAAAAAAACGTCGTTTGTTGATTTCGGCTTGGTCCGACAGATATCAGATGCTTTTTGATCAAGGGCATAAATTTGTCTTACCGTTTGAAAATAGAGGCGACGAAGTTGGTGTGACATTGCATCACCCTCATGGACAAATTTATGCCTTTCCTATCATTCCAAATGTCCAACAAAATGCGCTAAAAGCATTCCAAAATGGATATGACCTTGTCGACGAGATCGGTAAATTTGGAGCGGCGTTAGAGGTCGCATCGGCTGGTGGCATGATCAGTTTCTGTCCGCCCTATGCGCGCTTTCCCTATGAGGTCTGGATCAGTTCGAAAAACTTCTCACCCGGTCCTTGGGCCTTTAATGAGACGCAACAAGATGGGTTTGCCCATTTACTCGGGGAGATCACCCGAAAATATGACGCCCTTTTTGAGCGACCAACAGCCTATATGCTAAGCCTACATGCAGCTCCCCTTGGGCATGATGATGTGTTTCATTTCACGGCCCAATTCTACCCGTTGTTAAGATCAAAACATAAGGTGAAATATTTAGCTTCCGTTGAACAATCAACGGGCATGTTTACAGTTGATATCATGCCTAATGACGCCGCGCAGAAGCTTAGAAGCCTGTAATGAGCCGGAGCCTATTCACAGATAGGTTTGGCGCAGCGCCGGCCTTTAACAATTTCACGCCAGGACGCGTAAATTTGATCGGTGAGCATACAGATTATAATGGCGGTCTTGTCTTACCCACGGCCCTCGTTTTGGGGATAGATATTTCGCTATCGCCGCGCATCGACAATAAGATCAATATTGTTTCATCTTCATTTGACGGGTTTTGCCAAAGACAGATTACGGACCCACTTCAAGATCACTGGTCGGATTATGTTTTGGGAGCGATGAAATATGCGAATATAGAGAATATCTTCTCAGGTGGCGCCAATATAGCAATTAAGTCCACCCTCCCTGAAGGTGCGGGCCTGTCCTCATCAGCGGCGCTTTTGGTCGGGATTATAAAACTTTGTGTCGAGCAAAGTGGCCAAACTATGAACGCGATTAAAATTGCCAAACTTGCGCAAAAAATAGAAAATGAATTTATCGGTGTCCCCTGTGGTATTATGGATCAAATGGCGGTCGCTTTGGCTAGGCCCGGACAAGCTCTTAAATTGAATACTCAAACATTGGAGTATTCAATCTTATCTCTTCCGGCATCTCACGTCATGGTCGTCATTCATTCTGGCGTTTATCGCCAACTCAAAGAAGGTCGCTATAAAGTCCGAAAAGAAGAGTGCGATGAGATAAAAGCAGAATTGGGACGCGATGATATATGCCTAATTGATCCGTCAGATCTGGAGGCCCTCAAAGATATGCCCGATCACATTCAACGTCGCGCCAGACATTGTATGACGGAGCATCGCCGGACAAAACGTGCCGCTGCAGCCTTGCGTGAAAATGATATGGTCACATTTGGGAAACTCATGACAGAGAGTCATAACTCTATGCGAGATGATTTTGAAATCACCTTACCATCTATTGATCAGATCGTTGAAAGCGCGGTCGCCTTAGGGGCTTTGGGCGCACGTATGACAGGCGGCGGATTTGGCGGGTGTGTTGTAGCTTGCGTTAATGCTGATCAGACTGCAAGCTGGACGCGATCCTTATTAGAACGACATCCAGAGGCATTTTCCGTTGGCTGATTTATCCGGACAAAAATTTCTCGTCATTGGTGGAGCAGGCTATATTGGAAGTCATGTCTGCAAAATGATTGCGGATCAAAATGGCATACCCATCACCATCGATAATTTTTCGACGGGTCATAAACACGCTGTTAAATGGGGGGCCTATGAAGATGTTGACCTTCAAGACGCTTCTGCAATCGACGCAGCCCTTTCCGCCCATAAAGACGCCCATACAGTCATACATCTTGCCAGTTCTATAGAGGTTGGAATTGGTCAAAAAGAACCCGCTAAATTTTACCGAAATAATTTTATCGGCGCTTTTAACCTCCTTGAAGCCATGCGCACGCACGGACTCAATAGGCTAATTTTTTCGTCGACCTGCGCAACCTATGGCGAGGTTAATCACATGCCGATAACCGAAGACATAGTTCAAAATCCATTTAGCGTTTATGGCAAAACCAAACTCGCGATTGAGCATATGATCCAAAGCTACCACCACGCTTATGATTTAGACTATATCATTTTTCGGTATTTCAATGCGGCGGGTGCAGATCCATCAGGCGTAATTGGCGAAGAACATGATCCCGAAACCCACCTTATTCCAATAGCCTTGCAAGCTGCCGCCAGGCTGCGCGCACGTATGAAAATTTTTGGATCGGATTATGATACGCCGGACGGCACCTGCATTCGGGATTATATTCATGTCAATGATTTGGCCAAAGCGCATGTGTTGGGAATTGAAAAATTCAATTCTGGACTAAGACGGGCAGAACTCAATTTAGGAACAGGGACCGGCTATAGCAATCTTGAGATCTTAAAGATGGTTGAAAAGGTCACGGGTCTGGACTTGGTCTATGACAAGGCGCCAAGGCGTGCCGGCGACTTAAGTCAACTCTATGCCGATGCGAGCCGGGCCAAAGATATTTTGGGGTTTGAACCATCGCAGTCTGATCTTGAGCATATTATTCAAACCGCCTGGAATTTTCATAAAAGAGCGTGGGCCCTATGACCCCGAAGCTTGGCGTTTGCTATTACCCCGAACATTGGCCCCAACATTTGTGGGAAACTGATGCCAAAGAAATGGCGGAACTGGGCTTATCGCTTGTGCGTATCGGTGAATTTGCTTGGAGCCGTATAGAGCCTGAGCCCGGACAGTATCAATTTGAATGGCTTGATAAAGCTATCGAAATATTAGGCGGGGCGGGACTGCAAATCATTCTAGGCACACCAAGCGCAACACCGCCGCGTTGGATGGTCGATAAATTTCCAGATATGCTTGCGGTCGATCGCGATGGAAACCCGCGCAAATTTGGCTCTCGTCGACACTATTGTTTTTCTCATGACGGATACCGTGAAGCCAGCGCAGATATGTGCGAGCGGCTCGCCAAAAGATATGCAAAAAATCCGCATATATATGCGTGGCAAATTGATAATGAATATGGATGCCACGATACGATCTTATCTTATAGTGAGCCCGCTCGACGTGCATTCCAGGGCTGGCTCGAAAAAAAATATGGTGACATCCAGGCTTTGAACGCGGCCTGGGGAAATGTCTTTTGGTCCATGGAATATTCTAAATTCACGGACATCGATCTGCCTAATTTAACGGTCACCGAGCCTAATCCGTCACATCGTATGGATTTTAGGCGGTTCTCCTCTGACCAAGTCACAAATTTTAATTTCCATCAATGCCAAGCCATTCGACAATATTCTGACTTGCCTTTGATCCATAATTACATGGGACGTATTACAGATTTTGATCATTTCGAGGTCGGCCGCGATCTCGATATTGCGAGTTGGGATAGTTATCCTTTAGGGTTTCTGGAAGATCGGTCAGACAAGCCGAACAGCTTTCGACATGATTTTCAAAGACAAGGTGATCCGGATTTTCAAGCCTTTCACCATGACCTTTATCGAGCCGTTGGGAAATCGAGATGGGGAATAATGGAGCAACAACCTGGTCCCGTAAATTGGGCGCCTTATAATCCAGCGCCTTTACCCGGCATGGTTCGTCTATGGTCTTGGGAAGCCATAGCACATGGGGCAGAATTTGTCTGTTATTTCCGGTGGAGACAGGCTCCATTCGCGCAAGAACAAATGCATAGCGCCATAAAGCGACCAGATAACAAACCTGCCACGGCCCATCAGGAAGTCCAACAACTCGCAAGAGAGTTGACCGAGCTAAGCCCCATAAAACCCGCCAAAAGCGCGATAATTTTTGACTATGAATCCGCCTGGGCTTGGGAGGTACAACCCCACGGACAAGACTTTGATTATTTTAGGTTGGTTTACGAATTTTATGTCGCTCTTCGAAAGCTGGGCCTGGATATCGATATCTTGCCTGCCACAATCGACACCCTATCGGGTTATGAGCACGTCTTTATACCGGGCTTATTCTCACTCGGGGATAATCTGACAAAAGCCATTAGTTCCAGCGACGCGCAGATCATTTTAGGGCCACGTACAGATAGCAAGACGCATGATTTTCAAATCCAGAACGATCCATTGAAATCGATCGGGCTGAATATTTCTATGGGTTCTGTTGAAAGTCTACGCCCAACCGAGACCATTAAAATCTCTGAGGGTGGCCAATTTAAAATCTGGCGAGAAATGATTGAAACGGATCATGACGTGATCGCAAAAACCGCTTGCGACTATCCTGCAATACTCAGCAAAGACAATTTAATTTATCTTTGCGGCTGGCCGGATGAAAACAGTTTATCGCACATTCTAAAACATAAATGCGGAATAGATAATAAGCCCCTGCCCGAAGGCCTTCGGTGTCGGTCAATTGGAGAGCATAAGCTTGATCTGAATTATAATAATCACGCCGTGGATTGTAATGGCGTCAAAATTCCCGCAGCAGGTATAAGGCTTCAAAATATAAAAACAAAAACATGCGACATCGAAGATTAAGGTCGAGCTGATGGAATTACATCTCACGCAAATTTTAGTATTTCTGGGTTTAACCGCCCTGATCGGCTTGGTGACATATTGGTATTGCCGAGATGCCCGTACAGGCGAAAGCGGAGAGCGTGAGTATTTCCTCGCAGGTGGTAGTCTGAAATGGTATTTCGTGGCGGGCTCGATTACGCTGACAAATTTATCGACGGATCAATTGATTGGCATGAATGGAAATCAGATGGCTTTAGTCGCGTGGTGGGAACTCGCTGCTGTTGTCGGATTAATCATGCTCTGTTTCATATTCATTCCGGTTTATTATAAATATAACTGTACGACCACGACGGAACTTTTGGAAAAACGATATAATAACGTTCATATCCGGGCGCTTATTTCTATCTTATTCCTAGCGGGTAACGTCTTCATATTCTTGCCCGCTATACTATATGGCGGCTCGCTTTTCATGCAGCAAATGTTCGGCCTTGAACATATCAGTATTTATTATATCGCCATTGCCTTTGCCGTCATCGGATCCGCTTATGCCATTTTCGGCGGCCTAAGAGCCGTTGCCATATCCGATACCTTTTCGGGTGTACTCCTTTTGTCTTTGGCCCTCTTTGTCGTCTGGGCCGCTCTCAAAGCGATTAATTTCGATTTCTCCGGAATTCCGCCCGAGCGCTTAAGCCTGATCGGCTCCTATGACTCGCCGATCCCCTTTGCGACATTATTTACAGGCATGTTGTTCATCCAAATGTTTTATTGGTCCACCAATCAAACCATAACGCAAAGGGCTATGGCCTCGCCTTCGGTCAAAGAAGCCCAAAAGGGTATTTTGGCGGCGGCTGCCATTCGGCTCTTAATCGTTCCGCCAATTATCGTTATACCCGGGATAATTTCATACAAACTCTATGGCGAAATTGGCGATAATTTAGCTTTCGGCAAAATCGTTGGAGAACTCCTACCAGGTGCCCTGACAGGCGCTTTCGCGGCCGCAATAGCCGCAGCCGTGCTTACAACCTTCAATTCGATCTTAAACGCATCAGCCGCCCTGTGGGTGTGTGATATTCATGACACTTATATTAAGACAAAGACGAAAATAAAAAAACTCTCATTCTATGTGTCCATCGTCATGGTCGCCCTGGCCTTCATAATGTTTCCCGTATTCTTACATGCAGAGAACCTTATCAATCTCGTCCAAGAACTTTATGGGTTTCTATCTATGCCCATATTATCCGCATTTATCGTCGGTCTGCTCTTTAAAAATGTAGACGCTCGGGCTGTTATTATCGCCGTGATTTTAGGTGTATTGCTCTACACCATATTCACCCAGGTCTGGCCAAAATTACCAGGCGGGAATTATATTCATATGATGGCCATTACGCTTATGTTTGCGGTGAGTGCAGCCCTCGTCATCAACCGCATTGTCTTTGGGAAAACAGCAAAGTGGGATGCACATACTGTTTTTGGAAGATCTTCGATATAGGACTAAACGCCCTCTGGGAGTACGTACAATTTCTAGAATGCAGTCGGCCTAACCCACAAACGCTTTCTCAATGACAAATTCTGCTGGCTCGCTGTTAGAGCCTTCAGTGAGACCAAAGCCTTCAACCAGTGCCGCTGTGTCATCAATCATGTCCTTTGATCCGCAGATCATAACGCGGTCAATGTCCTTGTTGAGCGGTTCTGTTCCGGCGAGTTTGAACAGCTCCCCCGTCTCAATCAATGTCGTGATACGACCCGTCACAGGGTGGTCTTCACGCGTCAATGAGGTGATGAGTTTCAGCTTAGGTGTTCCGTCTTCTTTGACAACCATCTCACCGACGAGTGGGTCATTGATCAGATCATTCACAAGACGTTGTGAATATTGAAGCTCACCGGCTTCGCGGCAGGTATGGGTGACGATAACTTCATCATAATTTTCATAGGTTGCAGGATCGCGCACGAGAGACGCAAAAGGTGCAAATCCTGTTCCGGTCGAGAACATCCATAACCGCTTGCCAGGCAGTAAAGCATCCAAGACCAATGTCCCGACGGGCTTACGGCCTAAGAGTATTGTGTCGCCCTCTTTGATATTTTGGAGGCGCGAGGTGAGCGGTCCGTCTTCGACTTTGATCGAATAGAATTCTAGTTTTTCATCCCAAGCCGGTGAGGCCACAGAATAGGCCCGCATAACAGGGCGTTTTTGCTCTTCTGTCTTGGGTAGACCAATCATAATAAACTCACCCGTGCGGAAGCGAAATGACGGCGGACGCGTAATAGAGAAGGCAAAAAGACGGTCGGTAAAATGCTCGACGCCAAGGACTTTTTCTTCGGTTGGTGCGTTAGACATGATGGGTCCAATTTTCTTAATCAAGATTGATATGGCGCGCCCATATAGGAGATCACGCCTGTTGACAATATTCTATATAAGAAACCTTTCGTTCTATATAAAGAACACCCTATGGATTTTTTTCAGATCAAACGCATTACGAAATTGTGCCTATATTCGCGCTTACGTTTCGTTACAAAGCCGCACGTAACATTGCGACGCGCCGACGATTTTCACCCCGATCAGAATAACCAACTCGGCTGGCTGACCGGATATGGGATATATCCCCATCTACCCTGATTTCGACATCATCCACGAATTTGAAAATGCGACTCATATAGGTGGCCGATAAATAGGTTTCTGTTCTTGAGGTAATGGTTCCACCCGTTTTTTCTATTGCTGCGGCAATCCGGTTTAAATTGGCCTTGAGAGGCTCAACATATCGCTCGGGTTGCGTGCCCGTCTCGGAACTGACTTCATTGGGTTTTGTCCCCGGCTCCTTTAAGCGGCCATCAATGAGGCCAGGAGCTTCGCCTTTCTGGCTTAAAATGCCCAGACCAACGAAAAGGCCGACAATAAGGACAAGAAGCCAAAATGCTATTTTTATCATATTTGCTCCATCACCTGTTCAATGTAATCATCATACCATGTTGGTCCCTTTAGGGATTGGAAAAAGCCATTATGGCCACCATGGGCATGAATAATCCGTTTGGCATTCACATTTAACGCAAGTTTTAAGATATCAGCGACTGGGATCATACCATCATCTGCAGCCGTAATGATTGATATCGGAACGGGGCAATGGGCGAGATCATGGGGGTCAACGCGGTAAGCGTTGAAATAGGATTCCATATCAGGATATTCCGAATATTCAGGCAATAGTTTCTGCGTGATATCCAAAACTTTCTTACGCGATAGGATCTCTGAAAAGTCATAGAGATCCGGAAAAAGGGACTGTTTTATCCGAAGAGACTTGGTCCATTTCTTTAGGAAATACCGCCGGAACAAATAGTTTTGGTCAACCAAGGGCGCAGCGCCCCATGGATCAACAACAGGGCTGATCGCAAAAATATGTTTTAACTCTGAAATCGTAAGATCGCGCAATGACCTTGCAATTCGGAGCGCAAAATTCCCACCCAAGGAAAACCCGACAATATAGACGGGTGCGCCATTGGCCAAATTTGCGGCCTGTTTAACCGCGTCAAAAACTTCATTAAACAAGGTTGAGTAGAACAAGCCTTCATTGAGATCATGACTGCCGCCATGATCTCTATAATTCAATCGAAAGACAGACGCGCCGCGCGCATAAACCTGTCGCCCGCCCGACACAACATAGGTGCTCTCTTGCGACCCTTCCCAGCCATGTAAAAAAATGACGAGCGCTTTATTTTCGGGGTGCGGTGAAAAACTGCCTTTGAGGCGCACACCATCTTCGCAATTGAGAATCATATCTTCGGCCGCGTCCAGCATAGGGCATCGGCCAGATTTTCGAAATTTGAGGCTCGCCAAAATGGTTTGAACCATATGGTGTCGCATCCATCTTGGCGGCTCAAAGGGTGACACACCTTCGGGCAATAATTCTGTTATAGAGCTGAACGGCGCGCTTTCGACTATATCTTGGGCGTCTGTCATGACACAATCTTCTGTCAAATTTCTATTGCTATATTTGTAAAAAAAAATGCACGACTTGGCCAGCCAAGTCGTGCGATAAAAAGCTTAAAGTCTGTTTTTGTCAAAAACAGCCTAAAGGTCGTTCAGATATGACCCGAAATGTGTGTTTTCAGATGCACTCAAGCCCAGTTTTTCAACTTCGCCCATGATCTTATTTGGACAGTGACTCCGTAGCACAATAGAGATCTTCTCTTTGCCGTTCACATTTACCGTTTCGATTTCCGCTGACACTTCATTACGTTCAAAATGACGACGCGCCACATTGGCTTCATAATAACGAGACTTTTTAGATAAAGCATCTGTAAGCGATTCAGCACTTGCAACAGAAGAGCAAGAGCCGCGAAATTTAGGAACATAGGTGCCGATAATCGATGCCGTCGTCCGTTTCATTGGAAATGTTGTTCTTACGGACCGTTCCCATTGTTCAATTGGGCCATCTGTTGAAACCATCGTATGAACTTCTAAAGATTCATTATCACATAAGGTTGTGATCGTATTGGAACGTCCGGGCAATAGGAAATAACGATCAAGATGATCCGTCTCTCCGCCTTGTTGGAATTCTTTTTCAACGACTTGGACAATATCATCGAGATCCGATGTATCATCAAAGAATCCCCGCCATTGGAAGAAACGATCAGGGCCATTCGCAGCTGATCGACGTGGCGGGTTTAGGGGGCGATTATCTAGGTAAAGCATGATGTCCTTTTGAAGATTCTATCTGCGGGTTGTAGTCGATGTGACCCGAATGACGCAATCAATACGTCAAAGGATGGTAAAGATTATGAGTCTATGCCGCTGGGGTCAGGTAAGGGGATAGATTTCCATAACATCAACATAATAAAACCTTTATCAATCCTTAACGAAATTGTCAAGATTTTTTGATGTCCGTTGAAGCCTGTCATAATGGCTGAGCGTCTGAAAAGACTCGGTTTTTTGCCCAAACCTTGGAATCTAGCGTTCGTAAACGCGAATCAAGCAGGAAATGATAGGATCAGCGCGTTTTCCGAAGCGAGTCAAAAATCAAATAAACGAAAAGGAGTGAAGATAACGTCAAGCCAGCAATGCCAATTTTTATTGAGAGAGGTACCGACGCCGCCTCCTGCTGATAATCAAAATCAGGCACTAATCTCGAAGGGTCTTGAATTGGTTTAAACGTTTCTAAATAAGGTAGAAAAATCAAAATCACGGAAACGGAAAAAATAAACCAGAATACCAAGCCGAAAGCACGTTTATAATTCGACTTGAGGACTTTAAACCAAGTCGCAAAAACAAGTGCGAAAAATAAATTCACCAAAATAAGATATGAGCACTGCTTCACATGCGATGAAATAGAATATGTGTCGTGTAAATAGCTATCGATTGATCGATCAACCAACCAAACTGTTGAAACCCATGCAAAACCAAAGGCGAAAAACGCAGATAGTAAAAATAATCCACTCACGGGGTTCGCACAAACAGCCTTTGCAATAGCTTTTGCTTTTGACATCACCGTCACGACAAAGCCCAATATTGTTAGCCAGAAAATCGCGTGAAAAGCCTGGAATGGAATTCTATGCCAAGTCAAATCTAGTGGTTCCCCACGCGTGAAGAGACCATGAATATATTTTATACTGATCGCACTGGCAAAGACCAGTAGGGTGACGCAAAAAAGAAGCAGAAAAAAAACGCGGAAATTTTTTCGGCTTATCAGCCAGCGAGACACCCAAATAATACCCGCCAAAATAATGAGACCTTGAAAGAGGCCGATATAGAGTTCTGGATGACCGAAAAACCATAGGATGTGCTGAATCTGAGCTGGGTCACCACCGCCAGACGGATCAAAGAACCCATCTGCAGTCGCAGAAACCAGTGGGTATTGAGGTTGGGGTATCAAGTTTGGCCTTATGTCGTATAGATCATCAACAGATGAAGCTTATGTCATGCCCGTAAAAAATGAAAACAAAATACCCTAGGTTAATTGGACTGGAGGTAGATTTTTGCCCTTACACGCACTAAAATAGACGTTACCATATTTATTAAAAAAGTAGATAATAGGATTGAACTACACCTTCCCCATAAACCTCCTATTCGTTTGTTCCATGAACCAATGGCGCAGCCCGACAGGTGAAGCCATTTACCGAAATGTTGACGGTGTGTCCGTGCGTTCTGGGGGCACATCAAAATCCGCCAAAAGACGCGTCAGCCATAAAGATATTAACTGGGCAGATATGATCCTTGTCATGGAACAAAAACACAAGTCACGCCTGATGTCTGAATATCGTCAGGACCTCAAATATAAGACAATCCATGTTCTGGATATTCCTGATGATTATAGATTTATGGACGAAGACCTTATCGAAATCATTCGCGAGAAAGTTGATAGTTTGATTTAAAAAAATGATTCATTGTGAATCCGTGATCTAGATCACGTCTTTCTATGTTCAAATTTCCTAACGTGATACGGGGCTACTGATCAACGACGATAGCCTTTCAATAATTCTGTTCAGAATTGTGAGGGCGCGTGACAAATATTACCGACACTATTCTTAGCTTTATTTTTCGCATTACGGAACCCATTAGGCCTTGGCATAGGCTCCCCTTCATCCCGGCCATTGCTGCCGTCATTGGTCATCGTGTAAACTTACGTAAGAACAATTTGATTGATACGGAACGCGAACCGCCGAAAATAAATCCACCTGAGGACTTCGATATTATGGGGGCGCGAACCTATGATGGAACCTTTAATGATCTCGCCCACCCATGGATGGGTATGGCAGGGGCAAGGTTTGGGCGAAATGTCCCTCTAGAGGAGAGCTTTGCGGAAACCGATAGTCTTTTTGAACCCAATCCGCGAGAAATATCTAATAAACTCTTGAAACGAACCGAGTTCGTTCCTGTACCACATTTAAACGTGATCGCTGCAGCTTGGATTCAATTCATGCTACATGATTGGGTCAATCACGGCGCGCCGAGCACGAAGAAACATCACATTATCCCAGCCATAAATGATGATGACTGGCAATTGAAAGATATGAAAGTTGGGCACACGAAAGCCGACGACAATATAAGCCCGCTGGATATGGGTAAGCCCAAAACTTACCGTAATGAGCAAACCCACTGGTGGGATGCCTCTCAGCTTTACGGTGCAAGCAAAGCTCGAAATCACCAATTGCGAACGCCGCCTGGAAAAAATAAAATTACCGATGACGGAAAATTATGGCTTGATGAAAACGGGCACCTCCCTCCCGACGTACAAAATAATAAAAAATCAACAGCCGAATTATCTGGTTTCAACCAAAGTTGGTGGACGGGTTTATCCGTCTTGCACACCCTTTTTGCGAGAGAACATAATGCGGTCGTCGATAGGCTAAAAATCGAATATCCCAATGCCGAGGGAGAATGGCTGTTTCAAAAAGCACGCCTTGTCATTGCCGCGTTAATTGCGAAAATCCATACGGTCGAATGGACTCCTGCCCTTATGGACTCCGCAAAAGGCCGGATGCTCATGCGTGGAAACTATTGGGGACTGCGTGGCGAGAGATATTTCAACACTTTTGGACGAGCATCAGAAAGCGAAATTGTCTCGGGAATTCCAGGTTCTCCTCAAGATCACCACACGGCCCCATTCTCCATGACAGAAGAGTTTGGCGCGGCTTATCGTCTCCATTCGCTTATTCCAGATCAATATGAATTCCGACGTCTCTCCACGAATGAGCTCGTCGAGACAGCGAACCTCCATGAAATATCGAATGACGGCGCAAGGCAGCTCTACACTAAAATTTCGTTTTGCGATGCCGTTTATTCCCTCGGCATCAGCCACCCTGGAGCCCTAACGCTCCACAATTATCCGGAAACCTTGCGTAATTTACGTACGAATCCGCATGATCCTAAAAGCCTCATAGATCTTGCAGCCGTGGATATTCTCAGAGATCGTGAAAGAGGCATACCGCGTTTTAAGAAATTTAGACAATTAATCGGCATGAGAGCGCCAAAAAAATTCTCAGACATTACGGACAATGTGGAATGGCAAAAACAACTTAAGGAAATCTATGGTACCGTCGACAAAGTTGATTTTCTTATTGGAACACTTGCAGAATCTGTATCAAAAAATGGTATGCCTTATCGGTTTGGTTTTTCGGACACAGTGTTTCGCCTCTTTATCGTAATGGCGTCGCGGCGTCTCAAAAGTGATCGGTTTTATACGGATGACTTTAGACCTGAGGTTTACACGCAAGTCGGATATGATTGGGTTCTCAACAATGGGATGTTCGATGTTTTGGAGCGTCATTGTCCGGAATTAAAATCTGTTTTGCGAAATCGACGCAATGCTTTTTTCCCATTTGAAAAAGCGGAATAACGACCCGTGAGTCGTCATATTCGCATACCACTTCTTGTCGACATACATCGTGTCACCTCAAGTCATCTAATTTTGCAAGAGGCCAATAACCCCGATCTCGATCGTGACTATATTTTTAAGGGCCCTTTATTAAATCGGCTCATTATCGGTCGCATGAAAGCGGCGATGTATGTCAAAAAATTCGCATTGAATGGCAAAAAGGAGATTGCAAAACCCAAGAAAAAATCGAAAATAAAAGGCGTTTTTAACCCGCCCAATCACACAAAGACGAAACCCTTTCCATCGGCAGAATCTTTATTTGATGTCAATAGAATTGCTAATCAGGGCGCTCTCGAAGGCAGACTAATCAAAGGCCAAGTCTGGGACGAAGACCTCATAAAACAAGCTGCAAAATATGTACGATCAGAGACAAAAAGACCAATAGAACAAACCGCGCAGGAACTTACTGGTCGCCTATTCGATCCTGATTTTAACGCTGATGATCAAACAATAAAACATGCCAATAGGATCAACTTGGCTTTAAGTTCATTCAACCCCTTCAGGTGGTTAATCTGGATTGCAACAGGATCGTTGAACCGCGCGCATTATGAACTCGCAGAAAAAGTCAATCAAGACTTTGCGGCGCTCCACGCCATATCTATCGCATTTCACAATATAACGCGTTCTCTCGAAATTATGAGTGAGCTATATCAGGACGGAAATACCTATATATCTATGGACGAAGTCCTCGCGCGATGCATGAAAGCACCAGAGCAGATATTGAGACAATCCAAAACCGTTAGCTCGTCGCAACTCGGACCACTTCGGCCCGGTACACTGGTCGTTTTTTCAACCCACGCCGCTGCGAAACGACACCTTGATCACCGCATCGCATTTATGACGACCTCGCCGTCTAAATGCCCGGCTCATCAAGCGGTTCCCAGCCTTCTTACGCAAGTCTGGACGGAGGTGATTTCATGACAAAGGATATATTATTTGAACCTTTGAAGATGCGTAATCTCACGGTCAAAAATAGAATTTTCAGATCTAACATTTCCGGCCGGTTCGACAAAGATAATGGGGCACTGACACAAACACGGATAAATTGGGAAACTAAATTTGCGAAGGGTGGTTCTGGCGCAATTATTTCTTCTTATGTTCCAGTTTTAATGAATGGGCGCATTATCGCAAATTACGCGACAATACATACAGATGAATTTATCCCTCTTTGGGAAAAGCTTGGAAAAGCCGTTCACAAACATGGGTCAAAATATATCCTCCAACTCAGTCATTCTGGTCGACAGATGGACTTGCCCGGAATTGCAAATCAGGATCAACTCTTACTCAGTTCAACATCTGAAAAAGAAGGGCTTCACGGCTTTCTCTGTCGCGCCATGAGCGTAACCGAAATTTCTTACCTCATTAAAGCTTTTGCTAAAGGTGCATTGAGGGCCCAAAAAGCCGGACTGGATGGCGTTGAGTTACATGCGGCAAATGGATATCTTTTCACGCAATTTCTAAGTTCGGCCATTAATGACAGAACGGATCATTATGGAGGTTCTCTCAGAAATAGAGCGCGTTTTTTGCTCGACGTCATTCGCGCGATCCGGACAGAAGTTGGGCCGAAATTTCACTTGCAAGTAAAAATTAGTGCGGTGGATCATAATAACGTCCTACCATGGGAAGCTAAAGGCAATACGCTCAAAAACTCAATACAAGTTGTCAAATGGTGCGAAGCTGCTGGCGTCGACGCCATTCATGTTTCATCGGGTTCACTTTTTCCACATCCTTTAAACCCGCCAGGTGATCTCTCATTGCAAAGCCTCGCGACCACTTATGACGCGATGATTTCTTCAGGCGTAAACGGGCTTCGCAACTATCTGTTTTTTCAAAACCCGCTTTTACAACCCCTTTTCAGATGGCTTTGGTTTAGAATGAAAGCGGGTCGCCCCATTGAAGGCGTTAATCTGGATGATGCGCGCGCAATCAAAACCCATCTAACTATTCCGGTTATCAATACGGGTGGCATGCAATCGGCGAAACTCGCGCGTGACGCTATTACAAATGGACATATTGACGCCGTTTCCATGGCCCGCGGTCTGGTTGCCAATCCAGACTTGCCCAAAGTTTGGAAATCCGGGCGCGATGTCCCTGAAAAGCCATGCTCCTTTTGCAATTTGTGCCTTACAAATGCGCCAAAAAACCCAATGGGTTGTTATGACCTCTCACGATTTGAAAACCGTGACGCAATGGTCGAAGAATTAATGTCCATTTATGAAACCTCCGAAGGCTTGGTGATACCTTCATGAGTCGGGACGTCGAACATTTTTCAAGCTCCCAACGGGAAATGACGCATATTCGCAAGCGCCGAAAACGGGCCCTAATTCTTTTCGTATTTGTCGTCGCCCTTGTGTTTTTGGCATCCTTATTTGTCCAAAAAACACTGAAATTTGAAAGCGAAATTGACCATTTTCAACATGGATCAATCGGATCTGAAACGCGGAGCGGACTTCCAAGAGACTTCTGGTTGGCTCTACCGCATTTATACCCAGAGGCATTTGACCACCGTCCAGACTTCCGGGCCTTCGGATTTTTATATCGTACAGATAGTTCCGAACATAGCCTGCCGATCGGCGTGTCCCAGCGTCGTGTAACGGGTATTGATATGGTCTGGTTGAATTGCGCCTCTTGTCATACGGGCAGCTACAAAACGAGCGCGGAGGGACAATCTATAATTGTTCCGGGCATGCCAGCCAATCAGCTGGAGTTGTCACGTTTTACAAAATTTATTTTGTCGATTTCAAATGACGAACTCGAGGCTGACATAGTATTTGATGCCATGGAAAAGGCTGGTCAATCTAAAAACTGGATAGAGCGGCAATTTTGGCGGATTATTGTACTCCCACGCATTCGCTCGGGCCTTGATGATTTAAACAATCAACTATCTCCTCTACTGATTGAGCAACCGGATTGGGGCATTGGGCGGGTCGATACATTTAATCCCTATAAAATGACCCAATTTGATATGAAAATTGCAGAGATTGAACTTTCAGAAAGAGTCGGCGCGTCAGATTTTCCATCAATTTTCAATCAAAAACCTCGTGAAGGCATGCAACTCCATTGGGATGGAAATAACGCGTCACTCAAAGAACGTAATTTGAGTGCGGCATTAGGGGCTGGCGTATTTCCAGATACGGTAGATCACCGGTCTGTTAATCGCGTCGCTGAGTGGTTACTTCAACTGTCCCCTCCGCGTAACCCGAATAGACCAGATCCGGGTCAAGCCTATTCGTCCGATGTGAGAAACGGGCAAACTTTATATATGTCCAATTGCGCAGCATGCCATGGATATTTTGATCTGGACAAAAACAGCTATATTTTCGAAGGTAAATTTCTTGGGTATGTCGAGCCAATTGAAAAAATCGATACAGATAGAAATCGACTAGACTCATATACCGAGGCATTTCGGAAACGACAGTTAAATGAATTATTTGCCGGTACGGAACATCAATTCAAAGCATTCACAAAAACTGATGGTTATGCAAATGGTCCATTAGACGGACTATGGTTGCGGGGGCCATATCTACATAATGGCTCGGTTCCAACGTTATTCGACCTCTTAAACCCTAAGCATGAACGCCCTACCCATTTCATGCGGGACTCAAATGTCCTGGATTTTGAAAAAGGCGGTTTTATTTCCAATCCCTGTATCGATAGAAAAACGCGTAATTGTTTCGATACAAATATCAAAGGGAATAGCAATCGAGGACATGAGTATGGAACGCAACTTTCAGAAAATGAACGACGTCAAATCTTAGAATATTTAAAGACGTTTTAGGAGCCTTAAAAATGAGTGATATGACATTATCCGGGGTTGCCCTGGACAAAGCAAGGTCCACCAAATCGACCTATAAATCAATATTCGGGTTAATTCTGGCATTTGAATTAATTATAGCTTTGGCGCTTCTGTTTATTCCGCATTATGTTCTGGATATTTTGGGGATGACCCATATAGGTGCGGAGATGTGGCTTCAATTATTGGCCGGAATTTGGCTCATATTGTTGCTTTATCAATTCGCGGCACGTCGGCAACCGCTTCTAAGCCGTTATCCAAATATCATTAATGTCATTGGTCGCTTCGGTCTTGCGATATTGCTCGCCTGTGTCGGGGGATATTTCTTATATGGGGCCATCTATTTTCTTGTGACGGCTTTAATTCTCTACATTCTGTTTCGCCGTATGATTATCGGCGAATTGCAAACGAGGCCATAATCATGGAAAAAATTAGCTATAGTACACTTTTAGAAAAACTGTCTGATCCCGATGTGGATATGGATGAATTAGATCCTTTCCTGACATATAAAGTCGATAAAAATACGGGGTTAGACATTCAAATCCTACCGAATTGGAACAATATCGAAGATGGTCGCGAAGAATCTTTATTGGGTCAAAGCACAAGAGGTGTTTCACCTATAAATATATTAAATTCCTTCTATCGCAAACGTCGGCGTAAAAAGTTCAAACGCAGACTCGCTAGAGCGGATGACCGAAAAATCTTATTATCAGAAGGCGACTCCTGGTTCCAATATCCGAAATTTTTAAAAGACACGATCGATTGGCTAACAGAAGATTTCAACATTTACAGTTTAGGAGCTGCTGGTGACACATTAATGAACATGCTTCGCAAAAATGAATATTGGGAGCATTTACAAGAGCTTGATGAAGCCGAAATTGAAGTTCACGCCATGCTACTCTCTGCTGGCGGAAATGATATTGTAGGGGCAAATTTAAAGAACATGCTAATTGACTATGTCCCAGGTGCGCAGGC
>CAYTLJ010000023.1:0-18420 GCA_964438555.1 uncultured Algimonas sp.
GGACAGAGCCAGGCCAATAACCTTGATGATATTATATTGATTATCTTACTTGTCCTCTTTGTTGGACTATCCATGCTGATTGTCTTTGTCGAACGCGCACAGAGGCGATTATTGGTCCAATACCCGAAACGACAAATGGCGGGCGGTAAGCAATTTGGTGGTGAGAATTCTTTCATGCCGCTCAAGCTCAATACGGCGGGTGTTATCCCTCCAATTTTTGCGAGCTCTTTACTCTTGCTTCCAACGACATTTGGAACGATTGCGGCTGGCGGTGACGGCGCAGCGTCAGGTTTCATGGGAACAATGAATGCCCTGCTAGGCTATGGGCAACCGCTTTATTTGGCGCTATACGGGCTCTTGATTGTTTTCTTCTGTTATTTCTATGTGCCTTATGTGTTTAAGCCCGATGATGTTGCAGAAAATCTGAAAAAGAATGGTGGCTTTTTGCCAGGTATTCGTCCGGGTAAGCGTACGTCGGAATATCTATCCTATGTCCTTTCACGCCTGACCTTTATTGGCGCGTTTTACGTGGCTTTCGTTTGTGTCTTGCCTGAACTCTTTATTGCCCAACAGGCTGGATCGGTTCCGCAATCTGTCGCCCTATTGATCGGCGGTATGAGTCTTTTGATTATTGTGTCCGTGACCCTCGATACAGTGGCTCAGATACAGTCTCACTTGGTCGCCCATCAATATGAAGGTTTGATCAAGAAGTCCCGCATGCGTCGGCGCAATAAGACCTAAGAGGAATTTGATGACTCTCAACCTTGTTTTATTTGGTCCGCCGGCAGCTGGTAAGGGTACGCAAGCTAAGTTCCTTCGTGAACAGCGCGACCTTGTTCAGCTCTCAACCGGTGACATGTTACGCGCAGCGATTAAGTCCGGATCTGAACTTGGTAAAAAGGTTGAAGGTATCATAAAGGCAGGTGATCTTGTCAGCGATGAGATTGTCATTGCTCTGATCGAGGAACAACTTGATGCACAGTCTGGAGCCGCGGGTTTTATTTTTGATGGGTTTCCGCGCACGGTTGCGCAGGCCGAAGCGCTTGATGCGGTCTTAAAAAAACGCGGTGAAACAGTCGATTCTGTTATTCGTCTCAAAGTCGAAGATGCGGCCATATTAGGGCGGATTGAACAACGATTTAAGGATCAGGGACGTAAAGACGATAATCCAGAAGTCTTTAAACACCGTCTTGCGACTTATAATGAACAAACAGCGCCATTACTTCCATATTACTCTGCACAGGGAAAATTGACCGAAGTAGACGGTATGGCGGATATTGAAACGGTCGCGGCGTCTATCGCCGAGGTGCTCGATCGATTGGCCTCTCCTAAAGGAGAACCAAAACAAGGATTTTTCGCCCGTTTATTCGGACGATAAAAGAGGAGGGGATTCTCCCCAATATGACAGTGTGAGCGGTTGACGCACGCCCTGTTTAAGACTATGTGACCCGCTTTCGCGGCAGACGTATCCGGCTACCGTCCCATCCGTCATGGGACAAGCTAACGTCACAGCCGTTTTGAAACCGGAATGAATTGGAGGCCGATTGTGGCTCGTATTGCTGGGGTAAATATCCCGACTAATAAGCGCGTTGAAATCGCGTTACGTTATATTCACGGAATCGGTCCGGCAAAATCGGCTGAGATATGTGAAAAAGTAGGGATAGCACGTGAGCGTCGCGTGCATGATCTGTCTGACCAAGAAGTTCTTCAGATCCGCGAAACCATTGATGCCGATCACCAAGTTGAAGGTGACCTCCGTCGTGAAGTGTCTCAAAACATCAAACGCTTAATGGATATGGGTAATTATCGTGGTTTGCGTCATCGTCGTGGCCTTCCCGTTCGCGGTCAGCGCACTCATACAAATGCTCGTACGCGCAAAGGGCCTGCAAAGGCCATTGCTGGTAAGAAGAAATAAGGTAGCACATCATGGCTAAAGAACCAGGTCGCGTCCGTCGTGCCGACCGGAAGAATATCACTTCCGGCGTCGCCCATGTGAATGCAACATTTAACAATACAATGATCACCATCACAGATGCGCAAGGCAATGCTGTGGCTTGGTGTTCTGCAGGTATGATGGGATTTAAGGGCTCTCGTAAGTCTACGCCCTATGCCGCGCAAGTTGCAGCCGAACAAGCAGCCGTTAAAGCTGCTGAGCATGGTATGAATACACTCGAAGTCAATGTGAATGGTCCGGGCTCTGGTCGGGAATCAGCCGTTCGTGCCCTTCAAGCCGCTGGCATGACGATTACGACAATTCGTGACGTCACGCCTATTCCACATAATGGATGCCGTCCCCCTAAACGCCGTCGCGTTTAACACCTTTATTTTTCCGAACTTTTCGAGGCTCGGACAAAAAATTCATGGTGTGTCCTTTCTTTGAAATGGCACACCCTACGCACAATTAGAGGCGAACACTGTGATTGAAAAAAACTGGCAAGAACTTATCCGTCCAATTAACCCGGAAATTGAGCCTGGACGTGACCCGTCTCGCAAAGCTCTGATTATTGCTGAACCACTTGAGCGTGGCTTTGGTATGACTTTGGGAAATGCACTACGCCGCGTATTGCTATCTTCACTCCAAGGTGCTGCGGTTTCAGCTGTTCAGATTGACGGTATCGTTCATGAATTTACCTCTATTCCAAATGTCCGCGAAGACGTTACGAATATTGTTCTAAACCTTAAAGGCTTGGCTGTTCGCCTACATGCCGATGGCCCAAAGAAACTATTGCTTCGCAAACAAGGTGCAGGACCGGTTACAGGTGCTGATATCGAAGAAACCGCTGATGTTGAAATCCTGAACAAGGAGCACGTTATTTGTACGGCGGATGAAGGCGCAGACATTCGTATGGAACTCACGATCACATCTGGAAAAGGCTATGTGCCCGCAACGGCGTCCCGTCCAGAAGATGCGCCTATTGGCCTGATTTCCATCGATGCCCTCTATAGCCCGGTTAAGCGCGTTGCTTACCGTGTTGAAGATACGCGTGAAGGCCAGGTCCTTGATTACGATAAACTTATTATTGATATTGAAACAAATGGTGCTGTGACACCTGAAGACGCGATTGCTGTTGCCGCGCGTATTCTTCAAGATCAGTTCCAAGTCTTTGTGAACTTTGATGATCCGGAAGATGTCTCACGTAAAGACGAGAAGCCAGAGCTCGATTTCAATCCTGCACTCTTGCGTAAGGTAGATGAGCTTGAATTATCAGTACGTTCTGCGAACTGCCTCAAGAACGACAATATCGTTTATATTGGCGACCTTATCCAGAAATCAGAAGCGGAAATGCTACGCACACCAAACTTTGGTCGTAAGTCCTTAAACGAGATCAAAGAAGTCCTTGCTGCAATGGGGCTTCACTTAGGTATGGACGCGCCGAACTGGCCACCAGAAAACATCGAAGAACTTGCCAAGAAATATGATGATCATATCTAGGTCTTTTACCTAGTCTGATCTGATCACCTCAAAGAGATAAAGTCATGCGTCACAAGATCGCCCACCGTAAATTAAACCGCACAGCCTCACATCGTAAGGCTATGTTTGCGAATATGTCCAGTTCACTGGTTGAGCACGAGCAAATCGTAACAACCTTACCAAAGGCAAAGGAATTACGTCCTTTTGTTGAAAAGCTCGTTACACTTGCAAAAAAAGGCGACTTGAATTCACGCCGTATTGCGATTGCGCGTATGCGTAATAAGGAACAAGCTAAAAAGCTTTTTGATGTCCTAGGTCCACGTTATGCGGATCGTCAGGGCGGATATATCCGCATCATGAAAGCGGGCTACCGCTATGGTGATAATGCACCAATGGCCGTCATTGAATTTGTTGATCGCGACGTCGACGCTAAAGGCAAAATCGACCGCGAACGTCTTGAAGGCGTTGAGCCTGTTGACGCTTAGTCAGTACAAAACTTTCTGTTTCAAAGCCGTCCCTTGGGGCGGCTTTTTTATTTTCACCATTATTGTATTGTGGTTCTCTAATGTTAGGCTCGCAATATAATTCAGGGATATAATATGATTTCACGTCAGACCAGAATACTATGTCTATTGGGGTTGATTTTTACGCTGTCTGCTTGTGGTAGCCCTAGCTCCAAACCCTCGCATCAAATGGACAAAACGGCAGAGGTTTCAGAAAACGAAATCAAGGTGGAGGTCAATGAAACGCCTATCACATCAGGACAACTTGGCGGGCTTTATATTGATGCTGGAGACAAGACCCCAATTATTTTGATCATACCGGGCTCAGGACCGACAGACCTAGATGGGAACAATCCAGCGGGAATATCTGCTGCGACATATAAATTATTGGCGCATGGTCTTGCGAAAGACGGTATATCAACAGTTCGCGTAGATAAGCGCGGAATGTTTTCGAGTGAGCAAGCGGGTGACCCCAACCAGGTATCAGTCGATATTTATGCGCAAGATTATAGCGGGTGGGTCGATAGGATAATTGAACGGACAAATGCGCCTTGCGTCTATGTGTTGGGCCACTCTGAGGGCGGTTTGATGGGCTCTGCGACTGCAAGGCTTAATAAGAATATATGCGGGTTGATATTAGTCTCCGCTCCGGGTCGTCCGCTTTCTGAAATCTTAAAAGAACAGCTTCAGGCAAATCCAGCGAACGCTCCCCTTTTAGATGAGGCCTTGGACGCCATTGCCAAATTGGAGACAGGCGAAAGAGTTTCAACCGAGACTATGCATCGCGCTTTGCGGCCATTATTTCACGACGATGTACAGGATTATTTGATCTCTCTCATAAACATTGATCCCGCTGATCTTGCGAAATCGGCAGGGATTAAAACGCTAGTCATTCATGGAACGACAGACATTCAAACCTCTGTGAGAGATGCAAAAATCTTAGCGGACGCTACGGGCGGTACACTTAAAATCATAGAGGGGATAAATCATGTTCTCAAAAAAGCGCCTGAGAACCAGTTGTTGAATATCAGGACTTATGGAGATCCTGATCTTCCAATCTCCCCAGAAGTTGTAGAGGCAATTGCGGAATTTGTTGAGCCGAAATAGGTTAAACTTGGATTGACCAGCCTAGAGTTTCACCTGCGTGAAACGGGATAATATCCGTATCACTAAGCGTGATCCGATCAGGGACTGATTGATCTTTGCGGGTGAGGGTGATTTTTTCCTCATTGACGGGAAGGCCGTAAAAACGCGGCCCGTTTAGGCTTGCAAAGCCTTCGAGCTTGTCGAGCGCATCTTCTTCGTCAAAGGTCAGAACATAGCTCTCAATGGCATAGGGCGCATTAAAGACGCCCGCACATCCACAGGCACTTTCTTTTGCACCCACCGCATGCGGGGCTGTATCTGTGCCGAGGAAAAATTTTGGCGAGCCTGATGTTGCTGCTTTGCGTAAGGCCAGGCGATGTTTTTCGCGTTTGGCAATTGGCAAGCAATAAAAATGCGGACGAATGCCTCCGTCAAAAATTGCATTTCGATTATAGCGCAAATGATGCGGCGTAATTGTGGCGCCTATATTAGGACCCGATTCCATCACAAAAGCCGCAGCGTCCTCAGTGGTGATATGTTCAAAAACGACTTTAAGTGCGGGATGTTCCTTGACCAGCTTAACCATGACTTCATCGATAAAGACGGCCTCACGATCAAAAATATCGACATGTTTATGCGTGACCTCGCCGTGGACTAGTAAGGGCATGCCGATATCTTCCATGACGTCTAGGACGTCGTGAATATTGCGGATGTCGCTCACGCCATGGGCTGAATTTGTCGTTGCATTGGCGGGATATAGTTTTGCTGCCGTGAAAACACCTTCCGCTTTGCCGCGTCTGATTTCATCGGGATCAATTGTGTCAGTCAGATAGGCCGTCATAAGCGGGGTGAAATCAAGTTTTGGGTCCAGCGCTCCTAAGATACGCTCGCGATAGGCACGACCGGCTTCCACTGTTGTCACGGGCGGCTTTAGATTTGGCATGATAATGGCGCGTCCAAATTGACGGGCCGTATAATTCACAACATCTGAAAGCATCGCGCCGTCACGAAGGTGGACATGCCAATCATCTGGCCGACGTATAGTGAGTGTATCAGTCATAATCTATTTGATAAGCTGCGCTAGGATTCAGGTCTAGAGGGATTTACCTAATCCCAGTCCCGACGCTGTAATTCGATTAAAACTTCGCCGTCTGATCCATATAATTTGAGGTCTTTATGCGTCCCGTCCGCAACCCGCGCGGCTTGTAAAATCTGGATGAATTCTGCTTCTGCATCCATCACGTCTTGGCAATATTTTTTCGTGCTGGCGAGCGCCCCAATTTTCAGTTTGGTGCCGTCCTGTGTATATTTGGCCGAAAAAATTATTGCAGCCGCCAAAGCCGACAATTTCGCCGCCCTGTTTAAAGGCAATAAATTGCTCAAGGTTACCCGTATTTTGCGGTGCCCATTCACTGCCTTCTAAAGAGGCGAGCGGTCTGGATTTTCGAGCCTCTGAGACGGCTTTGACACATCCCCCAAGAATGAGAGCCCCAATGGCGAGGGGAATAATGACAGGAAACGCCATTAGCGTTCCCGAAACGGATCGCCCAGCATGGAGGCTATATGGCGTCCATTTTCAGCCAAAGCCGCGACGTCAACAGATACAGCTGGTCCGCAAGCATTGTGGCGTTCCTGCTCTTGATAATAGCCGGCATTAAAGGCACGAATGAGTTGTCGTTTGCGCTCTTCATCACCTCGTGTTTCGACGTCCATCATTTGCGTGGCGTAGTCTCGCCATTTTTGATCATTCGGTCCAAAGCAAAGCGTTCGAAGATAATGAATTTGACCCAGGTTTTTTGACAGAGCTTCGACGAGGCTCGTCATTGTCACCATATCTTCTTCGACACGTAACTCGGCTTCTTCGCGTGCTTTTAAGGCGGCAGCGCGTTTTTGACTTTCCGTCAAAACGGGCTCGGCCTCAGCGTCCCCAATGGCTTCCGCATCTTGTGCGTAAGCGGGCATAGTGGTCAAACACGCCATAAGGGCTAGATATAAGACACTGCGTTTCACACCCCTAATTTAGCTGTCTTTTGCCGAAAACAAAGCCATTTTCGCATGACCTTCGAAAATAATGCGTTCGGTCTCAGACCACATGCCCAATTTTTCGATCTCACCAATTGGAACAAAGACCGCCTGCGCCGCGTCATCGCCAGCTTGTGGGTCTCCACCCGTCCACCTCGCGAGATAGTCATGAAGCCGGTAATGATAGCCTTCAAAATCGGCATCGAGCGCGGTGATTTTGGTTAGAATTTCTGCCGATATCGCTGTTTCTTCTTCGAGTTCACGCAAGGCTGCTTGGGCTTCTGTTTCACCCATTTCAATGCGACCACCTGGAATAGACCATTCACCTTTGCGCGGCGCCGTCCCGCGTTGAATAAGCAAGACTTTATCGCCTTTCAGGCAGACAATGCCAACGCAGTCCTGTCGTGTTTTGCTCATTCTCATTTCCTTTACGGTATCATAGCTCTATAACGGGCTTATGTGTGGACGCTATACATTGGCAGCTAATTTAGACCAGATTGCGACCCGTTTTGGGGCAAAAACAAGTTCAGCAGGACTTTGGTCCTGGGAGCCCAAATATAATGTTTCGCCAGCAAGCGTTGTGCCCGTCATTGCCTTTGATGGTGCAGGCGACCGCAAAGTTGTGCCGATGCGGTGGGGATTACATCCGTCTTGGCGAAAAGAGCCACCCAGTGGTCGACCACTCTTTAATGCACGGATTGAGACGGCAAAAGAGAAACCGAGTTTCAGAACCCCCTATAAAAGACGACGTGCCTTGATCCCGACAACAGGATGGTATGAATGGGAACGTGTTGAAATGGCAGATGGTAAGGAAGTCAAACATCCCCATTTTATTTTTGAAGATTCTGATAATGTCGGCGAAGAGATTTTTGCCTTTGCGGGTCTTTGGGAGCGTTGGCATGTTGATGAAGGCATTGAACTGCTCAGTTGCACTATTTTGACAACGGCTGCCACAGGTGATGTTAAACATCTACATCACCGTATGCCTGTCAGATTGCCTGAAGCGCATTGGGATGATTGGATGGACGCAAATGCCAATCCAGATCTTGTGCTTGAGATGATGTTAGGCGGCGACGATTTGGGCCATTACGAAGTTGAACGCGCTGTGGGAAATGCAAGAAACGAGGGCCCAGAGCTTATTCGGCATGTCATCAATGTTTAAACGGACTTAGACATATTATCTTCGCCGAGCTCATCATCCTTTATGTCAGCGGTTAAGCGCTCCGCCTCTATCAAGCCTTTACCCGTCTTGTCGGAAATGAAATCGGCCATATGCGCGCCTCTTTGACCTAAAGGTCTGTTTGGGCCGCGTGTGGTATCGACAAGGGTTTGGCGTTCAATTTCTGAATTTAATTGCGCCCCTATGATGATGACATTTGCCGTCAACCAAAGCCATATCAGTAAAATAATGACCGAGGCCAGACCGCCAAAAATTTCATTGTAATTTCCAAAATGCAGCACGAATTTTGAAAAGCTATAACTTATTAAAAGCCAGCTCAGCACAGCAAAACTAATGCCAGGGACAAGCCAACGTTTCCGTGCGGGGCGGCGTGAGGGGCCGAAACGATACATGACACCGCAAGCAAATGAGAATATCAATAAAAGCAGACACCAAGGTAAAAAGCGAATGACAGTGTCTATCGCATCTTCGAGTTTGAGAAAGGTGAGGGCGGTCGGAACGCCAATGATCACGCAGAGTGAGAGCCACACAATTAAGAGACTCCCTAACGTCATGGCAGCCGCATAAAGATAAAAAACAAAAATATTGCGGGTTTCTGTTTCCTCATAGGCAATATTCATGGCACGCATCATGGCCCGAATGCCAGCACCAGCCGAGAAAAAGGCGATGCCAAGCGAGATAAAAATACCCGCCGTGATTCTGGATCTATCCGCATTTAAAACACTTGATATTTGATCCGTGATAATCCCCAAAGCGCCGTCAGGTATTAAAGATGCGACGCTATTTATAATCGCATCTACATCGCCTGGGTCTGTGAAATAGGAAAAAATAGACAGAGCCGCCGTGATCAATGGAAAGACGGCAAGGAGCGAGAAAAACGCAACACCTGCCGCAATCACATTTACATTGTCATGTTTTACGGCGTGAAGCGTCCGCTTTATAATTTGCCACCAAGCACGGCCCGACATTTTCCACGGGCTCGTGACAGCGCATTGCGCAAAATTCCTTTTATAGAGGGCCAAACCCTAGCCTTTTTTTGGCGGTTGCGGGCGTGAAAAAACAAGGAGATCTTCCGCTGATAGGGCCGTGTTAAATTTATACCCATTCGCATTGAAGTCTTTCAATCCATCGACGCGGTCAACACGGTTTTGGATAATCCAACGTGCCATGAGGCCGCGTCCGAATTTTGTATAATATTGAATAGGTCGGGATTTACCGTCTTTTTCTTCAAGAAACTTAGCAGAAATAACTTTAGTCTCTAGGGCTTTGGGATTGACGGCCTTGAAATATTCATTGGATGCCAAATTGACGATTGTTTTATCCGCATGATCCGACAGGTCGTCCGTCAAGGCAGGCGCGAGACTGTCTTTCCAAAAGGCATAAAGGTTTTTGCCGCGTGGGTTTTCGAATTTTGTACCCATTTCAAGTCGGTAGGGCTGAATGATATCCATAGGTCTTAGAATACCGTATAGACCAGATAGGATACGCAAATGATCTTGTGCAAAACTAAGATCATCATCGGAAAGAGATTTTGCCTCTAGCCCCCAATAGACATCACCATCAAAAGCAAGGCCTGCGGCCTTAGAAGAATTGGACCGTCCGTCCAGATTAAAGGCTTTAAAACGGTCCGCATTTAGTTTGGCAAGATTATCTGAAATATGCATGAGCGCCTTGAGATCATCTGCGGATTTCGTCTTGGCGAGTTTTGCGAGCGTTTTTGTATCATCGCCAAAGCGAGGATGTGTTGTATCTAATCCGGTTTGCGCCGGATCCATATTCATTTTTTTTGCAGGGGAAAGTAGGGTTAGCATTTTAGCCTCCTCATGAGATCGATGGCCCGATTGCCATCCGTATCCGTGGGTTAAACAGACCCTATAAATAGGGGTGCAAATTTAAAATGCTAGTCAAATCGGAGTGATTGACTGAAAAATGCGAAAGCACATAGACTGTTCTAAATCATGACTCTGGGATTCATAATTCGGTCAGGATCAAGCGCTTTTTTGATAGAGCGTAAGAGCTGAATTTTTACGGGATCGGATCGCTCGACCAAATCGTCGCGTTTCATAATCCCGATTCCATGCTCAGCAGAAATCGAGCCGCCAAACTCTCCCACAATATCAAAAACAATTCGGCTCATCTCCTCCCATTTTGAAAGATATTTTTCCTTATCCATCCCTATGGGTTGCGAGATATTATAGTGAATATTGCCGTCGCCAAAATGACCAAAGGCCACGGGACGACAGCCCGGAATAAATGTGGCTAATGCGGGATCGGCCTGTTCGAAAAACTCTGGGATGCGATCAATGGGAATCGTGATGTCATGTTTGATCGATCCACCCAGAAACTTTTGGGCTTCTGACATATTTTCACGGATTGAGAGTAGGTCTGCTGCTTGCGTTTCATTTTGCGCGATCACCGCATCCTGAATTTTTTCAGCTTCAAAAGCCTTTGTAATAATGGACTCAGAAAGCGCTTGCCCGTCTTCAGGATTATCCACCTCCCAATCACAGAGCAGATACCAATTGTGTCGCGCTTCAAAGGGATCGCGTATATTTTCAAAATTTTCGATAACCGCTTCAAAGCCAATTCGGGGCATGACTTCGAACATGGACAGACGTCCGCCGGATCGAAAATCTTCAAGCAAGGACACAGCCTTTGCGGTGTCACGCACGCCAATAAGGGCACGTTGGACATAGCCCGGTTTTGGAAATAATTTTAGGCTGGCCGCCGTGACAATGCCCAATGTGCCCTCAGCGCCTAAAAAGAGGCGGTTTAAGTCATATCCTGTATTATCTTTGCGCAAAGATGTGAGCCCGTTAAAAATAGACCCGTCTGCTAATACGGCTTCGACACCGAAAATAAGGTCCTTGGTTGTTCCATATTTCAGGACGTGATTGCCACCCGCATTGGTAGAGATGACGCCGCCAATCGTACAACTTCCTTGACTGGATAAGGTGAGGGGGAATTTGCGCCCCGCTTGATCTGCCGCGTCCAAGACTGATTGTAAGGTCGCACCCGCTTCAACAATCATGGCATTTGACGTTGGATTGATCTCGCGGACCTTGCTCATTTTTTTGAGACTGATCAAGACTTCGCCTTGTGGGGTATTGCCGCCAACTAATCCCGTATTCCCGCCTTGTGGCATGATCGCAAGTTTGTGCTCCGCACATATTTTGACAGAAATTGCGACCTCTTCTGTGCTGCGCGGAGTCAGCATAATGGGTGTTTGACCAAAATATTTATCCCGCCACTCTCTAAGATGTGGGGTTATGATATCTAAGTCTTGCGTCCAAGCGCCTGATGGGAGTTCAGATTTTAATTTATCTATTCCAGCGCTCATGACAAAAATTCCGGTAATTTGACGGTGCCCTGCCGAATCACGTGACAGCCTATTTCATCAATTGAAATTATCGTCGAGGGCTGCCCAGACAATACCGTCTCAGTCTCAAGATGGGCATCCACCTCCGGTCCAAACAGTGCCAGTGCCGAACCATGGTCGATGCAATCTGGTTCCCCAGAGTGATTTGCACTTGTAAGGGCGAGCGGCGTTTTAAGATGATCCCGCCACTCTATGGCGGGGCATCTAAGGGCTACAGAGTCTGACCCTTTAACGCCAGAGAGACAGCGCGGGTCTAATCCCGTATTTGATTTGGCTTTTAGGATAATTGTCACAGAGCCAGGCCAATATTGTTTTGCAATTTGACGCGCCGTTTTATTGAACACACCCAAAGTCTCAGCTTGTTCCAAATTTGAAATACAGACGGCAAGAGGCTTGTCAAAACCTCGGCCTTTAATCGCATATATTTTATTTATGGCAATTGGATCTGTTGCCCGACACGCCAAGCCAAAAACAGTTTCTGTTGGCAGAAGCACGACCCCGTTTTGGTCAAGGGCGAAATTTATGGGATCATAAAGGGTCATTGAACTTCGTTAAATTCAGTCTCAATCCGCAGTGTAATCTCATCACCTATATTGGCTAAAGTAATCAGATAATCCAGACCCCATTCTGAACGATTAAATCGTCCCACGGCCGAGAAGCCGAGCGTCTGTCCTGGATTGCCAAAGCTTTTTCCAGCGCCATTATAGGTAACATCGAGTGTAACGGGTTTTGTCACGCCTTTTAGCGTCAAAAGTCCTGTGACTTCGCCCGTGCGCTCAGTAAGACGTTTCGAGTTGGTGGCAACAAACCGGATTTCAGGAAATCTGTCGGCTTCAAAATAATTTGAAGATGTCGCAAGGGTGTCGTCCCAATCTGGATCGCCAGTAGAAACACTCTTTGGATCAATCCGAACATCAAGCTGGCTCGCTGTGGGGTCAGTTGGGTCAAAATCTAAAGCCCCGCTCACCGCATCAAAACGAGCCGTGTATAATGATAATCCTGCATGTGAGAGTGACCAGGTCACAGAGGTATGGCTCGGGTCAAGTTTATATTGTCCAGCAGGGGCTTCCGCAACGTCCAAGCTGGGAGGTGTTGCGCAGGCGCTTAAACACGAAACGGCAAGCGTTATAAATATTCGTTTCATTTGTCCGGTTTCCAATCTTCTACCATACGTAATTTACAGAAAAATATGGTTGAAAGCTATAAGCGCTTCGCGCACATGCACTGCCATGTTTAAGACCAAGGATAAAGAGCAAGATAAGACGGCGCCCGAGGCAGAAAAACTTCCGCCCGCGCAATGGATTCTCAATGAGCTTAAATTTTTTGCAAAACTATTCGCTTTCATTCTTGCATTTTGGACATTGGTTTGGGGTCATTTTAAAATTCCAAGTGAGTCTATGCAGCCGACCCTAGAAGTCGGTGACCGGTTATATGTGTCGAAATATGCCTATGGATATTCAAAACACTCATTGCCTCTCTTACTTCATAAATTACCTCTGCCAGAGGGCCGTATTTTTTCTCGCCTCCCAAAACGCGGAGATGTGGTTGTCTTTCGGAACCCTAGAAATGAACTTGTGATGATTAAACGCGTGATCGGTCTTCCTGGTGATCAAGTTCAAATGCGAAATGGACAACTTTATATTAGCGGTGAACGCATCGCCCGCAAAAAGGTCGAAGAACGCGTCTATTTAGATCATGATTCTAAGCGGCAAATTCGCGTCGACACCTATGAACAGCTTTTGCCAGGATCTGACAAAACATTCCTGATTTATGAACAATCAGATTCGCGCGATCTCGATAATACCGAGGTTTTTACCGTACCAGCGGGTCATATATTTTTCATGGGAGATGGTCGGGATAATTCGACCGATAGTCGGGCTGGCGTATATGGTCCAGGCATGGTCCCTGTGGATAATTTGATGGGTCGCGCTGACCGTATTATGTTTAGTTTTAAGCGATGTGATCGCGATTTGGATTTTTACTGCCCGCCAAAGGGTAGAATTATGAAAAAGCTCTAGAACAAGCCCTGAAATGGCTGTAACGCGCCTGAATGTCTGAAGATACGATCATACTGGTCCGACATGGCAAACCTGCACTGTCTCGTAAGGTAAGATTGAGCTGGCGCGAATATCGCGACTGGTGGAAACAATATGATGTGGGCGGAATTATACCGGATCAAAAAGTTCCACAGAAAGTGCAAGACTGGGCAGGTAAAGCCGATATATTCTATAGTTCTTCTTTACGCCGCGCCATTGAAAGCTTGGAATTGGCAGCAGGTCGTTCGCCGGATATAATATTGGATGAATTGGTTGAAGCGCCCTTGCCGTCTCCGCCGATTCCCTTGAAATTACGCCCTAAAAGCTGGGGGACGTGGTCGCGAATCGTTTGGTGTATTGGATGGTCAGATGGGATGGAAAGCCGTTCACAAGCGCGCCAACGCGCCAATCATATGGCGAAAATGCTGGAAGAGTCTGCGCAAAGCGGTAAGATCGTTTATGTTTCAGGTCATGGATGGTTTAATCGTATGATTAAGGGGTCTTTGATGGCGAGGGGCTGGAAATGTGTCTCGCAAAATGGTGATCTGCACTGGAATCACAGAAGGATGGTCAGGACAAAAAATGAGTGACATCAAAAAAATGAGTTTTGAAGATGCCCTCAATGAACTTGAAGGCATTGTCGACCGCTTAGAACGCGGTGATGCCCCCTTGGAAGAAAGTATTGAGATCTATCAACGCGGCGCAAAATTAAAGGCCCATTGTGAGAGCAAATTAAAATCAGCTCAAATGAAAGTCGAGAAAATCGTGCTTGATGGCAAAGGTGATATAAAAACTGAAGGTTTTGATAGCTAATGGTGCAATCAGCTCCCAAGCCATTAGGGTCCCCTGATTTTCTCGAGCGCCTCGGTGAGGTTGCAGGGCAGGTAGAAACCCGTTTGTCAGAATTGATTGCAGTCGCATCGGGTCGACAAGCGATTATTATGGAGGCTGCTCGCTATGCGGCTTTGGGCGGCGGAAAGCGACTTCGTCCTTTTCTCGTCTATGAGACAACGCGCATGTTGGGCGGGCCGTTAGATATTGCGCTCTCTGCTGGCTGTGCGCTTGAATGTCTTCATGTCTATAGTCTTATTCATGACGATCTACCGTGTATGGATGATGATGATTTAAGACGCGGAAAGCCAACCGTTCATAAGGCCTATGATGAAGCCATGGCTGTCTTGGCTGGAGACGCTTTATTGACGCGAAGCTTCGGGATATTGAGTGGGTTAGATATAGACCCTCAAATTCGGATCAGGCTTATTTCAGATCTCGCCATTGCCGGAGGCATGTCTGGTATGATTGGCGGACAGGTTGTCGATATGACGGTTGGGGAAAGTGATCGAGACGAGGCGCTGATTACGGATCTACAAGCTATGAAAACGGGAGCTTTGATAGAATTTGCAGTCCGGGCGGGCGGTATTTTATCGGGTGTGTCCGAAATGCAACTCCAAGATTTATCTCGCTATGCGCGTGATATGGGACTCGCTTTTCAAATTCAGGATGATATTCTAGACGTAATTGGCGATGCTGACATTGTTGGCAAAGCCGTTGGAAAAGATGAAAATCTTGGAAAGGCCACATTCGTATCTATATTGGGCCTTAATGGTGCGAAAGATCGGGCGCATGCTCTAGGGGAACAGGCGAAAAATTGCCTTGAACCTTGGGGAGAAGCCGCGCAAACCTTGCGCGATACAGTAGATTTTGTGTTGGAACGTCAACACTAAAGGGATGAAATGGGCACTATGCCAAACACGCCTTTACTTGATAGTGTAAAATACCCTTCAGATATGAAGGGTTTTTCGCGCGACCAGCTAAAACAACTGGCCGATGAGGTCCGTGCTGAGGTTATAGATGCCGTGTCTGTTACGGGTGGGCATTTGGGCGCTGGATTGGGTGTCGTCGAGCTGACAGTCGCCGTACATGCGGTTTTTGATACACCAGATGATAAGCTGATCTGGGATGTTGGCCATCAATGCTACCCACATAAAGTCCTGACGGGGCGTCGTGACCGTATCCGGACCTTACGTAAAGGCGGCGGACTTTCAGGTTTTACCAAACGGGCTGAAAGTGAATATGATCCGTTTGGTGCGGCCCATAGCTCAACCTCTATTTCGGCTGGAATGGGATTTGCTACGGCGCGAGATCTTGATGGTCGTAACAATCATATCATCTCAGTTATTGGAGACGGGTCTATTACGGCGGGTATGGCTTATGAAGCCATGAATAATGCGGGAGCAACGGACTCACGCCAGCTCGTCATTTTGAACGATAATGATATGTCCATTGCCCCGCCTGTTGGTGCCATGAGCCATCTTCTCTCACGTACAGTTTCATCGGGTGGCTATCAGGCGCTTCGCGGGGCTGCGAAATCAGCTGTCGCCAATGCGCCGCGCCCCATTAAAACGACGGCAAGGCGGGCAGAAGAATATACGCGCGGCATGTTTATGGGCGGGACATGGTTTGAAGAATTAGGCTTTTACTATGTTGGCCCTATTGATGGTCACGATCTGGATGCCCTTATTCCGGTTCTGGAAAATATTAAAAAAATGAAGGACGGGCCCGTCCTGCTGCATGTCGTGACCCAAAAAGGTAAGGGCTATGCACCGGCTGAAAATTCAGCGGATAAATATCACGGTGTCTCAAAATTCAATGTCATCACGGGCGAACAGTCCAAAGCCAAAGCCAATGCGCCGAGTTATACCAAGGTCTTTGCGGAAAGTTTAATTTCTGAAGCGCGCAAGGACGACAAAGTCGTCGGAATAACGGCAGCCATGCCTGGGGGGACGGGCCTCAAGGAATTTGGACAGGTTTTCCCGGACAGAATGTTTGATGTTGGGATTGCGGAACAACATGCGGTGACATTTGCAGCTGGTTTAGCCGCAGATGGCTATAAACCATTTTGCGCGATTTATTCGACCTTCTTACAACGCGGCTATGATCAAGTCGTGCATGATGTGGCCTTGCAAAACCTTCCCGTGAGATTTGCCATGGACCGGGCCGGGTTGGTCGGAGCAGATGGTCCAACACATGCGGGAGCCTTTGATATCGCTTATCTCGGATGCCTGCCAAATATGGTTTTAATGGCGGCTGCTGATGAAAATGAACTTGCCAAAATGGTTGCAACAGCCGTTGCGCGCAATGACGGCCCGACAGCCTTCCGCTATGCAAGAGGTGAAGCGACAGGATGTGGTATCGATCCCAATCCGCAACCGCTTGAAATTGGTAAAGGCCGTGTCCTCCGTGAAGGAAGTCGGGTTGCAATATTCTCTTATGGAACGCGTTTGGCAGAGGCGATGATGGCCGCTGAACAACTCGATATATTAGGCTTGTCCGCCACAGTTGCCGATGCGCGTTTTGCCAAGCCGCTAGATACGGATCTTTTATGTCGATTGGCAGATGAGCATGAGGTGCTGATCACGCTAGAGGAAGGCTCTGTAGGTGGTTTTGGAGCCTTCTGCCTGCATGAGCTTGCTGATGCGGGGCGTCTGGATAACGGCGTTAAAATTCGGACCATGACCTTGCCTGATATTTATATCGATCAAGACACGCCGGATAATATGTATAAACAAGCTAGGCTTGACGCGAATGCAATTGTCGAAAAAGTATTCGAGGTCATAGGTCGGGATATGGCGAGTTTGCAAGGATTGGCGTGACAACATTATCGTTGATCGGGTCTCTATTTTCTTACCTCAAACTAATCACTATTTTTCGTTATGCGTGCTGATCAATATTTGACAGCGCATGGGTATTATACGTCGCGCGCCAGAGCACAGGCGGCCATTAAGGCTGGCTTGGTGTCAGTTGATGGGCGTGTTCTCAAAAAACCTTCTGAAAAAATAGGTGAGGGGGCTGCGATTGAAGCTGCACAGGAACACCCTTGGGTCTCTCGGGGAGGGATAAAACTTGACCATGCTTTGCGCGTCTTCAATGTTGACCCTAAGGGAAAAATTGCCTTGGATGTTGGGGCTTCAACAGGCGGGTTTTCACAGGTCTTAGCGCAAAATGGGGCAGCAAAAATCTATTCTGTCGATGTCGGTCATGATCAACTTCACCCCACACTTAGATCAGACCCAAAAATTATATCCCTAGAGGGACAAGATGCGCGGACCTTATCGTCCAAAGACTTAGATCCCGCGCCCGATCTGATTGTTTGTGATGCAAGTTTTATCTCTGCCATGAAGGTTCTAGAAACCCCTTTACGCATTGCGGCACGACAGAGTGAGCTCATCACCCTCGTCAAACCGCAATTTGAAGTCGGAAAAGTGGGTCTTGGAAAAGGCGGTATTGTCAAGTCTGAGACCTTAGCCTTGCAGGCCCTAGATGATGTCAAAACCTGGGTTAGACAAGAAGGATGGCAAGTTATTGCGACCGATCTCTCACCGATTAAAGGCGGTTCCGGAAATATTGAATATTTGCTTCATGCACGCCGAAAATAAAAAACCTCGCTTCTGTAAAGCGAGGCTCTGAATATTATTTTCTGATTTAGGTCAGTGATTTTAACGACGAAAATTCCGTCTAAAATTGCGTCGATTATTGCCAAAGCGACGGTTCGAAAATCCACGATTTGAGAAACCGCGATTTGAGAATCCAAAGCTCGAAAATCCGCGATTTCCAAATCCTCTACTTCCAAATCCTCTACTTCCCAAATTAATCGAAAGACCGATATTTGGTGAGCTGTAATAGCGCGGTGTCGAATAATAAGACGGGCTGCTATATACTGTGCGGGTTGTTGAGTAGACAGGCTGGCTATAAACGGGGCTCGATGAATAGACAGGACTTGAGGAATAAACCGGACTAGACGA
>CAYTLJ010000023.1:18520-25989 GCA_964438555.1 uncultured Algimonas sp.
GTCGGGCTAGACGAGTAAACAGGGCTAGATGAATAAGTCGGACTAGACGAGTAGACAGGGTTAGACGAATAAACTGGGCCTGAGCTTCCCTGAGGATACCCAACTTGAGACGTTTGATTGTTTGATCGGCCACTTCCAGCGATGGCCGCACCTGCGACACCACCTATCACGGCACCTAAAATAGAGCCTTCTGTACGCGCTCCATTGCCCGCGACTTGACTGCCAAATACGCCGCCGGCAACTGCGCCGATTGCTCCACCTAGGAGTTGATTATTATTGTTACCGTTGGACTGATGGATGTGCTGATATCCATTGTCATGAGCGACTGCTGATGATGCATAGGCAACCGAAGTTGAAGCAACGGCAATTGCGAGAGTTTTAAAAGTTTTTGAAAAACGCATAAGGGGTCCTTTCGTCCAAATAGGCCAATATGTTGGCCAAGCGTTCGGAAGCGGTACCGTCTCCCTACAGACGTTCAGTTGTACCTAGCCTTAACGGCGTGTTAAGACTGTAGTCAACATCACCATTTTTCGCAAACGCGCAACTGAATTTTCTGTGAACGCAAAACGCCCTACCAAAGGCAGGGCGCTGAGTACGCATAGGAACATGTGGGTGTTCGTTTTGCGAAGGTTTAAGGCTCAGGCGAGCCTAATGTCTGCTGTCACATGACAATCCTTGATGCGAATGATTTTTAATCTTCCGACCAAATTCATCATAGACCGTATTGCCGTCACCGTAACAAAATGTCCCAGATGGTTGTGGCGCTTGTTGGATTGTTTCTTCGATAATGCAGTTCGTTCCATCAAATACAGTTCCAACAGGGCATGTCGCTGTGACGGGCGCAGGTTGAACATAGACTGGAGCTTGTTCAACTACACGCGCTGGCGCTTCACAGGTTCCATTGCCAAGATCAATCGTGCCGCTTGGGCAAGGTTGATTGACCACGACAGGAGCACTGCCGATTACAGTCCTTGCAGGTTCTTGACATGTACCGTCTCCAAGATCTGTGGTTCCGGCAGGACATGGCTGTGGAATGACAACCGGCGCTGAGCCAAACACTGTCTTAGCAGGTTCTTGGCAAGTTCCATTTCCAAGGTCCGTCGTGCCAGCTGGGCATGATGCCGAGATTACAACCGGAGCAGGTTCAACGATCTGCTTGGCAGGTGCCAAACATGTGCCATTGCCTTGATCCGTTGTTCCTGATGGACAGCTGGATGGAATGACAATTGGAGCAGGTTCAACGATCTGCTTGGCAGGTGCCAAACACGTTCCATCGCCTTGATCGCTTGTACCAGATGGACAAGATTGTGGGATAACGATTGGCGCAGCGCCTAGAACCGTCCTAGCAGGTTCCTGACATGTGCCGTTTCCAAGGTCTGTTGTACCTGGAGGGCAGGATTGTGGGATAACGATTGGTGCAGCGCCTAGAACCGTCCTAGCAGGTTCCTGACATGTACCGTTTCCAAGATCTGTTGTGCCTGGAGGGCAAGATTGTGGAATAACGATTGGCGCAGAACCCAAAACTCTCTTTGCGGGTTCTTGGCATGTACCATTACCCAAATCTGTTGTGCCTGACGGACAGATTGCTGGAATGACGGTTGGAGCCTGCTCACGTATAACACGCGGTGCGGTTAGACATGTACCATCAGATTGTTGCGTTGTGCCAGATGGGCACGGTTGATCTACAACGACGCGCTGACGTCGAACGATTTGAGGCTGAACGCGAACGCGTTGGCGTATAATCGGTCTTTGGATTGTTTCTGTGCGGTAGGTTGTAACGGGGACAACTGGACCAGATACAAATCCACCTGGAGCATATCTCGGTCCGCCGACGGCGACACCAGATCCAAATCCAGCAGGGGCGGAACCCGTAAAGATAGGTCCTGAACCGATCGCTCCACCGCCAATAGGTCCGCGGTAAACAGGGCCACCAAAGCCAGGTCCAGATGCAATCGGGCCTCTAAAACCACCTGTATTTACAGGGACGGGTGATCCGCCATAACGTGAATTAGACCGACCATTCGCAAGGGAATAGCCAGCAAGACCTCCGATCACGGCCCCAATCGCTGTGCCTTCTTGACGTTGCCCAGAACCTGCAATATTTGATCCGATCACGCCGCCAAGGCCTGCGCCAACAGCCGTTCCGGCCAAGTTTCTGCCGTTAAATCCTGGATTAAATTGTCCTGCAAAAGGATTTCCAGCGAAATTAGACCGCGAATTCCCAAAAGATGTGCCAGCAAGGCCGCCGACAACGGCGCCGATTGCGGCCCCCTCTGTTCGGTTGCCTGATGGTGCGATCTGAGATCCGAGGACCCCGCCTAACCCTGCACCACCGAGTCCACCGAGAACTGTAGTATTGTCTAGATTTCCAATGAATTGTGCTGATGCACTCACTGGGAAAAACGCTGCCACCGCTATGGCTGCTGTTGAAAGAAGTCTTTTCATGTTCTGGCTCCTGCCTTATTTCGTAGAGCCGTTTATGGGCCCACACTCACCTGTTCTGCTTTTTCGCTTTTATTGCAATTTCCATGCCGAATAGAAAATGAAGCTAACATGAAGAGAAACAATTTCTCAAAATGCTTCGCCTCTCAGGAGAATAATTCAATCCATCACATATAAAAAAACCCGACCTGCAAATTGCAGGCCGGGCGGTTGGGTCCACCAGGTCCCGTTAGGGACGATGACCCGGTGGCTTTAATATGCGCGACGGCTGGATATGCCGTATTTCTTAATCCGTTTGCGCTCAACCTTCAGGCAATCCAATTCATAGGCAATCCGGTCGAGACGACGCTCAATGCGCGGATTATATCCTCTTGAATACTTAAGTTCCTTTTTTAGACGGTCGCGTTCATAACGAAGTTCATCAATTTCACGGTCGATTTTGTAAAGTGGGTCGACCTTGTGACCATGGCCAAAACTTGTTGTCTGGAAACGCGGCGTATTATTACGCGTTCTGAAGCCAACATTCTGGACTCCGACGACAGGACGAGACACGATAGGGCTTGATAGCGTTCTGCCACGTGTGGTTGTCCGGAAGCCTGTATTGCGATTTTCGCAGTCTGAGGCACCATCACCTATGGCAGCACCAGCGATACCACCGATAATTCCGCCGAGAATGGCGCCTTCGGTTCTATCACGGCGACCGGCGATTTCTTCACCAATCACTGTGCCGAGCGTTCCGCCGACAACACCGCCGAGAACGGCATTAGCAGTATCAGAACAATTGCGATCATTGAAACTCTGTGCCTGTGCTGAAACAGGAAGAGCTAGAGTAGCCGCAGCCAGCGTGACTGCAGCGAGGGCCTTTTTGACTTTCTTTAAATTTGTCATTTTTGGTCTCCATTGCGAGGCTACAACCAGGGAAGATGCCCTTGTCGATGATTTCCTTATAGAAGACCTTGTTTGAACTAACTCTGAGATTGAAATTCATAGTTCGTTCAGGATAAGGGCGGCTCAGATATGTTGATTGAGGAATGTTCCGATATCATCCAATGCGGCATTGGCTTCGGGGATGGCATTATCAAATATTGGCCAGACATGTGGGAGCCCACCTGACCAACTGTGAAAGGTGACTGGTGACCCATTGGCACGCATTTTGGCAGCATAACGCGCGCTATCATCATGAATAGTCTCATCTTGAGAGGCCAAGAGATAGGTTGGCGGAAGACCAGACAAGTCATCATATATGGGTGAAATATCGGGATGGGCGGGTGTATAGCCGTATAGTTTTTTCACAAATAACAACAAGACTAGGCGCGGTATTTTGGTCAACGGCGCAATAAGCGGACGTAACATTCGGTCTTTATCGAGATTGGCTTTGATTGACGGCGCGGAAAAGGTCGAATCGGTTATCGGTGAAAATGCCAGCACAGCATTGGCCCGCTTTCGGGAGCTGTTTCGCGCCCAATTGGATAACATAAGGACCAGATTGCCGCCCGCACTATCGCCGGCCAGAGCTAGAGTGCGCGTCGGCGCCGCGCCGTCTGGACCGTTTTCGATAATCCAGTCATAGGCTGTGCGCGCATCCTCAATGCCAGCGGAACGTTTATGTTCTGGCATGAGACGATAATTTAAAGCCAAGACCGACCCGCCCGTACGCTTGGCCAAAGAGGTCGTTAGCGCGCGGTGACTAATGTCAGAACCGACTGTAAAACCGCCGCCATGTATATAAAGTATCCGTTTACCCGGATCATATCCGTCGACCAAAGTCCAACTCGCCGTGATCTCACGACCATCTATTGTTATGGCCTCAGATCGAAATTCTGCTTGAATATCCGTGCGTGCCAAGCCTGCCGCATCAAATCTCTCGCGTTTCTCACTCCAGCCGCTCTTTGATGCGCCAGAAACCGCGGGTCGACCAAATTCCTCATCCAGATAGGCGTTTAGTGTGTCTAAGGCGTCTGATTGCACGGCCGTACCATGCGGCGAAATCATCCGGTCATATTGTCTGAGGTCTTCACCCGACAGGCCGCGATAGGTGATCCTGAGATATATTATTAGGGCGGCGACGATCAGGGCCGCGATGATCAGGACATATGTCATCGCCGGACTTTAACTGCCCATTTGGCCACGATGACGCAATTTATGGTCCGCCAGAATTACCGCCATCATAGCTTCGGCGACAGGAACACCTCGAATGCCGACACAGGGATCATGACGGCCTTTAGTGCGCACATCTATCTCATTGCCTTTGGCATCAATCGATTGAACCTCTGTCAAAATAGACGATGTTGGTTTGATCGCTATGCGTGCGGTAATGACATCGCCATTGGAAATGCCGCCCAATATGCCGCCTGCATTGTTGGATTGAAAATCAGCCTGACCGTCTTTCATTCGGATTTCATCAGCATTTTGAACGCCAGACCACCGCGCAGCCTCAAAGCCTGCACCGATTTCTACGCCTTTTGCCGCATTGATCGACATCATACCCATAGCAATGTCGCTATCGAGCTTGCCATAAATAGGCGCTCCCCATCCTGCGGGCACGCCCCGGGCTTCGATATGCAGAACGGCTCCGACAGAATTTCCGTCTTTGCGGACGCGGTCCAGATAGCTTTCCCACGCTTTTGCGGCCTTAGCATCTGGGCACCAGAAAGGATTATCTTTGACCTGATCCCAATCCCAATTCGCCACATCTATATCTTGGTCACCTATTGAGACGACGCAGCCACGAATTTGAATGTCGTCACCGAGTATTTTTCGCGCAATTGCCCCTGCGGCTACGCGGTTGGCTGTTTCGCGCGCACTACTGCGCCCGCCGCCTCTATAGTCCCGAATGCCATATTTGGCATCATAGGTTAGATCTGCATGGCCTGGGCGGTATCGATCCTTGATCTCGGAATAATCTTTGGACCTTTGGTCTTTATTTTCGATCAAGAGAGAAATTGGCGTCCCGGTCGTTTGGCCTTCAAAAACACCAGACAGGATCTTAACTTGATCCGGTTCCTGTCTTTGCGTCACAAACCGCGATGTTCCTGGTTTTCTTTGATCTAAGAAGATTTGAATATCGGCTTCGCTCAGCGAAATTTTTGGAGGACAGCCATCCACGACACAGCCAATGGCAGGGCCGTGGCTCTCTCCCCAGGTCGTAAAGCGAAATAAATGTCCGAAACTATTATGTGACATGAGAGCGTCTTTAGCGATAGCCAAACCATATGGCTATGAGTTTTCACGACCCTCTACATTGCAAACAAAATTGTTATGGTCCGCTGCGGCGCAGAAGCGCTATTTTCGTTGCCCCCATGCTATAACACGGCTATGGGGCGAGAGAAGAATAACGCCAATATGGAGAACCTCTATGGCACGCGCGAAAATCGCCCTTATCGGCGCCGGAATGATCGGCGGAACTTTGGCTCATATTGCAGCTCGCGAGGAGCTCGGTGATGTGGTCCTGTTTGATATTTTTGAAGGAACAGCCAAAGGTAAGGCCTTGGACCTCTCTGAGGCTGCACCTGTTTTTGGTAAAGACTCTAAAATCAGAGGGACGAGCGATTATGCTGATATCGCAGGCGCGGATGTCTGCATTATCACGGCGGGTTTCCCACGCAAGCCTGGTATGGACCGCTCAGAGCTGATCGGTAAAAACCTTGGCGTCATTAAACAAGTCGCGGCCGGAATTAAAGAACATGCGCCCAAAGCTTTTGTAATCTGCATTACAAACCCGCTTGATGCCATGGTTTGGGCGTTGCAAAAATTCTCTGGCCTACAACCACGCAAAGTCGTTGGTATGGCCGGTGTTCTGGATAGTGCGCGTTTCCGCTATTTCCTTGCGGATGAATTTCAATGTTCTGTCGAAGATGTCCATGCCTCCGTTCTGGGTGGTCACGGCGATACAATGGTCCCGCTTGTACGCTATTCAACTGTCAACGGCGTGCCGCTCCCAGATCTGATCAAAATGAAATGGACAACACAAGAAGCCATTGATGCAATTGTTGAACGTACGCGTAAAGGCGGTGGCGAAATTGTTGGCTTACTTGGAAATGGCTCTGCCTTTTACGCGCCCGCAGAATCCGCCATTGAAATGGCGAAATCCTATCTGCGCGACAAAAAGCGTATCCTGCCCTGTGCGGTTCGCCTGTCAGGTCAGATCGCCGGCGTCCGCGGCCTCTATGTTGGCGCGCCAGCCATGATCGGTGCCAGAGGCGTCGAGAAAATCATGAATATCCGCCTTAAGTCTGATGAGCGTGAAATGTTTATGAAATCTGTCGCGGCCGTCGAAAAGATCATGGCCGATTGTCAGGAAATGGATAAAGACCTCAAAGCCTAGGCTTTTACCATTTTAGTAAAATCATACGGGTCCTTCGGGGCCCGTTTTTTTTGAACTTTTTTCCGATTTACCAAACACAGTTTTGGATTAAAAATTTTGAATTTCTGACCCAAGCTTGATTTTGCACGCGGGTTCGACTTTTATCGTTCCGCCTTCGAAACGGAGTCATTATATTGTGAGCTTTAAGCTAGAAACCGAGCGATTGATAATTCGGCATGTTGATCCCGAGCGTGATTTTGAAGCTTGGGCAGATTGTTTTGCGGATAAAGAAACCATGACGTTTATAGGGGGTGGTCCTGGGATGAGCCGGGCGCATGCGTGGCGTCATATGGCAACCGTCATCGGTCATCTTCATATTCACGGCTATAGTTTTATGTCGGTGATTGAAAAGGCGACAGGCAGTTGGGTGGGCCGCGTTGGTCCGTGGAATCCGGAAGGTTGGCCTGAGCCTGAAATTGGCTGGACGATACATCGTGATCATTGGCGAAAAGGCTATGCCAAGGAAGCGGGTCGGGCTTGTATCGATTATGTTTTTAAAGATCTGGGATGGAGCCGGGTTATTCACACGATCCAAGATGGGAATGTCGCAAGTATGCGAACCGCAGAAGCACTTGGGTCCTCACGGGAATACACCTTGGACGGTATTCCTGCGATTACGGATGAGATGTGTTGGGTCTATGCACAAAATAGGGATTAGGGCGTG
>CAYTLJ010000024.1:0-4775 GCA_964438555.1 uncultured Algimonas sp.
TCCCAACCTCTCACGTCCCCGCAATCGCACTCAACACACGATCAATCAGCGCTTCATTTTCCGCCTTTAACTTCGCATGCAGCGCTTCATCCGGTTGATAGGTCCTAAGCTGATCGACAATATCGACGCCATTCTCTTTCATGACAGCTTCCATGACATGGAGGCGATCTGTTAGGACCCAAATTTCCTTGGTTAGGGTTATGATGGCCTGACCCAGACCGTTCATATCGGCGTCTTTGAGAATAGGGCGGTTTGGGCGGTTATAGGCGGTTGGGTTGGTTTCCTCACTCATGGTTTTCGGCCTTGGACGACATAAGGATAATTATAGGGCGCATCGCCAGCGGCATTGACGTCGACAAAGCCAGCGTCTCTGGCGAGTTGGGCGAGGTCTTGCGAGGCAGATTCTCTCCAATGCGGTTCACCGCCATATTTTGCACCTTGATCGGCTTTCCAGACACTCAGCTTATCCATATCTGCAAAGCGTGTGACGTCACTCATGATCATATCACCCCCGGGTTTGAGGACGCGGAAGGCTTCTTTGAAAACACCTTTCATGGCGCTGGCCGGAATTTCGTGGAGCAAGATATATGAGGCCACGAGATCAAAACGCTCTGCGTCAAATTTTGTATCCTCTGCTGAGCGTTGATAAAGCTGCCAGTCCCAGCCATGGGCATTGGCGACGCGCTGAGCATGTTCCAATGTGCGAGGCGATAGATCCACGCCTGTGATTTTGGCGTCGGGATAGGTCTCTTGCAAGGCTTGGGTGAAATGCGCGGTCGAGCATCCCATGTCTAAAATTTGGTCATAGTGATCCTTGGGCGCGCGGGCGGCGATCCGGCGACGTTGCGCAAGGATGTCGCCAAAGCTCGAGGCGACAATTTTGCGGTGAATGATTTCAGAATGGACATAGCCCGCATAAGGGTGTCCGTCCCAGCCGCCTTCTGTGCGGTGAAAATCAACACCGTCCCAATAGGATGGGGGGTCAAAATTTTCATCCAGGAATAGTTTGGCTGGCCCTCGGCTGAGTGCATCCAGACCGGGTTGAAGTTGATCTTGAATATCTTCAAAGGCGCGTTCGCAAATACGGGCATGGTTGCGCGAATGCCATTCCCCGATCAGGTTTTGTGCGCGGTAATGCGTGGCCCCGGACAGGGTTGTGCTAATCACATCATTGCGTTCATCCAGATCATCGGGCAGGGCGGTGACGTCAGCAACGGCCTCTGATAATTCAGCATTCGCCTCTTGCCGGATACGGGCACTGCCTTTGAACATATTGATCAAAAAGTCGATTTCCGCGCGACCCCGTTGATTGAATTGTGGGTTTAAAGCATCAGATTTCATTTATCGTCTCCTTATCTCGGCAAAGTCAGTGTTCTGGTCTAGGACCTTATCGCTATCTGTCAAAAAATCAGCCATGACATTGATAAGATGTCCCATAGCTTGGTTACGTTCCAAACTCGCATTTTGATTTTCTCGGCCATAAGCGCCGTTCATATAATGATCCATATCCTCATATATCACAGCAATTGATCCCTCGGGCGCGACAGAAAAAGAAACAAGGTGATCTTTCCAGTTTTCTGTCATGGTCGGCACAATATCATTTGTCCCTGTGACAATGAGTGAGGTCGCGGTAACTTTGGACCAACCCGCTTGTTCCATATAATTTGGAATGGGGCCGGGCGGTGAAATCGCAATGATTTTTTCCGGACTATATTTGGATGTTGGCGTTTGTGTATCCAGTGGAGGGGTGAGCTTCGCGCCCGCTGTCATTTGCGCAATCATCGCGCCATATGAATGCCCGGCGACAAAATGCTGATCGGGCTTATAACGGTCCATAATAAGATCATAGTCTTCCAGACGGTAGCCCAAACTATCAGCGAGTTCATATTGATCCCTTGTTTTATGGGCCTCAGAGTCCGTGTGGTTTGGCGCAACAATATGAAAACCGCGTGCGGCGAAAGGCAGGAATAGGGCGTCATGCCTATTATAGGTAGAATTGGCTCCATGTGAGAAAAACACAAATGGGCAGGTTTCGCAATTTTTGGGTTTCAAAGACCTGAATTCAATTTCCCGACCGGACGGGCTTTCAATCGTTTCTATCGTGTCAATAAGGTCATATTGTATCGGGGTGATTTCAATCTCGGATGACGCAAAATTGCACGCGCTCAAACCGATACATGCGAATAGATAAAAAGCTTTCATTGCTGCGGCACCGGCTTTTTACCTACCGGGAAATTTGTGCCCGCTAGGATTATATTTGGCAGCACTGCATTATCCCACCCAAGCTCTTGTGATGGCCATGTGCCGGAACGGAAAATGACCATATTGGCCGAGGGAATAATATAGGCGACCTGATTGCCATTGCCATCAAAGAGGAAGAGATCTTCGGCAAGATAGGGCTCGCCATGTTTGGTTTTACCAAGCGGGAAGTCAGGATTGGCCGGGCCGCGCGCTTCGATATAATCACCCGCGACATAGACGCCCATACCGGCATAAGGATATTGCGGCGTGCCCGTTTTGACTTGATCGACAAAGCCTTCTGGTAAAAGACGGTCGCCCTCCCAAACCCCATCATTGAGATATAGGATTGCCAGCCGGAAAAAGGTCTCGGGGGGTAAAAGCGTGCAACATCCGGCGTGAGCCGTGCCGCCATCCCGGTTCATCCAGACCTCGCCACCTTTTGCGCCTAAGGGTTTGAAGATTTCATGGGTCATCCAATCTTCATATTGCTGACCCGTGGCGCGTTCGATAAGGGGGGCGACTAATTCCGCATTGGCATTGGCATATTCATAACGCGACCCTGGCGGATTAATAAGCGGATAATCATCGATAATGACTTGGTCATGGGCGGGATGAAGATAAGCCTTGTTCATCACATGATTAGGGTCTTTTTCTTGGGTTTGCATCATAAGGCCCGTGCGCATATCGAGTAAATGCCGGACAAGTATTTTTGACCTGTCATCAGTTTTCCACTCATGGAAAAAATCTGAAACGGGTTGATCGAGAGATTTTATATGACCTGATTTGATCGCACGTCCGACGGCGATCACACCTAAAGGTTTCGCCAGAGATCTGGAGTTAATTGTACCGTCTGGGGTTTGATCCCCAAAATATTTTTGCGCCACTAATTCGCCTTCATGCCAAATCATAAAGCTGGTTGTGCGGCGGTCTTGGAGGTAGTTAATGGCGGCTTGGATCGCGTCTGGTGAGATGGCCTGGCTCTCAGATAGTTCAAAAGGCGTGTAATTATCCGCACCCGCGACCGCTTTGAGCGGGTCATAAAGATTTAGTCCCGACAAATTTCCGGCCGCATAGGCTGCAAACCGGCTCTGATAAACATCGTCTAAAACCGTTGCCTCAATCTTGGTGTTTTGAGCGTTTTCGGGCAAGCTTGTCTCAGGCGCAGAACAGGCGGCGAGCGCACATAAGGCTATGAGGGGCAGGCGTATTTTTTTCATATTACCTCATTGCCAAAATGGTGCGCTACCCAAAAAACTCTCTATGAAATAGTCAATAGATGGATAGTTGAGAATTTGACTTTTTTTAAGCAAGATCAACATTATGGTCCAACCTATGTTGAAACATATTCTTCCGATTTTAGGTTTGGCGGTCTCACTTGGGATGTCGTCTTGTTCAGAGACCAGACGTGACCAACTAGCCGTGGAGGCTAATAATGAGGTGCTACAAGAGACGAAAGCGCCTCCTGTAACGCCCGCGCCTCCACCACCAGCCCCGCCAGGTTTTGATGAGGCGATGCAAACCCATAAACCTTTGGGCAAGGTAGCGGGCGCCGCAGAGCCTTTCAGCTTGAAGGTTGATTTGGCGGATGGAAAGTTTTCAGAGGCTTTGAATTACGCGGCGCAGAAAAGCTCCTATGCCTTTCTCGTCTGGCATAAGGGCGCCATTCGGCATGAAACCTATTTCGCGCCGCATGATGCGACTTTGCGCCCAGACTCTGCCTCCATGCATAAATCCGTTACAGGGCTGGCCGTGGGTGTGGCCCTGGATAAGGGTATCATAAAATCAATTGATGAGACGATAGGGAGCTATATCCCGGAGTGGAAAGATCAGCCGCGCGGAAACATCACGATTAGAAACCTGCTGGAGATGAATAGTGGTCTCGCACCCTTAAGTTCAGAAGGGGGCATGAATTCACCCGCAATGACATTCTGGATGCAGGGCGACAAAGCGCGCGGTCTCATGATGGGCATGGAGCTTCGGGATGAGCCTGGGACCGTGTTTAATTATGCCAATGCCGTGACACAAATCCTTGGCCTCATTTTGGAACGCGCGTCAGATCAACCCTATGAAGATTTTCTCTCGGACCATATTTGGACGCCGCTCGGTGCAGAAGATGCATATGTCTGGTATAATGAAGCTGACGGTTTCCCGCGAACCTATTCCTCTTTAATGGCACAGGCCCGGGATTGGATGAAGCTGGGGATACTGATCAAAGATGGTGGCAATTTTAATGGCAAGCAGATTGTCTCTGAAGACTATATCAAAAAAATGGTTTCGCCTTCCGCGACAAATCCAAATTATGGTTGGCAAATCTGGTTAGGGACGGCGTATGAGCCCGTTCGGTTTTACAATGAAACCAAGGTCGGACTCTCGGTCGCCGCGTCCGCTCCTTTTAAAGCCGATGATATGATCTATTTTGACGGATTTGGCGGACAGCGTGTCTATATTAGCCCGTCTAATGATCTCGTGATTGTGCGCACAGGTGATCCGGCCTTTGATTGGGATGAGAGTTTTTTACCCAATTCGGTCTTGGA
>CAYTLJ010000024.1:4875-25896 GCA_964438555.1 uncultured Algimonas sp.
ACACAGCTGGCCCGGATACAGCCACTGGTGGTTAGGCCTGTAATAATCACACTATCAATTTGTTGGGCCGCCAAAGTCGAGGCAAGCGAGGTTCCGAAAAAGGCGCTTGGATATTGTTTGCTAATGACGAGTTCTCCGTCAATTGGCGATAGTCCTTTTGGCCAATTCCCCATGGGCGAGCCTTGTTTGAAATTCTCGAGCACTTTGACCTTTTTATAAAAGACGCCTGCATCGGCCATATTTTCGTGATAGACCACATTCGTATAGATGATCGGGATATCAGCATGTCTTGCATGATCCAGAATACGCAGGGCCGAGGCGAGATTATCTTCGACATTGGCATAGAGCGGGCAATTTTTGTCGAAATAGGCTTCGACAAAATCGATCAAAAGCATGGCGGGGCGTTTGCCAAACCCAATCCGGTTATCAAAAACGCCTTTATAATTTTCAACCATTTGCGCGTCTCACATTTTCTGCGGCTGTTCGACCAGCCAGTTTTCCATAAGTTGTTGCCGTCAGGAGTCCATTCCCAGCCAAATAACCATCCGCCGCCGGACCTGAAATGCCGCGCGCTGCGCCGCCACCCGCAAAGAGATTGGAAAAGGCGGTCCCGTCATTTCGGAGGACTTGCGCCTTTTCATTGACGACCAATCCGCCCTGGGTGTGAAACAGGGCACCTGTTACCCGCGCCGCATAATAAGGGGCTGCCAAGACCGGCTTGCCGGTAAAGTCGCGTCCAAAGGGGCAGGGGGTTTGCCCCTTCGTATGGGCGGCCACATCCGTCAATGTCTGTTTTAACCTCTCAACGGGCAGGCCTGTTTTTTGCGCAAGTGCGTCAATTGTGTCCGCCATGACGATGGCTTGGGCCTTGAGTGCGTCTTGATAATCATCAAATTTCACCATCAGGTCGTGACATCTTTGATCAAAGACCGACCAGGCAATTCCGCTCTCTTGATGGATTACTTTGACGGCTTGCTCTGAATAGCCTTGAGATTCATCGGCAAATCTTTCGCCCGCAATATTGACCTGAAATCCGCCTTGCATGATGGAGGGCCAGAGGATTGGGATGCCGTGCCCCACGGCTAATCCGGCATGGCCTTGATAGGCGCTCATATCTGCGAGTTGCGCGTCCAGATGGTCACCCCAAATCATGGCTTCGCCTTTATTGCCGGGATGGCCGTGAAATACGGCATTTTTAATTTCGGGTATATATTTCTCAACTAAGGCCGCGTCACCAGCAAAGCCGCAACAGGCGAGAATTAAGTTCTCGCACCCAATGTTTTCGATGTCGCCATTGGGTCGTTCGATTTGTACGCCCGTTATATTTTTTCCGCTATCAATATAAAGTTTGGTCGCGCGCGCTTCAGTCAGAATATCAATCTCGGCAGCACCAGCGGCGTCCATCAGTGCGCCCATTAATTCAGCCCCAGAACGATGCGGCATGCCATACATGCGCATGGCTGTATGGCCAGGATAGAGAAAATCATCAATGAGATTGAGGTTGATTTTATGGCTATCTCGCAACCAGCCTATGGTTTCTGCCGACTCTTTCGCGAGTGTCATGGCAGCCGTTTCATCGGTTCGGCCCTTTGTCTTGCCCATAATGTCAGACACATAGCGTTCGGGGCTATCATCAATACCGCGCCGCTTTTGCTCTTGGGTTCCGCAGGCCGGAATGAGGCCCGTCGACATGGCGGTTGTACCAAGCAGGCTTTTGTCGCGTTCCAAAATCAAGACATCCGCACCGCCATCCTTTGCGGCGAGGGCAGCGCATAGCCCCGTTCCACCGCCGCCAATGACGATGACGGGGTAGGCGAATTCGAAACCATTAGCGGGTGTTGGCTCTACACTCATAAGTCTATTTCTATTTTGCCCATTTCTTTTCGAATTCCCAGACTTCTGGAAAGCCAATTAATTGATTGAATTCCTGAAAATCAAACATGTCTAGATCATTCGCTTCAGAGGTTCCATATTCTTTGAGCGTATTGAGAGACTTTTCAATTGCGGCTGCGGCTGAAAGTGAACAGATGGCGGGAAAAATCGCAAGCTGAAACCCAATATCGGCGAGTTCATCTTTGGGCCTGATCGGGGTTACGCCGCCATTGGCCATATTGGCCATCATGGGCTTATTGATAAGCTTGCAGGCCTCGCGCATTTCGTCTTCCGAATGCAGGGCTTCGATAAAGACAACATCCGCGCCCGCCGCTTCAAAGGCGAGGCCACGATCCATCGCATTCTTAAATCCGTTTGGCGCCCTCGCATCGGTTCGTGCAATAATGACGGTCTCATCTGGGTTTTCTCTGGCGGCACAGGCGACTTTGATTTTGTCCACCATTTCGGATGTCTCGACCACGCGCTTACCTGGCGTATGACCGCATCTTTTGGGGAATTCTTGATCCTCGATTTGAATAGCGCATATCCCAGCAGCCTCGAAATCTTTGACGGTGTGGTGGACATTTAAAAGCCCGCCATAGCCTGTATCTGCGTCCGCAATAACGCCTGCATTCACAGTCCGACAGAGAATGGAATATCGGTCGAGCATTTGCGTAAAGGTCGAAATGCCAGCATCAGGTAATCCATAGGCGGATGCCGTTGACCAATATCCAGAGGCATAAACAAAATCAAAGCCAACTTTATTGCACACGACTGCGCCAATCATATCATAAATACCGGGCGCAATGATGAACTCGCCAGAGTTTAGTCTTTGTTTTAAACTTTTTGATGTCTGGGTCATGGTGGACCTCTAGATCAATTTAGCCCCATCAAAAGGGTAGCGTAACCATTCACCGTAGACCGAATAAACAAAAAGGACTTTCGCGCGGCGTGGCCTTGCCGCTAAATTTCGTGACACGTAATCGGGAGCTGAAAATGGGTGTGTTTCTAAAAAAGGCAAAGCCAGTTGAGGCGCGCAAAGCTGATGATCTCAAAACGCGTGATAGTGTTGAGACGATCTTGTCTGATATTGAGGATCGGGGTGAGGCGGCCATTCGAGACTATTCCCAAAAGTTCGATAATTGGAACCCAGAAAATTTCGTCCTGAGCGATGAAGAAATTCAAGCTTGTATTGCCTTAGTAGACCCAAAAGATCTGGACGATATTCGGTTTGCTCAGGAACAAGTCAGAAATTTTGCGCTTCACCAAAAGGCGGCCCTTAAAGATATCGAAGTCGAGACCTTACCTGGCGTTATATTGGGGCATAAAAACGTGCCTATGAATGCGGTTGGATGTTATGTGCCGGGCGGTAAATATCCGCTTGTCGCATCAGCTCATATGAGTGTGGTCACGGCAAAAGCGGCCGGCGTTAAGCGGGTCATTGCAGCCGCGCCACCGTTTAAGGGTAAGCCGCATCCGGCAATCGTCGCGGCCATGCATATGGCGGGCGCTGATCAAATCCTTGTTTTGGGCGGGGTTCAAGCCATTGGGGCGATGGCGCTGGGTATGGAAGGTGTTGAGCCTGTCGATTTTCTTGTCGGCCCGGGTAATCATTTCGTTGCAGAAGCCAAGCGTCAATTATTTGGCCGGGTTGGGATTGATCTTCTGGCAGGTCCGACGGAAACGCTGATCATTGCCGATGAGACGGTCGACGGCGAAATATGTGCGACAGACCTTTTGGGCCAAGCCGAACATGGTCCGAATTCACCAGCTGTTTTAATCACAAATTCTGGAAAGCTCGCCCGCGACACCATGCAAGAGGTTGAGCGCCTTTTAGAAATCCTACCCACAGCTGAGATTGCCCGACAAGCGTGGGATAATTATGGCGAGGTCATTTTATGTGAGAGCTATGAAGATATGCTGCATGAGGCCGATTTTTTGGCCTCTGAACATGTTCAAGTCATGACACAGGACCCAGATTATTTCCTTGAGAATATGACGAATTACGGGGCGCTCTTTCTCGGTCCGCGCACCAATGTGGCCTATGGTGATAAGGTGATTGGGACAAATCATACCTTGCCGACGAAAAAGGCGGCGCGGTATACGGGCGGCTTATGGGTCGGGAAGTTTTTGAAGACGTGCACATATCAGCGTATTCTGACCAATGAAGCGAGCGCCCATATTGGTCGCTATTGCTCGCGTCTCTGTGCGCTGGAAGGATTTGCGGGACATGGAGAACAAGCCAATGTGCGCGTGCGTCGATATGGTGGTGATAATGTCCCTTATGCTGGCGCGGCGTCTTAATCATGTCAGACGTAAAAGAAATCTCTGACATCACCAGCTGAAATAGGCTAGGACAGGCCCATGTTACCAGATTTTAGATTAGACGGAAGAACGGCGCTTGTAACAGGAGCAGGGCGCGGGCTGGGCAAGGGCATTGCGCAAGCTCTGGCGGCTGCGGGCGCAAAAGTTACGCTTATTTCCAGATCTGAAGATGAAATTCAGGCTGTGTCCAAGGACATTATTGCGGCTGGCGGTCAAGCAGCGTTCCACGCTTTTGACGTTACAGACCTCGGTGCGATGACTGAGATGATACGCCAAAACGGACCCTTTAATATACTAATCAATAATGCGGGGTGTAATATTCCCGCGCTAACCGTTGATGTCTCTGAAGATGATTATGACGCGATCATGTCACTAAATGTGAAGTCGGCGTTTTTCCTAGCTCAAAGCGTAGGCAAAGGTTTGATCGACACTGGTCAGTCTGGGTCAATTATAAATATTTCCTCGCAAATGGGGCATGTTGGATCGTCTGGACGGTCTGTCTATTGTGCCTCTAAACATGCCATGGAAGGCTTTACAAAAGCCATGGCAATTGAGTGGGGGCGGCATAATATTCGCGTCAATACGATTTGCCCCACCTTTATTGAAACACCTTTGACGAAGCCGTTTCTGGCCGATGAAGCGTTTCGGTCTCTCGTCGTCAAGAAGATCCATTCCGGGCGTATCGGGAAAGTCGAAGACGTGACGGGTGCGGCGGTTTTTCTGGCGTCTGATGCTTCATCCTTGATTACGGGGACGGCGTTAAAGGTGGATGGGGGCTGGACGGCTGAGTAAAATTGGCCCCAGATAGGCCTTTTTTCCACGATCGGCTGTTCGGGTAGCGGCACCGAAACAAGCCGTGGAGCGATTACTATAAGAAATGGGAGTATGTATTATCCACTAGGTGGATAATACATATAGAATATCATATTCGGCTGACGAATAAGACACGGTGAGACTATGCAAATGAGTAAAGAACTACCGATCAGATCCGTTTCAAGAGCGCTGCATGTCTTGCAAGCCATTAATAGTCACGGGTCATTATCCATGACCCAGATTTCCAATAAAGTTTCTTTACCCTATCCAACGACGTGTCGGATTGTAAACACGCTCATATCAGAGGGCGTTATTGAGCGCGAGACGTCTCGTAAATATTACCGCCCAACGGCGCTCACCCAGTCTCTATCTTGTGGCTATCAGCCGCGTGTGCGCTTAGTTGCTATTGCGAGACAGCATATTGAGGCTTTGACCCGTAAAACGGGATGGCCAGTCTCAATTGCCTCACGCGTGGGCTCATCCATGGTAATCCAAGATTCAACCCATAGTATGACGACAATGACATTCTCAGATTATCATCCGGGATATTCATTACCGATCTTATCTAGCGCGTCGGGCATGGCCTATCTTGCATTCACAACCGAAGCTGACAGAGAGGGCATTCTCAAACAATTAGATGAAAAACCCGATACAGAAGAAATTCACATGTTTGGTAAAAATCCCGAACTTTATTTCGAAATGATCCGCAAAGAGGGTTATGCCTCCTTTATCAGAAACCCATATACCAAAGACCCGGGCAAAACCTCAAGTATAGCGGTGCCGCTTTTTCACAATGATGTTGTGATTGGCGCGCTTACTTTGATCTTCTTCTCGACCACACTTCGGATCACTGACGCCTTTGATAAGTTTAAAGAAGATCTGTTCGAAGCGCAAAAAAATATAAATGCCGATCTTGTCCAAACGAAGCTGTTTAAGCCGGAAGAATTGAGCTTTAATTAGGCCTAGCCACCAGGATCAATCTACTGATTTGGTCCTATTTTAAGATTGAATGATGGGTCAATTACCCAAACCAAATATTGTTCAGACTCGTAATTACTGGTAATTCAATCTCCGTTTGAAAAGGGCGAGGCGCTATCATGAAAATAACAAGAATAAACCGTAGAGGGTTTCAAGCTATTTCAATTGGCGCGCTGGCGCTGTTGATTGGCGCCTGTGAAACGACGCCGACATCAATCGCGAGCGATGTTAAGACGGATTTTGCGATCAGCGAAAAGGCCGATTTTTCATCCTATAAAACCTATTATGTTCTTGATGTTCCGCCCGGAGAGAATGAAGTGGCGCCGCCAAAACCTTTTTCCCGTATTGTTGTTGAAGCTGCCGTTCGCAAACAATTGGATGAGCGAAATTTCCAAGAAGTTGATAATAAGGATGCGGCCGATATGATGGTGGCGATCCAATTTTCTTTAAAAGATGAAATCCAATATAAAGAGAAAATCACCTATGATCAGCAGCTTACGTCTGGTCTAGCTTATACAGGCTATGGTCGCGGATATGGTCGCGGATATGGCGGCTACGGTAGAAGTAGCTATGGAAGAAGTGGCTATGGTGGCGCCTATGGAAGTCGATATAGCGGCTATAGTTATGGCTATGGATATAGAAATTTTTACGGCTATACCTCAATACCGCGCAAAACAGTCGTTGCTCAAGATTTTCGTAAAGGCAATATGTTGATTGATCTGGTAGATCGTCAAACAAATGCTGTTTTTTGGGAAGCGCATGCTACGGGTGAAGGCGAACATGAACCAGCTAAGATCGACGCAAAGGTCAATGCGGTAGTCGCTAAACTTTTCGACCAATACCCACATAGACATTTACCGCCGGCTCAATAAACAGTATATAAGGTGAAACGAATTGTAATTAGAGTGTGTTATGGGCGGACAAACTCGAAATAAAAAACTGTTTAAATTAGGAGCCGTAGCCCTAAATCGGTCATGGCTTGTACGCCGTGGAAAACGCTTACGTAAACGTATCAATCCATACATAAGAAAATATTCGAGGGTTGGAGCGACACCCGTTTTGGAAGAACGTCATTTTCCTTGGTTAAAAACGCTCGAAGCCAATTGGGAAGTCATAAGAGATGAAGCCCAGACTGTCTTGAAATACCGAGACGCTATCCCATCGCTGTCAGATATTTCACCGGATCATGCGAGATTGGATGATGAGAGAAAATGGCGATCTTATTTTCTCTGGGGATATGGGTTTAAGTCTAAAGAGAATTGCGCAAGATGCCCAAAGACCACAGCGCTTGTCGAGCAAGTGCCTGGGCTACGAACGGCTTTATTTTCAATCCATGACCCCGGCATGACAATTGCGCCGCATAAGGGCGTAACGGCAGGTATTTGTGTCGCGCATTTAGGTTTGCAAATTCCCAAAGCCGGCGAAAATTGTGCCATTCGGATTGCAGGTGAGGTTGTGCATTGGCGCGATGGACAAGCTTTTGTCTTTGATGACACGTTCAAACATGAAACATGGAACCGGACAGATGAGGACCGCATTATACTTTTACTGCATTTTGATCGACCTACACGATTTCCGGGATCGCTCCTAGCATGGGCTTTTATGACTGTGATTCGTTGGAGTCCCTTTGTCGGGGATGCGAGACATGAAATGAAAAAATGGGATGAGGCCTTTGAGGCGTTGGAGCGTAAGGCTCACCAATCCGTTTCAAACCCTTGAACGTAAAAGAAACTGGACTTGCTCAAATTCATGGTCGAGTCTCTAATCTAACATGGAGCAAAGGGTGAAGGTAGTCTAGCAACACCACGTTAAGTCGTGTTGCCTTTCATTTATTTCACTAGAAATGAACGCCTTAAACCTATAGTTGAAAAAAATGAATCATCTAAAAACATTCACAGTCTTGTCAGTTTTGGCGCTATCAGTTTCCGTCTCCTCTACGGTCTATGCCCAAAATGTTGATAATACCTCATCCAGTAAAGATACTGCCTATATCGGTCTTGCAGGCGTAACTACACCTGAATATTTGGGTTCAGATGATGACGAACTTCTCGTTCTCCCATATTTAGAAGTCTCTGACTTTAAAGGCTTTGATTTCTTTGGAACGGTTCTTTCATATCGCCTTATTGAAGCCGGGACAGGTCAAGGTATTGGGAAATGGTCGTTGCGTGCTGGCCCCAGGGTCGCTTTTCAAAGGGGCAGAGATTCAGACGATAGTCCGACCTTAACAGGGCTAGAAGATATTGATAGTAGCTTACCTATTGGGGCTTACGTTAGAAGCACATTTGGCCCTGTAGGATTTAGATTAGACGCCGGACAAGATGTTATTGGTGGTCATGACGGCTTCTTTTTCGATACGTCAATCGGGACAGCCTATAATGCAGAAAAATTTGGTATCCAGCCTTCGGCAACCCTGAGTTGGGGTGATAGTAATTATAATGAGAGCTTTTTTGGCATAACTGAGGAACAAAGCGCCGTATCAAATCTTGAGGCTTTTGATATTGGATCTGGTTTTAATAGTTATTCTTTTAATGTCATCGCGTGGTACCGAATTCATGATGATTATCTGCTGGGTGCATTTGCGAGTTATAAAGAGTTTTTTGATGACGCCGAAGATAGTCCAATTATTCAAGCGCCGGACGGGTCTACGAGCGGTCTATTTGCGGGCATAAGTTTGACCAGAAAGATTGATCTCTCGAAGTTTTAAACGCGGCAATCTGCTAGAATAATAATTTAACACCTTTTTCGGCTAAGGCGTCGAGAGAGGTTTTGCGCCATTATATCTGATGTCCAACCGTTTCATTTTAAGTTGATTAGACAAAATTCATCCCTCCGGTTTACATATAACCAACTAAACATGGGGATGGCGACATGACATCAATATTAAAGGGTTTGCTGATAGCTGCGAGCTTGGCGGTAGCTCCAGTGCTGGCGCTTGCCACATTTGGTAATGCAGACGCTCAAGATAACGATCGTGTTTTTTCGGCTAAGAAAGCTCTTATTGGCGGAACCTTAGTGGATGGTTTGGGCGGTGCGCCAATTTATGACAGTGTTATCTTGGTTGATGGCAATCAGATTGTCGATGTTGGTGAAGAGGGAAAGCTCGATATTCCGGATGGGTATGAGATCATCTCGACCGAAGCCATGACCATTATGCCGGGTCTATGGGAGATGCATGCGCATCTCATGCTAAATGGTCATAGTAATTATGCGCATTGGGATAGAACTTATAATAACCGCCTTAGTAGTGAGATTATGCCCTCATCGGCCGAGCAATTATTACTTGCTGGTGTGACAACGGCGCGTGATCTAGGCGCGCCTCTCGACGATAGCGTCTCAGTCAAACGTCGTATTGAGGAGGGCGAAATTGCAGGACCGCGCCTATTTATCTCTGGACCCTTTATCCAGCATAAGGCCTATCCGGGAACAGAGGCTTTTCGTTGGGGTGTCAATAGCACGGCAGATGGACGCGCCAAGGTTCGCCTTCTGGCTGAGGCCGGTGTGGATGTGATCAAACTGATTGATCAAGACGTCATGCCGATTAATCACGTTAAGGCGGTGGTCGATGAAGCGCATAAACATGGACTTAAGGTCGTTGGTCATGCGCATAAGCCCGATGAAATTCGGATTGGGCTTGAGGTTGGGATTGATAATTTTGAACATACGGGCCTAACCACCGCGCCTGAATATCCTGAAGATATAATGACCTTGTTAAAAGAACGTACCGCAAAAGGGCGTATTGCCGGTGGGCCTTTATATTGGACGCCAACCGTTGAGGGGTTGTGGAATTTTGAAGAGACCCGCGACAATCCCGAAGAGGTCGATAGTAATTGTTGGCACAGAGGCTTAGAAGACGACACGATCGCCGATATTAAAGCCTCGATCCAACATCCAAATCGGTTGGATTATTTCCAATTAACACCGAAGCGCAAACCGACCTTAAAGCGAAAATTTTCTCAATTACGCAAAGCGGGCGTTGTACTGCTCATCGGGACAGATAGTGGTATTCCGCTAAAATTTCACTGCCAGTCAACATGGAATGAGATTGATGTTTGGACGCGCGTCATGGGGGTTCCAGTAATGGAAACTATTCAAGCTGCAACCTATTGGCCGTCGAAAATGATGGGCGTTGAAAATGAGTGGGGGACACTGCAGCCTGGACGTTTTGCCGATATTATTGCGATAAAAGGTGATGCGCTTAAATATCCTGCCCTATTTCAAAATGTAGATTTTGTGATGAAAGACGGCGTGGTCTATAAAAAAGACGGACAACCCGTTGAAGAAAATTTCTAAAGCCTATTCGAAGCGTTTGGTCTTTTGAACATAAGGTGAGATGGGAGACCTCATTACGGTCCCAATGTGGGGTGAAGACCGTAATGAGGCTCTTCTGCAGGCCTAATAAAAGACCTACATATTCGCAACTTTAGTCGTTTTCTGCACCCCTCTATCGTAAAAAAAACCACTAAAGTCCCTAGAGTATGGTTCTCTCTCTGGGAATTTTTCTAATAGCAATCATTGATGTTTGATAGAGCCTATAGGCTATAGTTTATAACTATTCCACCATTGCGGCGTGTTAGAAATTGCTCCAACGCCGTCGATATTGTAAAGGCGTTTCGCCAAAATACTGTTTAAATTGTTTTGTAAAATAGCTCTGATCGGAAAACCCAGTATCTGAGGCAATCGCTGCGATCGGAATCTTACTTTCACGAAGCAAATGTCCTGATGCTTGTAGACGTGCGCGTAATATGAATTGTTGTGGCGTCACGCCAAATTCTTGTTTGAATTTACGCCGGAATTGGTTTTCTGAAAGTTTTAAAAAGCTTGCCAATTCCTCAATCTTGATCACATTTTCTAGATTTGATCTGATATAAGCAATCGTGTCACCGAAAAGCGAAACTTCTTGTGGGAGGTCCTGCAGATTCGGAACGGGTCGAGTTATGCCGATAATGCCGATAATCTTCCCATTTTTATCACTCAGCGGCAATTTATTGGTTTGCACCCATATGAGTTTTCCAAATGCATTTGGTATTATTTCAATACGGTTTAAAACACTTATGCCATTTTCAAGGATATTCTGATCATCACGTTGAATGTCTTGTGCGATTTGACGCGGAAAAAAATCGCTCTCTTTCTTACCGACGACATCGGAGATTTTTGAGAAATTCAGCAAGGCTAGAGATGAGGCGTTACAACTTATCCAACAGCCTTCAATGTCTTTGACATAAAAATAAACGTCCAAAATATGTTGGAATAAGGTTTCAAACATTTTGACGTCGTCGCCCCGCAATACGCCATCCGGAGCGGCGGGATGGATTATAATTCTTTCCTCGGACATACTAGCAAGTTTCGACATTGCTCGAAGTCTATCAAGTTAAGTTCGGATAGACAATTCCATTCTTGAGGTAATAAATTTCCTAAAATCACGATCCGTTAGAATAGCGCCGTGGCGACGCCAAAAATAACGTTTATTACGACCTATTGAGTTTCTTTGATTCCTTGCTTAGGCAAGTCCCCTGCAAAGGAGATAATTATGTTTAACCGTCCGACCCGGAAATTATTGTTAGTGAGTTCTATTCTCGCACTTGGTGTGGTGCCAGTTGCCAATGCTGTCGAGGGCATGTTTACGCCAGATCAGTTACCCGAAATCGCAAAGGATTTGCGCGCAAAGGGATTGAAGATGCAACCAGGTCAGATTTCTGATCTCACGGGTTTTCCAATGGGCGCCGTTGTGTCCTTAGGTGGCTGCACGGCGTCTTTTGTATCACCTCAAGGTCTCGTCGTGACTAATCATCACTGTGCCTATGGATCGATCCAATATAATTCAACAGAGGAGCAGAATTATCTGGAAGATGGGTTTTTGGCGGCAAATCTTGAGGCAGAACTTCCGGCCGCGCCAGGCTCCCGCATTTTTGTGACCGTCGGTCTTGATGATGTGACGGGTGACGTAACGGGCGGCTTGAGCGCTGATCTATCTGGCGAAGATCGTTTTGCCGCGATTGATGCTAATCGAAAAGCCTTGGTCTCGGCCTGTGAAGAAGATGCGGGGCATCGCTGTCGCGTGGCGTCATTCTATGGTGGCTTACAATATAAGCTGATCAAACAATTAGAGATTAAAGATGTTCGTCTGACTTACGCGCCAGCCGGACCAATCGGAAAGTATGGCGGCGATATTGATAACTGGCAATGGCCGCGCCACACAGGTGATTTCGCCTTTTACCGCGCCTATGTGTCCCCAGATGGAAAGTCTGCGGATTACAGTGAAGAGAATATTCCATTTGAGCCGGAACATCATTTGAAAGTTTCCGCTGAAGGTCTAGATGATGGCGACTTCGTCATGGTTGCTGGCTATCCGGGCAGCACGTCCCGCTATACGCGCTTGGCCCAAGTCAAGAATACTTTTGATTGGCAATATCCGACCTGGCAGACATTATTAGACGGTTGGATTGGGGCGATTAATGACGCCTCCGAACCCGGAAGTGATGCACGGATTAAATATGAATCACGCCTTGCGGGCCTCAATAATTTTAACAAAAATCTAGGCGGTCAGATTGAAGGCGCACGCCGCGTTGGTTTGGTCGAAAGGCGCGCCGAGCGCGAAGCCGCGCTCAATGCGTGGATTGCAGCAGAAGCGCCTAATGCGGGCTATGCTGAAGCGATTGCAGCTCTTGATGCATTGAGCGAAGAATCTGCAACCTCTGCTCGGTCGGGCTATTGGTATAATAATGCGACGCGACCTCAACTTTTAGGAACGGCGCAAAGGCTTTACCGCCTCTCACATGAGCGTTTAAAGCCAGATGCGGAACGTGAAAGCGGCTTCCAAGAGCGCGACTTTGGCCGGATCAAACAGGGCCTGACGGCAATGGATCGACGTTATGATCCAGCGGTAGATAAGGCTGAATGGATGGTGTTCCTCGCGGGATATATGAACCAACCAGCAAGTGAACGCGTTGAAGCCTTAGACAAGGCGCTGGGCCTACGAGACGGAATGAGTGACGCTATACTTTCATTAAAGCTAGATAGCTATTATCGCGGCACGAAATTAGGTGATCTCGATACGCGCCTAGGCCTAATGGAGGCGACACCTACAGAGCTGGAAGCCAGTTCAGATCCCTTTATGCGTCTGGCTGTTGCGCTTTATGAACATGAACGCGCAGTCGAATCTTCCGCCAAGGACCGTGCAGGCCGCCGGGCGGCACTACAGCCTAAATATATGGAAGCGATCATTGCTTGGCAGAAGGATCAGGGCTTTACCGCATATCCAGATGCCAATTCGACACTTCGTGTGACTTATGGCAATGTTCTAGGTGGTTCGCCAAAAGATGGATTGCGCTATGATCCTTTCACGACACTTGACGGGATTACGGAAAAAGACACAGGGGATGATCCCTTTAATTCACCGCAAGCGCAACTCGATTTAATCAAGGCTCAAGATTATGGCCCGTATGAGTTGGATTCGATTAACTCGGTCCCGGTGAACTTCCTAACTGATCTGGATAGTACAGGCGGGAATTCCGGCTCGGCCACGCTAAATGCGCGCGGGGAACTTGTCGGATTGCTCTTTGATGGAACAATCGAAAGCGTCAATTCAGATTGGGATTTCGATCCACGTACAACGCGTTCAATCCATGTCGATAGCCGCTATATGCTCTGGGTCATGGAGAAATTGGATAATGCCGAACATCTCATCAAAGAGATGGATGTTGTCGATGCGAAAAGCCAGTCTATGAAGTATTAGGTCGGGTCGTTAGGACAGGATCTGGCACGCATACGTTGGGCCCCGGATCAAGTCCGGGGTGACAGATGTGTGAAAGCCCGCATTCTACCGTTTCTAGCTTTCAACCTGACCTTCAAAATGGCGTTCATGATTGGCGAGATACCAGTCCGCGATTTCTTCGCGGGTTGTCCACCAGACATCTTCTAGCGACTTGGCATATTCCAGGAATTCTAGGAGTGAACGATTGCGATAGGCGCGGCCTGAGACATGGGGGTGAAGTCCGATATTCATAATGCGCATGGACTCTTCGCCTTCTTCATAAAGGACTTTTAGTTCTTCCTTGAGGATATCCGTGACTTGGTCAGTTGTATGGCCGCGTCTGGTTACAAGGGTGAAGTCATTTATCTCATTAGAGTAGGGGATACCGCATAAGGGGCCATTATCTGTATTGATAATAAAGGGTTGGTCATCATTCATGATGTCACAATAAAAACTGCACCCTTCACCCGCCAGAATAGACACTGTATTCAAAGTTCCACGTAAGGATGAAGAGAGCCAGCCTTTGGCTTTTCGTCCAATATAGCTTTCATAGGCATTGAGCGTGCGCAGGATAACATCCCGTTCTTTCTCAACATCATGCGCGTAATCTGTTAGCAGTTCACCCTGTTCAAAATTATGCGCTAGAATTTCGCAATCGCGTTCAATTGCGGCGTCGACCATCGCCGCGCGGCGATCAAAGGTGACGGCATTGACGGTACAGGATGGTTTGACATCAAATTTATCCATGGCGTCAAACATACGGAAAATTCCGACCCGTTGGCCATATTCACGCCAGGTATAATTTGGGTAATCTGGAATATTGCCAGGCAGGGTATTGGGAAGAACCGCTGGACCACCAGCATAATAGGGCTTGTCTGTGTCTTTGACGAGATCCCAGGTTTCCAGATTAAAGGTAATGATAAGGGCGACCCGCTTGCCATTTGGCCATTTTAGCGGTTTGCGTTGCGTAATCGGAACATAGGGGTATCGCATTACCAGTCCTCTAAAAGTCGGCCGCAGCCATATATTTTATCCTTAAACCCATTTTGGCGTAGCGCATACCAATAGGTTGCAGAATTAATCGCGATAACGGGAATACCCAACCAGCGTTCGGCTTCGGCCGCAACTGCAATACAGGCGAGGTTGGTTCCGCATTGCACAATGGCATCGGGTTTATCTTCGGCGAGTTTTATGATGGCTTCGCGCAAGGTTTGCGGCGTTTCATGGGCAATCATCATCGGGCTGGGGCTTTTCAGGCCAATAATATTTGTGACGTCATACCCAACATCGGTAAAATATTTTACGACATTGCGGTCACCCACAGGCATATATGGTGTCAATATTCCGATGCGCTTTATAGGTTTTTCTTCAGAATAGGCTTTAAAGGCCGCGTCACAGGCGTGAGATCCCATAGCGACTTTGCGGCCCGCGCGTTCTTCGACTTGTTTTAAAAGATCATCGGCGCGATCTGCACCGTCCCAGAAGGTTTCCGCCGACATACCCATAATCACATATCCGGGGTCACATGATTTTATATCGTCAATTGCACCCATAGTGGCATTGCGAATATTATTGAGCATGACGACAAAACTGTCATCATCTGTCACTTTTGTATCCGGGATCGAAATCCTACAAAAATGGTTTGTGATGCCCGGAGGCTGCATCATCGCATATTCAGGTTGAACCGATGTATTAGTTGACGGGGCAATCACCCCGAACTTCATACGATATCCCAGGCTGTCTACCATGATAGTCCCTTATGCAATTGCGAAGGAGTCTTTTAAACAATCAATCATTGATGTCTTGAGAAGGAAAGTCTTGGCAAGGTCCGGATCAGAACTGGCCTTCATAAATTCAGCTTGACGCTTGCGTTGAACAGATTCTTCTGTGGCTTCCATAAGCGCTTTGTTTCGCAGGGTTTGCGCTTGAATGAAATCAATACAAATGCCCCGCCTCTGACGGTTATAAAGATCAAGCAATTCATCTTCATTTTCGCCGTCTCTTATTATGCGGAGTAATTTTTCAGCCAAATTAAAGGCATCATGTAGACCGCCATTCATACCCATTCCACCCAAAGGGTTGTTAATATGTGCGGCGTCACCTGCCAGAAGTACTTTTTGTCTCGGACGATAGGTTTCCGCAACTCGCTGATGCACGCGGTAAAGCGTACGATGCGAAATTTTATAAGGCGTATCTTTCGGCGCAAGGCGTTGAAGTCTTTCCTCGATAAAGGCGTCGGCTAAAAGGTCTTCAGGCTTTGCGCCGGGATCAGTTGGAATTAGAACACGCCATAAATCAACCGTTTTTAAAATCACGCACCATTCATCTGGGTCCGAGACATAATTCACGTAAGACAGGTCTTCGAAATAATTTTCAAATTTATGTTTGGTTGATACAACAAGGAATCGTTCGGGATAAGTCAGCCCTTCAAATTTTATACCCGAAGACTGTCTCACGACACTATTGGCCCCATCCGATCCTATCAGGTAAGATCCCTCAATTAATAACTCGTCTCCTTCGGCGAAACAGAGCACGTTAACGCCCGTATCAGTCTCGCGGTATCCTTTGACTTGGGTATTGAAATGAACAGTCGCATTTGGGAAATCTTTGAGAATTTCCACCACGGTCCGCGTCATTTTAAACTGTTCACATTGTAAACGGTAAGGATGTTTGGTTTCACCTTCAAGATAACTCATCTTGAACTTTGCAATATCATTTGTGCGCCTGTCACGATATTGATAATCTGGTACGATTAAGCCTTGTGGAATTAATTTTTCGGTTAATTCTAATGTATCTAACAGATCAAGTGTTGGCGGATGAAAGGTCGATGCGCGCAGATCTTCTGGGAGGTCTGCCTCGGCCTCGATCAGCGTAATCGGAATGCCTTGACGCGCGAGGTAAAGCGCAATTGTACATCCGACGGGACCCGCGCCGGCAATAATAACAGGCGCGATATCGGCTGTATAGGCGCCATTTCCATTCGCCTTTCCGTTCGACTTTCCATTTATTGCCACGAATAATCCGATCGATTAGTTTCTAATTTATAATCCGAGCCATAGTCGTCATATTGTCAATGCGCTCAGACTTACGAAAACTATTCACAAGGCGGTTATTAAAGGGTGTTGAAGCAGAAAACGCGTGCCAAATTGTCGCAAAACAACCCAATGAGTTGAGTGAATTTTATGAAATAATATTAATAGGTTAGGCTTCACTTTATAATGAGCCTGATTTTTTAATTTACAGAAAATAATTCATATTTTTAAAGATTGTATACGATCTGCCGAGTGCTTTGACCGATAGGCGGTTACAAACGCCGACCCGCATTTAATTTCCAGCCCCGTTTTGCCATATCGGTCCGGAATTATCGACGAAGCCATCACGTAAAGGAAAATGCGGTGAATCTTGTCAAAAAACGTATGCCACAACATGGCGGATCAGAAGGTGTCTGGGAAGGCGTCTATATTTATCAGGATACGGAAGGTCGTGAGCTTGGACGTCATAAATCTCGGCTCACACATACATTCCCGGATGACAAACCATTAGAGTATCACCAGAGAAATCAATATTTTTGGGATGATGGAAAAACGGAGGATTTTAGGTTCCATTTTGTAATCAATGACCAAAATGAGATGTCATTTGAAAATGAGCGCTCGCATGGCTGTGTGTGGGAAGAAAAGCCGCGTGTAGGGGATATGGCGAATATTCGTGTCTCTTGGCATAGAACAGAAATTGAGGGCTATGCGCCCTATGATGTCTCAAATGCGACAATTCATGAATTGATTGAAATGGATAAGGATTTCCAGCATCGAGGGCGTGTTTGGCAGTGGTATGTTGACGGCGAATTGGTTGGTCGGACGATCATCAAAGAAAAACGCGTCGCGTAGAGATCATCTTGGCCACAAAAAAAAATCATAATCGGGATGTTTTTAAAATCATGGACATCCCACCGCCCATTTCTGAGGCGTCACGCCATGGCATATCTCCGCAGTTGAATCACGACGAACGGGCGCGATTTAACTTTGAGGCCAGCCTTTATAAGGTCATTGCCAAAGAATTGTCGCCCGGCAATGAAATGGTATACAATAAGCGCGTTTTGCCAGCTTTCGAAAAAAAGGCCGGTCGAAAGCCGGAGAATCGCCACGAAGTCCGAAAAGCGATGAATTCTGACCCCTATCACAATTTTTGGGGGGCGCTTCGTCGAAATACAATGGAAATGCGCCAGGTAAATGGTCAATTTATGACCTTGCGCCAACTCGACGCCTTAGCCGAGCGGGCAGCACGGCTTAATAAAGGCTCAGACCGCTTAGAACTCGATCCGGATCTGAAAACGCCGCCCTATGTATCAGAAGTTGATCATCACTGCATGCCTGGAAGCTATCACAGGGAGTTGGTGGAGGGCGATGTCGCGCCAGCGGCAAATTATGACACTGGGTTTTTTGTAACGACGACGGGCTCGATTGGCGGCTTTTGTGATGCGGCTGGTCAGGCCATTTCAAATTGGATTAAAACTAACCACCCGGATTTTGAACCAAAGACAATATTGGATGTCGGCTGTGCGGTTGGAAATAGCCTCTTGCCGATTGCAACAGCGTTCCCCAAGGCCCAAATCGAAGCCATAGATGTATCGGCCCCCATGTTGCGCTATGCCCATGCACGGGCCAGCTCCTTAGGCGTCAATAATATTAGCTTTAAGCAAATCTCAGGCGAAGACCTATCCCGTTTTGAAGATGGGCAATTTGATATCGTTTTGACATCGATATTCTTGCATGAATTGTCGACCAAATCCTTGCCGAGAATTATGTCGGAAATGTATCGTGTCTTGAAACCCGGTGGATTGATGATCCATTTGGAGCAACCTCAATATCATGATGACATGCCGCTCTTTGAGCAATTTATGCGAGATTGGGATAGCTATAATAACAATGAGCCATTCTGGTCCGCCATGCATGAGATCGATCTCACGGGCCTGATGTATGATCTAGGGTTTGATAAAGACAATGTTTGGCATGCATCCATGACGAGCCTCAGCCGTCTTGAAGATGAAAAGGCAGCCGAAGATCATGGGCGCGCCGCCGCTTGGCATGCTTATGTTGGGCGGAAATAGGATTATGCTATCCCCAGCAGACATCCAAAAGCTAGCCATTGCGAAATCCAAAGGGAAACGCCCATCCTATTTGGATGAGACCGCGAATGATCACCTTTTATCCATGATCATGGTTCTGGCCGAAGAACTCGCTGTGACACGCGAGCGCGCGGATACAATGGAACGGATACTTGTCTCCAAAGGGATTATGAAATTAGATGAGATTGAGGATTATGAACCGGATGCTGAGGCCGGGCTCGAAAGGCAGGTCAAAAACACCGAATTTGTCTCGCGCTTAATCCGCTCTATTCGACATGAAATCGACACGCTGGATGGCGGTCATAAATCGACTGAGGAAATGGTCGATTTTTTAAAGTCGAATTAAATATGAAACCTGCATTAGAAGAGCTTGGAAACCGGACGCAAAATATTGCGACAAGCGAACGTCTTGTCGATTTTGTTTTGTCTGCTGAATATGATGATCTGTCCAGTGAAGCCATTGATTTTATCAAAATCTATTTGATGGACTCCTTGGCTGTTGGCGTGGCGGGGCTCTGTTCGCCCGGGGCTGATATTGTTTTAAAATCATCTGAGAGTTGGGGGCAGGGTGATCAGGCCCGTATCATCGGCCGACCTGGCCTTAGAAAACCAGCTCCGACCGCCGCCTATATAAATGGCTATCAAATTCACGCCCTAGAGTGGGACGGCTTGCATGAAGAGTCTGTTGTGATCGCCATGTGTGTGGCCATCTCGGCTCTAATGGCGGAAGCCGAGCAAAATCCGGTCTCAGGCAAAGATTTCACAACGGCCTTGGCTGTTGCCGTGGAAGTTGCGGTCACATTGGGGTGGGGGTCTGAGACAGCGCCGCGTTTTTTCCGCCCCGCTGTTGCAGGTCTTATGGGCGCGGCGATGGGCCTGGCTAAATTACGCGGATTTGACAAGGCAAAGACCCATGAGACCTTAGGCTTGGCGTATTCTCAAGCCTCTGGAACCATGCAGGCCCATTGGGAAGGCGAAATGATGCTGGCTATCCAGGTTGGTGTCGGCGCACGTGCTGCCATTTATGCCGTTGATATGGCGGAAGCTGGCGCGCAGGCACCCAAAGATGTTTTGCTTGGGAAATTTGGCTTTTACACATTATTTGAAACCGCAGAAAATATTGACACCTATCTGGACAAGATGGGGAAGCCTTGGGCGATTACGGGCGTGGCGCATAAACCCTTTCCGGCCGGACGGGCGACCCAATCGGTTTTGACGATGTTTCAAGAAATTTTCGCAAAACGCGATCTGGACCCCGCAAACATTGAAGAGATCATTGTTCGTGTGCCGCCTTTGATCATGTTGCTGGTCGGCCGACCACTCACAGATGCGATGACAGCGTCTTATGCGCGCTTATGTTTGAAATTTATTGGGCCTATGATGCTGCTTAACCGAGAAATTGATCCGCGACTATTTCCAAACAGAACGCCACCACCAGATGACATCAAAGCTCTAGGCGAGAAATTCAATATTCAACTTAATGATATTGAAGACCCAAATGCTCTGGGTCCGCAATCTATGACAATTCGGATGAAAGACGGGACGGAGATAAATAGCGATTGTGATATCGCCTATGGTTCACCCGGTAATCGCATGCAGCGCCCGGCGCGTGAGCAAAAAGTCAAAAAATGTTTCGAGGTCGGTGGATATAAGCGCGACCCTCAAGAGTTGATCGAAATAATTGAAAACCTGACTGAACTCAAAGATGTCAGGGACTTATTTTCAACGGTTTGCGAATAATAGGGGTATGTAAAATGAGTCTCACACGTGATGAATTAATTGAAATTGCCGTTGATAAATATTTTATCGGCTTGAATGAACATAATGTCCCCAAGGCCACAGATATTATGTCTGAGGATTGCATCATGCGGTTTTCAGCCGCGAAATTCCGTTATGAGGGACGGCCTGCCAATATTGTCCATCTGACAGAATTTACGACCACATATAAGATCATAAATTTCCATAATTTTGTGAATATTGTGGACCCAGAAGCCCAATCCATTGCAACTCGATTTCATATCGACCTTTTGGCGCATGATGGGGACACGCTGTCCATGAGCAATTGCAACTGGTTTCAATTCAATGCGGACGGGCTGATTTCGGATATTTTGATTTATAATGCGGCGCCTCTGCAAAAAGGCTTTGAAGCTGGAAGCGTGGT
>CAYTLJ010000025.1:0-25315 GCA_964438555.1 uncultured Algimonas sp.
CTCCCTCGCGGCACCAGTTTCCAAATATATTTATTCAAATAGAATTCGCGCAGCCCATGAGACAGTAGGCTGAAATAGTTCGCCCTCGCCATTCCATCTCATCAGACTACCAAATTTGCTAATAGACCTATTAAGTTGCATCCCCGATGATATCCTCCTCTCAAACCAGTCAGGACATTGAAATGGACATTTCACGGCGATCAGCTTTGACAGCAATCACAGCGGGGACGGCTTTAACGGGGTTGGCTGCGTGTAGTGAGGCGCAATCCTCTGGGCCGGATAAAAAGACAACTTCAAAACTACCCCTCCCCGATACGCCGAGCGGGCTTTTATTAAACAAATCTCGGGCAGCACGCATCCTGGACGAGAATAAAGTCGACTTGCTGATTTGTTCCCAAGCCCGCAATGTCTATTACTTGACCAATCAAGTCCCAATGACGTCCAGGCTTGGAATGGGAGATTATTCTTACGCTGTCTTATCGGCAAAACGTCCGGATCGACCCGTATTTATAACCGGGCGTTATAATCTTTATCTGGGCGGTGCAGCAGATACAGATGTCTTTAATGAGATTGACTTCAAGCTTTTTTCTTTTCCGGAAGACCCCGTTGGATATGGCGGGCTTACCGATATCCAGGATATTATCAATGCGCCCGTGACGGATGCCTTCTATCCCAAACAACATCAAGACGCCGCGCTCCCCCCACATATCCAGCGAAAGAAGGACCGCGACATCAAAGCCAAACAGGCGCATTTTGCGACGCTTGAAGGCGGATTATTGAAACAATTATTGGACACCGACTTCAAACATAAAACCATCGCCATTGATGACCCAAAAATTCGCGAAACGATTGCTAAGACCGATCTTGATGTCCGTATTGTGGACGGCGATAGGCTGGTCAAAAAAATGCGTCTCCAGAAATCTGCAAATGAAATCATTCTCCATCGTTATGCAGCCCGCGCCAATGCAAGATCAGCGCGCTTGGCGGCTAACTCCATTGGCGAAGGCGCGACGCTGCAAGATATGCGCGGCGAATTTTTTCGCGGCTGCGGCGAGCAAACCATGAAGCCCGTTTATATGTTGATCGATAGTATTGTTCCCGAACTTGTTCCACGTGAGATCAAACGCGGCAGAACGCTTATGATTGATTGTGTTAGCGAGTTTCAGGGCTATCACGGCGATTTCGGCCGAACCGTCTGTGTGGGCGAACCCAGCCGAAAAATGAAACAGGTCACGGACGGCTTATCCTATATTTGGGATCGTATCTTACCAGAGGTCAAAGCCGGGAAAAAATATTCAGACCTTCATGCCTTAGCAGCCAAGCTTTATGGTGAGACAAATTTAGATACGGGCTTTGCGATTAATCCGCATAATGTCGGGCTCCAACATACAGATGAACCCAGTCGTGCGGATTTCGGCCTCTGGATGAAAGATGATATTGAACTTCAGGAAAATATGATCCTAAGTATTGATATGCCCTTATTAAACAATGGGATAGGCGGAACCGCTCACCTTGAAGATTTAGTGTTGATTGGCAAAGATGGCGCTGAATTGCTCAATACAAGTGATGACCGTTTGATCATCGTCTGATTAGGCTGGGTATAAGTTATTCTTAGCTCACCCTCGGATCAAACGACCCGGCCTTGCGCCTGTATCTTCGTCAAATGCGCGGGTTTGAACGCCCTTCACAAAGGTGCCGACATATCCAATTGAATTTTGCAAAATGCGACTGCCGCCAGCCGGCAGATCATTAAATACACCCAACGGGCCAAGGGCCAATCGATCATGGTCGATAATATTAATATCGGCCCGTTTGCCGAGCTCAATAGACCCTCTATCATTAAGTCCATAAAGATTGGCGTTATTATAGGTCTGTTTATAGACGAGATGCTCTAGCGGAATACGGGGTCCGCGCGTTCGGTCCCTTGCCCAATGCATCATTTGATAGGTCCCGGCCACACCGTCAAAAATCATATTCACATGCGCGCCTGCGTCGCTGAGACCCGTGACCGTATGTTTATTCATGATCATATCGAAGAGGCAATCATGGCTTTGCTCATAATAATTACTGCCCAGAACAATCGCAAAGCGCTTGCCATCTCCCCCAACCAAGAAATCATACATGAATTCCTGTTGGCTCTGGCCAGCAGCCTTAGCCCGCGCCTCAAAACATTTGTCTTCAGTGGGTTCATAATCCACCGGATGTTCAATCTCATAGAGGCGTCTAAAGGCGGCCTGGAGCAATAGATGCACACCCGCCGTCATGGAGCCCTGATATTCATGCGGGACGTCCTTATCGGCTAATATGGCCTCTCTTACCTCTGGCTTTCGCATTTCAGATAAGATTTGCTCAAAGGGCAGATGCGCCATTTTGAGAAACGTCTCACGTCGTTGGAACATATGATAGCTTTGAAGGCTTGTAACAACACCAATGGGTCGCGACGAGACTTGAGGGTGAAGACGGGTTCCGGATTGGTTATAGCTCTCAACCGTTTTTAGAACCTCTTTCCACAATTTCGTATCGTCCATATTCTGGACAAGGGTAAAGGTCACAGGGCAATTGGCGCGTTTAGAAATTTCGGCCAAGAGCTCAACCTCTTCTTGATAGGTCGTTTGTTCTCCGCCCATATATTCAAGATCGCCAATTGTGCCCGCAGGGATGAGTTCAAATACGCCCCGCCCTGCATCTTTGAGGACATCGGCAAAAGCGAGCATTTCTTCCTTGGCGGCATGGGTGCCCGGTATAATGCGTCCCCTTATATCCCGGTGCCCGATTGTCCTAGAGGTTGAAAAGCCGAGCGCACCAGCGTCTAAGGCCTCAGCAACGATTTGCTTCATCTTGGCCAGATCATCATCAGAGGCCGGTTCATTTTCGCGGCCGCGCTGATCCATAACATAATTCCGGACCGCGCCATGGGCGATTTGCGTGCCGATATCCAACGTATATTCGCGACCATCAATATGGTCCAGATATTCTGGGAAGCTTTCCCAAGTGCCCCAAGGAATGCCTTCATAAAGCGCTGTGCCCGGGATATCTTCCACACCTTCCATCACTTCGATCAATTCTTTTTCACCGCCCGGTGGGACAGGCGCAAAACCGACACCACAATTGCCCATCACAATAGATGTGACGCCGTGGCTAAATGAGGGATCCATTGTGTCATCCCAGCTCACTTGGCCATCAAAATGGGTGTGAATATCGACAAATCCCGGCGTGACAATCGCGCCATCTGCATCGACCATCTGCGTGGCGGCTGATGTGATATTGCCACCTAATTCCGCTATAACACCGTCTTTAATGCCGACATCGCCGACAAATTTATCCCCACCGCGACCATCAATGATGGTGCCACCTTTAATAAGCGTGTCGAGCATGAGTTTCTCCAGCGTTCAGATTGAAACGATCCACTCTATGTAAGCTGGCTACGCCAAAAGGCCAGCTATCAAAAACTGGGGGTTATGTGATTCAATAAGATTTCGTCATAAAAAAAGCCTCCCTGTAAACAGGGAGGCTAAAATCTTAATGCGTAAGCTTAGTCTAGAATGACTTTCTAGCACGAACGCCATATGTTCTCTGCTCGCCAGGGTTTCTCTGAGACAAAGGCTGACCGAATGCAATCAGAGCAAAACCTGTCGTATCAAACTCATTGTCAAATAGGTTTTGCCCATAAACGGCAAGATTTAATCCAAGGTCTTCAAAATCAAAATCGATTTGGCCATTAAAAATCCCATAGGAATCGAGAGAGATTTGATCTTCCACACCTGCAGCTATAAAGGTCGGGATATCATTTCCGTCAGCTATATCCTCAGACCCTCTGAAAAAATAGTTGAGCTGTACGCCCGCTCTAATTCCGTCCGCAATGTCGTCTTCATAACGCCCAAAGGCACTGGCCTGCCATTCCGGGCCTCCAATTGCATCGTCACTTCTATCAATGGTCAGTCCTGACGCTGGATCTTCAAAAATAAACTCTTGGAAGTCTGCTTTTGTATAGCCCAAGGTTCCCCCAAGTGACAGATTATCATTCGGGATGTAGTTTAGTTCAGTTTCAAAACCATAAACTTCAGCTTCAGCACCATTTGCGATCGTAATAACTGCTTGGTTATTTGCATCAACGAGAACGGGGTCGAAGGTCTGAACTTGGATATCTGTATAGTCCGAGTAGAAGGCTGCCGAATTCCAGCGCACAGTATTATTCAAGAAGTCAGCCTTAAGTCCAACCTCATAATTGATAACAAATTCCGGATCGACCGTAATATCTTCAGCCGTCAGCGTGGTGACAGTACCGTCGGCGGCTACAACAGGTTCAGGTCCTGTAAGGTTTAGTCTTTCATCATCAATACCACCGCTTCGGAAGCCGCGCGAGATTGACGCATAAACCAATGAGTCATCTGTCACCTTATAATCCAAACCGGCGGTCCATGAAAACGCATCAAACGACACGTCACGATCTGGCACGGAAATAAAGCCATCAGGACGCGATTCTGTGACCAATGCGACGCTTCTGTTTTCATCTGTCCAGCGAAGACCACCCGTGAACGCTAATTGGTCCGTAATGTCATATGTACCCTGTCCAAAGAAGGCGAGTGTCTCATTTTCAGACGCTGTCAATCTAATACCACCGACATCGTCTTGGTCTTCACCCTCTTCTATCGAGTAAAATCCGCCGACTTGCCAGTTCAGGCGATCCGCTAAGGCATCACCAGAAAGACGAAGTTCTTGAGCGAAAATATCAGAGTCTTGTCCAATATTGACAGCAACAGTCGCGAAAGGGTTGGATATGGCTAAGAATTGATCACGATAACTCGTGATCGATTCTAATTGCGCAACACCAAAATCATACTTAACTGTCGCATTAATATTGGTTTCGTCCGCAAATAAAGTTGGTGGGGTCCCAAACTGTTGCGAGGCCGCAAATTGTCCAAATTCAGGGTCAGTGGGAACAGCGATTGGGAAGAAAAGTCCTCCGCCTATAGGAAGGGCGCCTATATTTAGAACACGCGATCCTTGGATAAATTCATCTGTCTCGTGATAATCTGCATTTACACGGATCGAAAGCTCATCTGATGGTTCATATAAGACAGAGGCTCGATAAAAGACCTCATTATCCGTCGCAAATTCCTGGCCTGTTTCCGACGTTACACCGTCTAGAGTAGGTGTCGTCGGAAAGCCTGCAACTTGCGGATCAAATACACGTTGAACCCCAAATTGTAGTCCATCACGATTTTGAATGGCCGCACCAAGCCTGATCGCCCAATCTTCTCCGCCAACATTGACGACGCCCTCAAAATCATTGCGATCGAAATTACCAATATCAGCTTCGACATAACCCTCAAATGTATCGAGCTTTGGCGCTGTTGTTGTGACGACGACCGCGCCACCTGTCGTGTTTTTACCAAACAAGGTGCCTTGTGGTCCTTTTAGGACTTCGACCTGTTCAATATCAAATAGATTTGAGAATAGGTTTGTACCGCGCGTAATTGGCGCACCATTAACCGTGATACCGACGGCTTGGTCTGAGCTCAGCTCACGATTGAGAGCCGTTTGCCCCCGAATGGTAATGGTCGAAAAACCAGACCCTGACACACCGTCTTCACGAATATCAAAGTTCGGTGTTACTTTCGCAATGTCTGTAAATTCTGTGAGCCCTGAGGTTTCAAGGAAATCGCCCGTGAAAGCCGTTACAGCGATCGGCACATCCTGCAAACTTTCTTCGGTTTTCCGAGCCGTGACGATGATCTCGTCAACCTGAGCATATGACGGCACACCGAATGATACCACAGCAGTCGCCGATAGCAGCCCGACTAAAAGTCTGCTTTTTTTACTGAATTTAGAAACGTCGTGACGTAACAACATAGGTCTTCTCCCCAATTTTAACTAGCCATCTATTAAAGCTGGACTGTTGGTTTTATTGTTAGTTTTGGTTATGGGAGCTATTTTGTCACGGTCACCTGACTAATTTATTAGTTCCGGCGAATGACAACGCTGTTTCACCGGATAACTGTTGTTAAATAGTCACACTCAAACAAAAAAATTAGTTAGGGCCTCAACTAGACAGGGCTGCCTGATTCAAATCTTCGACAAGAAATTTACGTCCAAACAATGTCATGATTCCCGCAATTGCCCATAATGGAGCTAAGCCCGTGAGTGTCCATCTTAGCCCGTCCGCCTCACCCATAGTTTTCGCAAGACTATCTGAAATCCATCCTGTTATCGGCGGTCCTAGTCCAAGCCCTACACCAATCGTAGAGAAAGCAAAAACTGCGATTGCGAATGCCCTGAGATTAACGGGCGCCAAATTTTGTACAATGCCGTAATACGGACCTGCGACAGATGCATGGAGGCCAAACACCAAAAAAAGCATGGCAAAACAAAGCATTGGAGCGTTCGCCCAGATAGCCAGCAGGAAAAATGGCACTGAGACAAAATGGACAATTGATGGAATAAGAAAATATGAGCTCATATCCTTTTTCGCGAAACGGTCTGTCGCAATTCCACCTAGAAAAATTCCGATGCCGCCCCCTATTCCAATCGCGACCGCAAGCGGAATCGTGAATTCTTCGATAGATAATTCATGTGTTCGTCCGATAAAGTGAAAAATCCAAGCCGCGAACGCATAACCTGCAAAGGCCGTTATCCCCGCACTTATGACTAAAATTATATAGCTTTTAATACCACCAAGAACACGTAGGGATTCTATTACTGAAGGCCCAGTCACAGAAGGTTTCGCCAGATCCTCTCTAATCGAAGGCGTATCTGAGGCTCCGCGTATAGGCTCCCTAAGTGTCATTTTGACAATGAGTCCAACGATGACACCAGGGATACCAAGTATAATAAAGGCCCAACGCCACCCCAAACTACCAACCAAATACCCACCTAATAAAATGCCAAATAGTGATCCACCTGTCAGGCCAATAGAGAATATTCCTAAGGCCGTTGCCCTTTGTTCACGGGAAAAATAGTCCGATATCAGAGAATGAGACGCAGGATTACACCCAGCTTCACCGATACCAACTCCCAAACGCGCGAATATCAGTTGGATAAAATTTTGGGCAAAACCGCAAACAGCAGTCATTAAACTCCAAAAGGCTATAGATATCGCGACAATATTAACCCGATTTTTCTTATCAGCTAGTCGTGCAATCGGAAATCCAAATATTAGATATAGGAAGACGAATGCCGGCCCTGTTAAAAGCCCGATTTCCGCATCCGAGAGTGTAAAATCATCTTTGATGGCAGGCGATAAAACATTGATGACCTGACGATCCATCACGTTAAACATATGCACTAAGAGTAAGATGAAGATTACGTATTTTTGCGTACCACTCCATTTCGCCGGAGTAGAAGACATTGGATTTGCATCAGTGTCTTGTATGTTTTGCGTCATATCCAATTTCTTCCATCCAATAGAGCCTCATTCATAGCTGTGACTTCTATTAGGGGCGTGACTTTCACTCGGGAATGAGAACGGCTTTTACGCATGCACCAGCATGATGATCGTGAACGGCCTTATCGATATCGGATAAGGCATATGTTTTAATCATGCCATCCAGCGGAAGCTGGCCATTTTTATAATATGCCATAAGCTCCGGGATAAAAATTTCAGGATGGCTACTGCCTTCAATGATGCCTTTTATCGTCAGTCCTGATGCCAGGAATTGAATACCCGCAAATTGAACATCATCATCAAGGCTTGTCGGCATGCCAACCAGAGCTAAAACGCCATGGGTTGTAAAACACCGTGTCAGATTTTCTAAGGTCAGACGCCGTCCCGTCGTATCAACGGCATAGTCGACCCCTGCTGGAAGGATAGCCCGAATAGCGGCCTCAAAATCCTCATGTTCAAACGGATCGATTGTGTGGGTTGCACCTAATGACAGCGCGAGCTCTCGGCGCGCCGCTACTGGTTCAATGGCAATAATCTGCGCACAGCCCGCAATTTTTGCGCCCATAATCGCGCTTAAGCCTACAGTCCCGCACCCCGTCACAATGATCGAAGACCCGGCTTCACACTCTAAGCTCTTCAACACTGTGCCTGCGCCCGTTTGAACCCCGCATCCCAGGGGGGCCGCAATTTCAAAGGGAATATCATCAGGCACAGCCACAACATTTGTTTCATAGGTTATGGCGTGGCTCGCAAAACTGGATTGACCAAAGAAATTCGACGCGAGTTCCTTATCGCCTCGGCGCAATGTGCTCGACCCGTCTTGGCGTTTGCCCGAAATATTTAACCCGACGAAATCCGTACAATAGGCCGAATTGTCTTGCCCGCATCTGCGACACGACCCGCAAGACCGAAATGAAATGGCGACGCGGTCACCAGGTTGGACCTTGGTAATACCTTTCCCAACCGCTTCGACGATCCCAGCCCCTTCATGACCAAGCACAGCGTCCCGTCCAAGTTGATACATGCCATCACGCGCAATGACATCTGTGTGGCACAAGCCCACGGCCATAATTTTCACAAGGATTTCATCGTCGCGCGGCGCGTCGAGTTCGACCTCTTCATAGGAAAAAGACTTGTCTGTTTCAGACGCAATGACGGCATTGATTTTCATAATATATATGCATCCCCAGTGGCTCTTATTGTAACACTGCCCAGAGACACACCTTGGGGCAGGTTCATGGCATTGATAATTTGATCCGCGACATAGGATGCATCCAGATTTATATATTGGCTCTTTTCCGGATTAATATAATCCTTATCAATCTCTCCCGCCATGAGGGCTTCCATCCTCTGGCTATGTTTTTCAACATTGTGGCCGATAATCCCGACGGCCGCTTCGGGGTTTATAATACCACCGACAAGTCCCGTCGATAAAACGCCGGTCGGCTTTACAATCGTTACTTTGATTTTGCCATGGGTCTCCACCCGCAAAGATTCTGAGAGATAATCAACCGCAACTTTCGTCGCGCCGTAAATATTGGACCCTTCAACGGGGTAATTGCCAAAAATAGAAGACATATTGATGACGTGTCCTTCGCCGCGTTCCATCATATGGTCATAGACACAGGCAATCCCGTTCACGACGCCTTTTATGTTTACATCAAGACATTGATGCCATTTATCCAAGGCTTGCGCGTGGTCAGAGAAAAAGGCGAGCGGCATAATTCCCGCATTATTCATAATCACATCAATTTGGCCAAATTTCTCTATGGCCTGCGCTGCGACCCGCTTCATATCGGATGCAGAGGTTACATCTGCCTTGACGACAAGATGTTGCGCCTCTGGAATGACTTCGACAGTTTCAGACAAACCCGCCTCATTAATATCAACGCAAACCACATTGGCGCCCATAGCGCTCGCCTTTTGGCTGACGAGGCGTCCAAAGCCGCTGCCCGCCCCCGTGATAATGATTGATTTTCCTGATAGGTAATTTGTCATTTCAATCCCTCAATAAATACTGACCGTTTTGACATTGGACCATGTCCGCACACCCTCTTCCGCGAGTTCGCGCCCATATCCGGATTTTTTAATTCCGCCGAAAGGCAAGCGCGGATCTGAGGCCGACATTGCATTCACAAAAGTACCTCCGGCTTGTAATTGGGTAATGGCTTGTTGTTGTTCCGCTTTATCATTTGTCCAAATCACGGAACTCAAACCAAAGGGCGAGTCATTGGCAATCTCAATGGCTTCATCCAAAGATTTGACTTTGAACAGCAACATGACGGGCCCGAAAATTTCCTCATGATAGGCGACAGAGTCTTTGGGAATATTTTCCAAAATACCCGGCTCAAAGTAATAGCCTTTACCCTCAATCGGCTTTGCGCCCATCACGCGGGTCGCGCCTGCTTTAACCGCGTTTTCGACTTGTTGCGAGATTTCATCGAAGCTCTGTTTATTCACAAGCGGTCCTATTTCTGTGTCCGGCGACATAGGATCACCGATTGTCAACGCATTAAACCGTTCAACAAACCCGGCTTTAACCGCGTCATAAATATCTTCATGAATAAAGAAGCGTTTCCCGGCAATGCAGCTTTGCCCTGTATTTTGCAGGCGCGCCTTACATCCAATCTCAATGGCTTTTTCCAGATCAGCACTTGGCATAATGATGAAAGGATCAGAGCCGCCTAACTCGAGAACTGTGGGTTTAATCTCGGATCCACAAATTGAGGCGACCGAGGCCCCAGCATGTTCCGAACCGGTCAGAGTCGCCGCCGCAATCCGGTCATCTCTGAGAATAGGTTCGACGCGACTTCCCCCAATCAACAAAGTGATAAGTGAGCCGTCCGGAAATCCGGCGCGATTAAAAATCTCTTCGCAGGCCAAGGCACATTGCGGGACATTTGAAGCATGTTTTAAGAGGCTGGTATTGCCCGCCATAATAGCCGGGGCAGCAAATCTGAAAACCTGCCAGAGCGGGAAATTCCACGGCATGATTGCCATAATGACCCCGAGCGGCAAAAAACTACGATAAGAGAGTTTTGCATCACTGGCGATGACTTCTTTCTCAAGATGCATTTCCGCATTTTCAGCATAATACCGACAGACAAAGGCGCATTTTTTAACTTCTCCAACCGCCTGACGAATGGGCTTGCCCATTTCAAGGCTGATAATACTTCCCAGACGTTCTGCCTCATCGTCCAAGATAGCCGCCATGTCTTCCATACAGGCTTGGCGCTGCGCAAAGGACCAGCTCGCAACTATTTTCTGGGCCTCAACGGCGCGCGAGATCGCATCCTCAATATAGTCGTCCGAATGAGGCTCAAAGACTTTTACAACTTTGCCCGTCGCTGGATTTTCAGTTTGGATCGCCATGATCAGTCCTTAATCAAAATGTGTTACTCGCCAAGCAAGTCTTGCGTATCCGCGCCGAGACCGGGCGCTATGCCGCCTTTGAGACGCTTACCGTTAAATTTATAGGGAGACGATAAGAGTTTGATCGTCCCGTCTTTCATGCCTGGATGGGCCGTTTCATATGTCATTTCAATTTCGTCGACATAGGGGTTTTCCAGCGCTTGCGCGATATCATAGACGGGTGCGGCTGGAACATATCCCGCAAATTTTTCCATCCAATGGGCCACGCTTTGTGTTTTTAAGACCGCTTCCATCAAATCTTGCAACGCGGCGCGGTTATCTCTTCGGTTTTCAACCTTAAGAAACCGTGGGTCATTGATCCATTCACTCCGTCCCATCCGCTCTGCAACACGTTCCCAAAATTTCTGGGTCTGACAACAAAACATGATCCACCCATCCCCGGCTTGCATAAGCTGGCTGGGAACAATCGAGGGATGACCGCCACGCGGGACGCGGCCAGTCACCTTACCATCATTAAGATACCAGGTGCCCGGATAGGATAATTGATGCAAAGCCGTATCAAAGAGCGATATATCAATATCACAGCCCTTCCCGGTTTTGCTCGCACGGAGTAATCCAGAGACTAATCCGGTTGCACACATAGAACCCGTCATAAAGTCAATGATCGACAGGCCAAATCTAACAGGCGGTCCATCCGGCTCACCCGTGAGGGAACAAAATCCGGCTTCAGCCTGCATAAGATAATCATAGCCAGCCCAGCTTTCTCGACTATTGCCGCGCCCATAGGCAGAGAGATGCGCGCAGACGATATCTTCCTTGATGTCTTTCAAAGACGCATAATCAAGGCCCAATTTCGCCGGGATGTCGCCTCGAAGGTTGTTAGAAACGGCATCCGCAGTTTGTACCAGCTTATGAAACGTTGCACGCCCCGCATCCGATTTCATATCGAGTGAAATAGATTTCTTATTTCGGTTGAAGGTTTGAAAGAACTGACTGTCTTCATCACCAATCAAATGCGGCGAGACAAAACGCGACACATCCCCACCCGTAAGCGGGTTTTCAATCTTGATGATTTCCGCGCCAAGATCTGCGAGCAAGGATGAACCGTAAGGTCCAGCACCATATTGCTCGACTGCGATTATTCTCACACCTGAAAGCGGCAAATCATCCAAAACGCGGCTCCACCATAAAAAGGATATGTAAGCTTGCTAGGCTAGTCTGATTATGAGTACATCTATGAATAATCATAGCCTTTTGCGGAATTTTATTTACGGCCCACAACCCGCCTTAAAAAACCTGTTAAGTTCCGTAGTTACGTCGTAAATAGCGATTTTCTATGGTCACTTAAATATAAAGGCTAAAACGCCACATCGGGAACACAGTGTAATGGATATAAGCCAATTCGAACGCGCGACGCTTGACTGTCTTGCAAAAACTGATGCGAATTATGCCGATGCAAAAATCATCAAATCAACCCCTTTGACGGGCGGATATAGTCGACAGACCTATAAGTTTGAACTCTCCACATCCGGTGGCACGAAAGACGTTATTTTACAATATTTACCAAAGGGCGCGACAGGACTAGTTCGCGTTGATCGGGGGGTAGAGCGAGACTTGCTAACATATCTCTCGGGCCAAACCGATATACCCTGCTCGAAATTGATAAGCTCCGATATGGACGCCGAGTTTTTTGATAGTACGGCCCATATTTTCAAAGCCGAGACTGGCACGCCATTTGCGCAAATTTGCCGGGATGCAGATGAAAAAGATTATGGCGCATTAAACCGTGTCGTTGCGCGAACAGGCGCCCTCGTCCACCGGTCTGATATCTCCAAATTACCAAACTCCATGTCACGACCAACAAGTTGGAGTGACTATCTGGATGAACAAATCGAATCTTTCAAAAAGACGGAAGCGGATTCAAAAACCTCCAGACCCTTTTTACGCTATATGGCGAAATGGCTAGATGAAAACCGACCAGAGGAAATCCCGCTCTCTCTTGTCCATGGCGATTTTCAAGTAAGTAATATGCTCGAATCTGATAGAGAAACGGGCGCCTTATTGGTAGATTGGGAACTCGCTCATATAGGCGATCCAAGAGAGGATCTGGGATGGTTCACCATGGTCTGCGGCGCAATCCCGCCCAATATTCTCGAGGCTGACGTCGAAGGCTTTTACGACAGCTATCGCGAGGCGACGGGATGGGGTAAGGATGTGATAAATCTCGCAAGCTCGGCTTATTTTATGATCATATCTTCAATCCGGACCCATATGGGTATGATGAAATCTTCCGATGCGTTAAGTGAAAATCCAGCACAGGCTCAATCCGTTTTGGCCGCTTATTATTTAAACATCACAACCTATCAGCATATGAATTGGGTGAATGCCGTAAAATTCATTGAGAGCCAAAAATAGTGCCCAAAAACATAAAAGACACGATTGATCCAGAGCTTCATCCCTTTGTGTCAGCCTTCCCAGAGTTAGACATTTCTCCAAATAGTCTAAGCCAAACCCGTGCGCTGATCCGCGCCTTCACACCGAAACCTCTGACACCCGCGCCGCAAGAGGTGTTGATCCCGTCTCATTTTGCAGGTGCGCCCCAAATCAGGGCTTTGATCTATCTCCCCAAAGGCACCCCCAAAGCCCCGGTCATGGTCCAGTTTCACGGCGGCGGCTTTGTTCTAGGCGATGCTGATGATAGTCACTTTCACAACCGCAAAATGTCAACCGAGCTTGGAATTTATATTATCGCCGTAGATTACCGCCTTGCACCAGAACATCCCTACCCTTGCGCGGTCGAAGACGGCGAAAGTGTCGTGCACTGGGTCATGAAACATGGCGAGGAATTCGGCTTTGATAGGGATAAAATCATAATTTCAGGTGAAAGTGCTGGCGGCGGTATCGCGGCGTCCCTCGCGCAATCATTAAGCCAAAACACTGAGGTAAAAATAAATTCCCTTCACCTTATCTATCCCATGCTCGATCCAAATACGGCTCAAAAAAGCGATGAGGATCAAACCTATTTCGTCTGGTCCCAAGATAATAACCGACAGGCTTGGGCGGATTATAGCGGTGTGCTTGGGCCTGATCTCAGAGCGCAATTACCCATCTCTCAACCGACCCTTGCTGGCTTCCCGCCGACGATCATACATATCGGAACCGAAGATCTATTTTACGCGGAAAATCTGGCCTTTGCGTATAAATTAAGAGCGGCATCAATTAAAACCGAGCTTTATAGCTATGCGGGCGGCGTCCACGGTTTCCCCATGGCTGTCGGGACGAAGATATCAAATGATTTCTGGGAACTTTATAGGTCCGGGATTAAAAACGCCCTGCCGTCCTAATCTCAAAGCTCGACAACGACCTTACCGATATTGGCTCCGGTAAAGAGTTTTGAATAAGCAGTAACCGTATTCTCAAGACCTTTTACGGGATCAAAAGGTAATTTTAGCTGACCTGCATCAACCCATTTTTTGAGAATGGGATTGAACTCAGGACCTCGGTGATAAAAATCGGGTGAGAAAAACCCTTCAATCCGTAATCTCTTCATCAAGACTTGATCAAATTTTGCAGGTCCTGGAACGGCTGTGTCTGAAATATAACTTGTGATCAATCCACATACAGGGATACGTCCGAACAAGGCCATATTTGAAATCGCCGCATCCAGAATTGGACCGCCGACATTGTCAAAATAAACGTCCACACCCTCTGGGCAGTGTTCCTTGATCGCCTCTTCCACATTTTGGGTTTTATAATTGATAAAGCCGTCAAAGCCGTAATCAGAGGTAATCACCTGGCCCTTTTTATCCGTGCCACAAATCCCGATAACTTTACATCCGGCAAGCTTTGCCACTTGCCCCGCCATAATGCCTGTGCAACCCGCCGCGGCAGAGACAAGAAAAGTCTCTGACGGCTTTACCCGTGCCACCTCGATCACCCCAACATAAGCTGTCCAGCCATTGGCGCCATAAATACCGACATATTCACTTAGGTTTTTGACGGGGTTCGAAATTTTTGCGGAATAGAGTTCTCGCGGATCAACAATACAATAATCTGACCACGTGCCGTAACAGCGAACAATATCTCCGACCTGATAGTCTGGGTGGCGGCTTTCGGCGACCTCACCAATACTCGTGCCCAATATTTTCGAGCCGAGTGGCAGCGGCGGTGAATAAGAATCTTCACGGTCCGTCATCCACATCCGTGTCCCACTATCCATAGACAGGACGCGCGACTTGAGGAGATATTGCCCATCTTCTAGTGGTGGGAGATCCTCATCGATGAGTTCTAGCGCAGAATGGTAATCATTCCCGACAGGACGCCGGGCTAAAATCCAATGTTGAGCTTTCATAGCGTCATCCCCATTCTAATTCTTATTGACGTCAGCTTGCGTCACGGCCCATTAAAGGCCAACTATTCATTATATGAGTAATCGAAACACAACCAGACGTGTTACGAAAATTTTTAAGAGGACGAGCCAAGCGCATTTGCCCGCTTTTTCAGGAGTAAAAACATGATCATATCTCCATCCATTTCTCAAATTTTGAGAGGCATTATCCACGAAATTGGTGGCGATTTTAAAACCGATCTTGATCCGGTCAAAAGCGCGCAAATTGATACGATTATCGGTGTGCTTGGCAGTTGCGCTGTCAGAGCGGATCACCAAGCAAAATTCATCCATGAAGAGGTTGAGGCGATCCGTAGCCTCGCGCAAAAATTCGCCAATTCCGGTCAAAACGGGGCAGATGCAATTCGAACCTGCCTGTCAGAGATGGAGAGCGCAGACAGTGATGAGGCGCTTTATGAAAAAGCAAGCCAGACCTTATCCGCTATGTCTGATCTTGGGGATGCGATTGGCGATGACTTCTCAGGCGAGCTATTTGCCCTATTAGAGCAACGCCTTGCCAATGAAGCTGTCATCATTGGCGGCGGATTTGAGGCAGCCGGTCGCTAGGCGGGACTAAACGCCCATCATGCCAGCCGTTGTCGCCCCGTCAATATTATAGGATGCGCCAGAAATGAAAGCGGCTTCATCGCTTGAGAGATAGGTCACCAGACCCGCAATTTCTTCAACAGTTCCCATTCGGTTGAGCGCCGCCATGCCCTCAAATTGCGCGCGCACGGCAGAAGAGTCTTCTGCACCTTCAATAATGGAGGAAATCATTTCCGTTTCGACAACACCCGGATGAATAATGTTACAGCGGATTTTATAGCCCTTACTGGCACAATGGACGGCGACGGATTTTCCCAAGGCGATATGCGCGCCTTTTGCCGTTGAATAGGTGACATAATTTCCAAGCGGCCAATGGCCATTCATAGAGCTGTTAATGATGATCGACCCCGTTGCCCCGTCGGGATTGTCTTTCATCATTTGCACGGCCATTTGCGTGGTCAACATCGCGCCCGTCAGATTTATACCAATCAGATTATTCCAATTCTCAATCTCGACAGTTTCAATATCAGCATCCCCACTCTCAGTCCCCGCATTGGCAAAGGCGATATCCAATTGACCAAATTCTGACTTAATATATTTGGCGATTTTTTTATAGCCGGCCGCGTCAGCCACATCATGTTTGAAAAATGTCGCGCCCGTCTCTTTGGCGATTGCGGTTCCAGCCTCTTCTTTGCGGCCCGTAAACACGACTTTGGCACCTTCTTTGATCAAACGCTGTAAAGTCGCTTTTCCGATCCCAGAGGTTCCACCTGTTATAAACGCGACTTTATTTTCCAAACGCATCTTCGCTCCTTAGGCTTTTTCATATTCAATATGAAGTTCAAGCACACCGCGCAAGAGCACACTAGGGAGGTAAAACAATTCCTCTTGCTTCATATCGAGCCTTATATTTTTTAACCTGCGCAAGAGAATTGGGAATGCGGTTTGAAGTTCTTTGCGCGCCAATTGCGCGCCAATACAGGTATGGATACCCGCGCCAAAAGCCATATGGGACGCCGCATTTTCACGACTAATATCAAACTTATCGGGATCTGAAAATTTGCTTTCATCTCGATTACTTGAGCCAAAGCGGATCAGAAGGAGTTCATCTTTCTTGATCTCAACTCCATTTAATTCCGTATCCTCAGTCGCCACCCGCCACATATTATTTGTTGGACTCAGAAAACGGAGCGTTTCTTCAACAAAATTATCGATCAGGTTCGGATCATTTTGGAGCTTTTCCATTTCCTCTGGATTGGTCAATAAGAAATACAAGCCGGCTGTTAGCGTATGGGCCGTTGTTTCATTTCCGGCTACAAGCAATTGCTGCAAAATAGAGAGCAATTCTTCATAGACCATTTTCCGGTTATCGCCTTCTTCGGATAAATCCGCATGGACTAAATCAGAAATGACATCTTCCGTCGGATTGGCGCGTTTTTCTTCAATGACATTGACGAAATATTTCTGAAACTCGACGACTTTTTGCGCGGCCCATAATCTTTCCGGTTTTTCGGCAATCCCGCTCAATTGGACGATAAACGCATTTGACCATTCTTCAAATTGCTCAATATTCTCTCTGGGCACACCCAAAGCATCGGCAATCACATACATGGGGAGCTTATTGGCGAAACCGCTTTTAAATTCTAATTTTCCCGATTGCGGTAAGTCGTCGATCAACTCATTGATGAGTTTTTCGACATATTCTGACATTTGCAAAACACGCTTATAGGAAAAGGCTTTCATACAGAGCTTGCGGTAACGTGTATGCTCAGGCGGATCTGCCGTCAGCATCGTATCTTTGACAACCCAACCTTCAGATTGGATGGCCACTTCTTCTGGATCTTGTTCTGTCGCAGCGCCCGAGCGGAGTTGCGCCCCAAATTTATTTGAAAACAGTTTTGGCTTTGCACAGACCTGTCTAACAAGGTCATATGTGTTGACAAAAACAACACCCATTTTTTCATCCCGAAAGACAGGCGCTTCTTTTCTGAGCCTGGCATAAAAGGGATGCGGGTTTTGTAAGAAGACAGGATCTGAGGTATTGACCGCGGAAAGCGGACAGCTGGATAAATCCAGATCAGTGTTAGACATATTCTTCCCTTAATTTCATTTTGCATCACTATTGGCAGTGCAAAGCGCTATGTGAAACCTATCATTTTTAGGGGTGGCTCGACCCTGTTCATCATCAAGACTTTACCATGATATTGAATAGTTGTTCCTTTGCGCGCAAGAGACGATAAAAAAATACGATAAACTGGGGAAGACCTATGTCTGAAAACCGAAAACTCATCTTAAAGCGACGCCCTGATGGACACCCTGTTTCCGAGGATTTTGCATTAGTCGCAGAAACCCTCCCGGATTTGTCTGATGGCGAAATCCTGGTCCGAAATCATTTCATCTCGCTCGACCCAGCCCAGCGCGGCTGGATGTCGGATGCGCCGTCTTATATGCCGCCTATTGCATTGGGAGAGTCTGTCCGCGCCACAACAGTCGGACGCGTTGTTGAGAGTAAAAACCCGAATTTCGACCAAGGCCAATGGGTGCTTGGCTTAAACGGCATTGAAGAATATTCGCGCGTCGCCGAAGGCGGCTTCACGGCCCCGATTGATATAAGCCTTGTGCCCTCGCCAACGAACTACCTGTCCATCTTGGGGGCCGTTGGCCTGACCGCCTATTTTGGTCTCTTAGATACGGGCAAACCCAAAGCTGGAGAAACGGTCCTTGTCAGCGGGGCCGCAGGCGCGGTCGGCTCAGCCGTGGGACAAATTGCAAAAATCAAAGGCTGTCGGGCCGTTGGGATTGCGGGCGGGCCTGTGAAATGTAAACGGCTGATCGACGAATACGGTTTTGACGCGGCCATTGATTACCGCGGCAAGTCCGTCGAAGCGCTTGACGCCGCAATCCAACAAGCCGCTCCAAATGGTGTCGATATTGTTTTTGAAAATGTCGGCGGCGATATTCTGGACGCAGGAATTCTCAATTTAAATGAACATGCGCGTGTCATTTTATGCGGCTTGATATCTGAATATAATTCAGACCCGGTGGGCGCAAAAAATCTGTGGCAATTAATCGTCAAGCAAGCCAGCATAAACGGGTTTTTGATCCGGGATTATGCGCCCCGATTTGCGGAAGGCGGGGCCGTCATGGCGGGTTGGATGGCGGAAGGCAAACTCACACATAGAGAACATATTGAGCACGGTATTGAAAATGCCTATGACGCCTTCATGCTCTTATTTAGCGGCGGCAATGATGGAAAGCTGATCTTGGATGTAAGTCCGAGCGCTTAACCCCACACCCTATGTCAAAACGCAATCAACAATGGTTAATCGCCGGAAATCCAGCGGGTCGAGAGATCAGGCCCTCAGATTTTGAATTTAAGGAAACCAAAATTCCAAGGCTTAAATCTGGGGAGGTTTTGATTGAGGTTCTATATCTTGAATTCACGCCGTCCTTAAAAGGGCAAATGGAAAACCGCCTCTCTTACGCCTCAAAAACGGCGCAGGGCGAGGTTATGCGCGGGCGCGCCATTGGACAGGTGATAAAATCGCGGTCTGAGACATTCAAACAAGGTGACTTAGCCCATGGCTATTTAGGATGGCAGACCTATGCCGTCATGCAAGAAAATGCCGTGACACGGCTTGAGGATGATCCCTATGCCAGGCTGCACCTCGGCCCTTTGGGCTCAACAGGTATGGCCGCCTATTTTGGTTTATTTGAAGCTGGCAAACCTAAAACGGGTGATAAAATTATCATTTCTGGCGCGGCTGGCGCGGTTGGATCTATGGTTGGGCAAATGGCCAAGATTACGGGATGCGAGGTATTTGGCACAGCTGGCGGGACCGAGAAATGCGCCCATCTGATTGAGAATTTGGGCTTAAAGGGCGCGATTGATTATAAATCTGAGGAGCTCGCCAGTGCCATGCAAGCCCTCGCACCAGACGGGTTTGATATTGTGTTTGACAATGTCGGGGGAGATTTTCTCGAGGCAGTCCTGGGTAATCTTGCCGTCAATGCGCGTATCGTCATATGCGGCGCCATCTCCCGCTACGAGACGGATAATCCACCGCCCGGACCGACAAACTATTTTCAATTAGTCCATAAGCGCGCGACCATGCAGGGCATTTTATCACCGGACTACAAAGACCGGTTCCCCGAAGCCAAGGCGAAGATCCGGGCATGGATAGACAGTGGCGAGTTCAAATATTTTGAAGATATTCAAGAAGGATTTGAAAATGCGCCCACCACTTTCATGCGCCTATTTACAGGCCAAAATATAGGCAAGCAACTCTTAAAAATCTAAGTGGTTTACGCTTTTGGCGGCGGTTCTCCGGCTTGACCTGTTTCGATAAAGGCATCGATCATTTGATGCATTTGGCGCAATCGGGATTCTGTATATTCACTGAAATGGACAACCCCACTTTGAGAAGATTTCATACCGGTCTGGATATGGGGGATATTTCCGAAATCCTGATCAAAGACAATTTTCAACGGGGCCGGACCCACATCACTATCCATAAAACGGTCATCATAGCCAAGCACAATGCGCTTAGTCGGTTCTTCGCCCTCACCCGCATCCTTGTCTTTGGGCACCATCCATAAAACATCCATAATAGACCCTTCTGGATTGCCGGGTTCAGGTCGCCAGCGATAAACAAGTTTCGGACCATATCCCGCCCAAAAAGTCATATTGGGGAATAGGCCATAGAGGATATAATCCAGCATTTCCGCATCTGTCGCATGGTCAAAATTTTCGCCGGATGACTGCGCCAACCGGTCTCGCGCTTGATCGGCTAAAAGCGTTCTGATCCGGAAATTCTCTGGCAGGTTCTTAGGATCAATATCTTGTACACGCGAATCCCCGCGTTTGAGCATCAGCTCTATCTGCTCATTTTGTGACAAAGGCGGATGCAGCGTCGGCGACGCGGTCGCGGCGGCTGAAATCTGCCGTGAAATATAATTATTGAGGAAATCATATTGCGAATTTGTATCCGCGATGGCCGGTAATAATTGCGGGTGTGTGGTTTGGGAATGATGGCTTTCCATAAAGGGTTCAGCCGTCGTCTTCCAATTGGCACGAACATGTTTTTCAAACCAAAAGCCGCAATAGCGATTATCCCACCCATAGGGTTTAAAATGCTCGATCATGGGCGCCGCCCAATCTTCAAAATCAGGTGAATTTAGGTCCATATTGATAAAGATAAACCCACCCCAAAGCGCGGTCTTTGCTTCTGGCAATCTTGAATTCTCTTCATCCCATTGCGGCATATCCCAAGCGATGGGATTGCGAATAAGCTTGCCATTTTGGTCCCATGTGATGGCGTGGAAGGGACATTCAAATTCTTTTTTCTTACAATGATGGGTGATCAGTTTTCGCCCGCGATGCAGGCACGAATTGTGAAATGCCTTAATCCCCGTTTCTGTTCGGGTAATGATCAGGGATCGATCCCCGATTTCATAAAGATGGCAATCGCCCACTGATGGAATATCACTCTCTAGGCACGCCATTTGCCAGCTTCTTGACCAGAGATATTTATTCTCAAGATCATAAAAATCTTTGGACCAATAGCGCTCAACGGAAACGGGATGGGTCCCGATATCTCTGTCTGCGGCGTGTTTCAGAAAATCAGGCGCACCCGAGCCGTCCTTTGCGATAATATCGGCGTAAGAGTCTTCCGGTTTATCTAAAGGACCCGTCTTTGCCATTATGCGAGATATCCGCCGTCAACTGGAATATCGATACCGGTTGAATAGGCGCTCTCATCAGAGGCTAAAAAGACAATGGCGTGGGCGGCTTCATCCGGCGTGCCTAAACGCTTCATCGGATGGAGCTCCGCAAAGCCGCCGACGACATCTTCCGCCGTACCACCTGCGGCGACAGCCGCATTAATATAGCCCTCAACCATTTCCGTATGAATGGCACCCGGTGAGATCGTATTAATGCGCACCTTATATTTATTCTCTGAACAATGGAGTGCGCAGGCCCGGGTCAGGTTCAATACACCCGCCTTTGACGCGCAATAGGCGGGAACAAATGATCCGCCCCTATGGCCTAAGGTTGAGGCCACATTGACAATGGAGCTGCCCTCAACCGCTTTAAGCGCTTTGATACCGGCCTTAGTGCCCAAAAACGTCCCGTCCAAATTTATCGCCATTGTATGTCTGAAATCCTCAAGGCTGAGATCTTCAATCGGGATCGGGATAGAGACACCAGCCGAATTGATCACGCTGGTTAAGCCACCCATATGTTTCTGGGCGCGGTCTATGGCGTCGTCCCAACTCTGGGCTGAGGTCACATCAAGCTCTACAAAAGATAATTCATCGCCATATTGCGCAGCAAAGGCTTGGCCCTTTTCGACATTAATATCGCCAATGACGACCTGCGCACCTTCATTGATAAAATGCCGCGCAGTCGCCGCACCAATACCGCTCGCGCCCCCGGATATGATTGCTTTTTTGCCGCTTAATCGTCCCATCACTGTCTCCTACTTTTGTATTCTTATCATAGACATGTCTTTGATCTTTCTAACTCAAACCCCAACAGGCTCAACTAGTCCTTTCACTAATTTCACCGTAAATTTGAAAAATATCGCAATGCGCTTGATCAGCTCTAAAATTCACCTTGTGCCATTTGGGCGGCGATAAACTCGGCCTGACGAATAGTAAGAGCAACGATTGTCAATGTTGGATTTGCGGCCCCGCTCGACGGAAACACGCTCCCATCTGAGACAAATAAATTAGGTATATCATGCACTTGCCCCCATTTGTTCGTGACACCAGCTTCAGGATTATCGCTCATTCGCGCGCCGCCCATATTGTGACAGGTTGAGACATTCCCATGAGAGCGCGTGATTTTCTCTGCGCCTAAAGCGTCGTAAATTCCTTGCATTGCCTTGACGCAATGTTCCTCCATCGCCTTGGCATTTCCATGCTGCGCATAGCTAAGCACAGGAACAGGCAAGCCGTAATCATCGGTCTTGGTGTCGTGCAGCGATATGCGATTATTCTTATCCGGCAGGTCTTCTCCGCATCCAAAGCCAACGGTCAAACGCGTATAATTTTCCATAAATTCTGCAAGCTCTTCGCCCCATCCCCCGACGATTGCAGCCATCATAGAGGGTTGCCCAAATGAGGTTTGAATATTGTATCCACCCGCAAAGCCGCGCGACGCATCATGTTTCCAAGGATCCAAAATAATCCCGGTTTGACGCGCGCCGCGATGGGCATTCACCTCGCCCGGCATGATGGCGACAACGGTTGAATGTTGATGTTTCATATAGTGACGGCCAACATGATCAGACGCATTGCCGAGACCCTTCGGAAACATATTTGAGTTTGAATTCAATAATAGCCGCGCTGTTTCGACGACATTACCCGCAACGGCCACACCGCGCGTCTTTTGCTCCTGTTCTACCCCGTCCGCATCAATATAGGTTACAGCGCTCACCACACCGCGCGCGTCATGATTTATGCGCGTGACCATACAGCCTGGCCTGAGTTCAAAATTGCCTGTCGCTTCGGCCTTGGGTATTTCTGTGTAGAGGGTCGACCATTTCGCGGCGATGGCGCAGCCACTATAGCAAAATCCGATCTGTTGGCATCCGGGGCGACCGTCATAAAATTCCGGATTAATCGCCAGATGTGCCGTGGTCATATCTTTGAACCCGGCACGCGCTCCACCAGCTTTCAAAACTTTATAATTATTCGTCTCAGGTGAAACCGCAATATTACCCGTACCAGACACGCCCATTTTGGCTTCGGCCCTGACGTAATAAGGCTCTAGGGCTTCATATGTGATGGGCCAATCGATCAGATCTGTGCCTTCAATCTCGCCATACGTTGAAAGCGGGCGCATTTCATAGGGTCGAAACCGCAGTGCCATGGCCGACCAGCGCATTGTGGTGCCGCCGACCGTCTTACAAAGCCAGGTCGGCGCCCCCTCTCTTGGGTCATGCCAGCCCATTTTTTTATCCATGGCAGCAGGGTCATTGACAATATCCGTCATTTCAAGACGATTGCCCGCCTCAAGACAGACGGTTTTGACGCCCTTTTGCGCCAATTCATTGGATAAGGTACCGCCCCCAGCCCCCGATCCAATAACAACGAAGACGCTATCATCTGAGGTGTCAAATCGTGCGCTCATGGCGAGGTCGCGGGCAGCCAGGATATATTATCAAACCCATTGTCTTTATAGCCGCCTCTTTCAAGAGACGGCCCATCATAGCCAATGCGGCTCCAAACCTTTCTATGTGTAAAAAACATGGCATTTACGCGAGAGCTAACAAGGAAAAACCAGGACTCAGTCTCTAGCGCACCAAGCTGTTTCACTTGATCGGCCTCAGATTGCGCAAGCCACTCACGCGCTCTTAGCGCCTCTAATGCATCAGAAAGCGCCTCAATTAAGACTGGATCAGAATGGGAGCTTTTGATCAAACCCTGCGCGATCTCGGCATGAATATCCGTATCCACCTGATCAAGGGGCAATAGGCGCTGGATCAGCCGCGTTAAAATCTCTAGATTGGATGCGGGTTCCGGGGATGAATTGGTACAAGATACGAGCCCTAATGCTGCAGGGCAAAGCAATAGGGTCGAGGCCAGAACAATTCTTCGCGTGATCAATGACAAAAGCTTCCCCAATCGTCTTCGATTTACACTATAGAAAACACAAAACCCCGTCACTGTCACTTATTCTAGTTGTTGTCGCGTCAGTTTATCCCGTAAGACGAGACAGAATTTTAAATGGGCGCGGAATTTTCAAGCTCATCAACGGAGAAAATTATGGACCTTGGACTTAAAGGTAAGAAAGTCATCCTAACCGGTGGCAGTCGAGGCATTGGCCGCGCATCATTAGAATATTTTGCGCAAGATGGCTGTGATGTCGCCTTTTTCTCGCGCAGCGCGGATAAAGTCAAAGCCGCAGCGGACGAGCTATCCGCCCATGGCGGCAAGGTCTTTGGTGAGAGTTTCGAAGTCACATCCGATATGGATGCCTATGGCGCTTGGCTTGAAAAAGCGACAGGTGAACTGGGCGGTTGCGATATTTTTGTCCATAATATCAGCGCCTCTGGCGCAGGTGCTACAGGGGATTGGGACAAGGTTTTTGAACTCGATATCAAACCCGCCGTGAAAGGCGTTGAGGTCCTGACCCCGCATTTGGAAAAATCAGATGCGGCCGCGATTATTTTAATGGTCACAACGGCAGCCGTGGAGAAGTTTTTCGTCCCGCAAGCCTATAATGCGCTCAAAGCCTCACTCCTAACCTATGGTAGCCAACTCGCCCAAGCCTTGGGCCCCCAAGGTATTCGCGTCAATATGGTCTCCCCTGGCCCCATCGAATTCCCGGGCGGGAATTGGGAAAATATCAAAAATGGCAAGCCGGACTTCTACAAAGCGACCGAAGCCAATATGGCCCTAGGCCGCTTCGGCAATGCCCATGACGTCGCCAGAACCGTCGTCTTCCTCGCAAGCCCCGCCTCAAGCTACACCACAGGCACAAATGTCGTCGTCGATGGCGGATACACAAAACGCGTACAATTTTAGCCAGACAACAATTACTTTCCCCTTCTTGTTGCTGGTGAACTGAAAGGCTGCTTTAACAGGCAGCCTTTTTTTTGTGGGGGTGGGTTGGG
>CAYTLJ010000026.1:0-8567 GCA_964438555.1 uncultured Algimonas sp.
TGAAATAAATGGTGAGATTGAGGTCGAAGTCGATGGACGTGTGTCTTATGTCTGAGCGTATATAATTACGGCGCAACAACAAGGTGTCATTGCGCCATTGTAATTTTTAAACGATGTTCGTTATTTCAGGTCAGCGACGCCGAGTGGGACAGAGAATTTTTCACACCAGACATAAACTTGTGAGAATTGTCCCGGCTTAAAGCTCCCAGGTAATTGATAGACCTGTCCACCAGTTATGTTTCTCAAGGCACCAATTTTATTGGCCGCGACATAGGTTTCACCATTCCCAATCGCAACGACCGGATCAGGCGCACCATCAAGTGAGAAATTATCAGCAAAATTTAGCTGATAGCCTGTCGCTGTTTTTTCCAATGTGACTTGACCCGTCGTAATATGATCAGAGCGACCCGAAAAATTGCCTTTTGAAACCATGGTAACCGTATTTGCAACGACTTCGGCAGGGGCATTTGCTGTCCCAGCACTATTTGTCTGGGCCTTGCCACAGGCGCTAAGTGTAAGCGCGATAGCCGCGATTCCTAAAACCGAAAACATTCTCTTTTGATTTAACATTGTGTCATTCCTTTGTTGTTGACCGTGCGGTCCAATATTAATTGTAGACCAATTGGTCAACATTTAAATTATCACGAAACCGTGAGGGTCATCACCCACACAGCCCTACCAACATCACACCACCAAAATTCACCATAAGGCCAAATCTATCATAGACATCAGAGGGTAAGAGTTGACATTTTCCGGCGGCTCCGCCAAATGCCGCGCTCTTCATCGGATTTGAAAAGACTATTATGAACCTCGTTATCGTCGAGTCGCCCGCCAAAGCCAAAACAATCGAGAAATATCTCGGGAAGGACTATAAGGTCTTGGCGAGCTTTGGACATGTACGTGATCTCCCCTCGAAAAACGGATCTGTTGATCCAGAGAATAATTTCGCCATGAGCTGGTCGGTCGATACGCAATCCAAAAAGCGCATCAAAGATATCGAGACGGCTCTGGGCAATTCCGATAAACTTATTCTCGCGACCGACCCGGACCGCGAAGGCGAAGCTATTTCATGGCATTTGCTTGAAGTTCTATCCAAGAAGAAAGCCTTTAAAGGCAAGCCCGTTGAGCGCGTCGTCTTTAACGCGATCACGAAAAAATCTGTCACGGATGCGATCGCCAATCCGCGTGAGCTGGATCAGGAATTAGTAGATGCCTATCTCGCGCGCCGGGCGCTCGACTATCTTGTGGGCTTTACACTCTCCCCTGTTTTGTGGCGAAAGCTGCCAGGTGCACGCTCAGCAGGTCGTGTCCAATCCGTGGCGCTAAAGCTGATCACCGAACGCGAGACAGAGATCGAACAATTCAATGCGCGTGAATATTGGTCTGTTCACGGTGTGATGGCAGCGCCCAAAGGAAAATTCAAAGCCCGCCTTGTCGGCTGGAAAGGCGATAAGCTCGATAAATTCTCCTTATATAATGAAGAGCTTGCGACCAAAGCCCGCCAAGACGTCGAAAATGCGACCTTGTCAGTCACCAAAGTCGAAGCCCGTCCGCTTACGCGGAACCCGCAACCGCCTTTCATGACCTCAACCTTGCAACAGGAAGCCTCTCGCAAGCTTGGCTTTTCGGCAACGCAAACCATGCGGACCGCTCAACGACTCTATGAAGGTGTTGATATTGGCGGCGAAACGACTGGCCTCATCACCTATATGCGAACAGATGGTATCTCCATGGTAGGTGAAGCCATTAGTGATTGCCGCGCTGCAATTGGCGATCAATTTGGCGAAAGCTACCTGCCGGATCAGCACCGCGTCTACAAATCTAAAGCCAAAAATGCGCAGGAGGCCCATGAGGCCATTCGCCCAACAAGTTTTACACGTACGCCAAGCTCACTGAAGCTATCAGGTGATATGGCCAAGCTATATGATTTGATCTGGAAACGCGCCATGGCGTCGCAAATGAGTTCAGCCAAGCTTGAGCGCACAACGGTTACAATCGAAGATAACGCAAAAATTGTTCAACTCCGCGCAACCGGCCAAGTCGTACGTTTTGACGGTTTCCTAAAACTTTATGAGGAAACAAAACCGAAAAAGGTCAATGAAGACGAAGACGAAACGGGCGATCTCCCTTCCATTGATAATGGGGACGCATTGACGGGCTCTGATATTGCGGCCGATCAGCATTTCACCCAGCCACCCCCAAGGTATTCTGAAGCAAGCCTTGTCAAACGGATGGAAGAGCTTGGCATTGGCCGCCCGTCTACCTACGCGTCAATCCTCAAAGTATTACAAGACCGTGGCTATGTCACATTGGATAAAAGGCGTTTTACCCCCGTTGATAAAGGACGCCTGCTTACGGCCTTCTTAGAAAATTTCTTCAATAAATATGTCCAGTATAATTACACCGCCAATCTGGAAGAGCAGCTCGATAAAGTCTCTGCCGGTGATTTAGATTGGTTAAAATTATTGGGTGATTTCTGGACAGAGTTTTCAGCGACAGTTGACGGCACCAAAGAATTGCGCGTCACACATGTCCTTGATGCGCTCAATGACGCCCTAAAACCCATTGTCTTTCCTGACAAAGAAGACGGGTCTGATCCGCGCGCCTGCCCGAAATGTGATGATGGGCGGCTATCTCTTAAATTAGGTAAATTCGGCGCTTTTGTCGGCTGTTCAAATTATCCCGAATGTAAAATGACACGTCCCTTTGGCGGGGAAGATGAAGGTGCCGTCATTGAAGATGTTATACTCGGTCAACATCCCGAGACCCAAAAAGATATCGTGCTCAAATCCGGGCGCTATGGTCCATATGTTGAAATGGAAACTGAGAAAAAGCCAAAGCGCACCAGCCTTCCCAAGACTTGGCCGCCAGACGCAATGGATCTCGAAAAAGGTATTCGTTTGATTGATTTGCCGCGGAAAGTCGGCGTGCATCCGGATGATGGCAATCAAATCAGTGCCGCGCTTGGACGATTTGGTCCCTTTATCCGACACAATAAAATCTATGTCAGCCTTAAAGACCCCGATGAAATGTTTACCATCGGCATGAATGATGCGGTGGCCCGTATTGCCGATAAGATCGCCAATCCCGGTCGTGGGCGGCGCGGCGGCAAGGTTCTTAAGGATCTAGGCAAGCATCCAGAAGGCGGCGAACCCATCCAGGTTATGGAAGGGCGTTATGGTCCTTATGTGAAATATGAAAAGATCAATGCGACGATTCCAAAAGGCACAGACCCGCAAAGCGTTACAGTCGAGATGGCTCTAACCTATATTGCGGAAAAAGAAGCCAAGAGCGGGAAAAAGAAACCTGCGAAGAAAAAAGCCACTAAAAAGAAAGCGCCTGCTAAAAAGAAAACTGCGGCCAAGAAAAAAACGCCCGCCAAGAAAAAACCCGCTAAAACGAAAGACTAGCCAGACCAGCTGGGCCCGGCAACACGGTCACAGCCTATGACGGGTCTTGACCTTTTGTGATCATAGGCCGATGGGGCGGCCCATGAGTGCTTTGTTAACACACAAGATATTGCTCGAGACAATCCGGGAACGCCCAGATTATTACGACAATAAGAAACTCGCCCGCGCTTTGGGCGTGAAGGGTGAAGCACGTCGTGAGTTAAGGCAATTTCTCAAAGAGATGGTTGAAGACGGGCGCCTAATAAAAACAGAGCGCAAAACCTTTCGAGAGGCAGATGCCCTTCCTGGCGTGATGGTCATCAAGGCGTCGCATATAGATGATGGGGATCTTTTTGGCCTACCGGAAAATTGGCGCGCAGAAACCCCGCCTCCGGAAATCCTTATTCGCGATACGGGTCCACGCGGCAAAAAAGACAAGCGCGAAACCCTCAAGGTTGGAGATCGGGCGCTTTGCCGGATTAAAGTCCTCGACAATGGACTCGTGATTGCAAGCGTTATGAAAAAGCTCGGGTCAGGCGCCAAGCCATATCTGGGTGTGCTTTTTAAAGGCGGGCGTGGTTGGCAAATTCAACCCGTCTCGAAAAAATCTCGCGATGATTATCGCCCGGTCAAAGTTCCAGATCATGCAGAAGATGGTGACCTCGTCTGGTTTAAATCTAGCCGGCGCAATCGAGGCGATCAAAGGCTCGCCGAAATTTTAGAAATTCTAGGCTCGGCAAAGGGCGGTAAGTCCGCCTCCCTTATCAGTCTTCATGAAAATGACATCGAAATCGAATTCCCCGACGCCGTTATAAATGAAGCCAAAACACTTAAATTGCCCAAGCTAGAAGGACCGCGTGAAGACTTACGTGAGCTTCCCCTTCTCACCATTGATCCTGTCGACGCCAAGGATTTTGATGATGCTATATTTGCGCGTCCCGACGATAATCCAAAAAACAAAGGAGGTTGGATTATTTGGGTGGCAATTGCCGATGTCGCAGCCTTTGTTACCCCAGATAGTGCGTTAGACAAAACAGCCCGCCGGCGTGGTAATTCGGTTTACCTTCCAGATGCCGTCGTCCCCATGTTGCCGCATGAACTCTCATCTGATCTATGTTCCCTTCGTCCAGATGAAGACCGTGCCTGTATGGCTGTGCGCATGGTGTTTGATAAAACGGGCGTGAAGCTCAAACATAGTTTCAAACGTGGTCTCATGCGCAGCCATGCGCGGCTGACCTATCGCAATGCACAAAATGCTTTTGAGGGGCGCCCCGAAGCAGTTGCGGAACCTGTCTTAGATATTCTCCAAGATATTTATGCGGCCTATAAAACGCTCAATAAAGGCAGGCAGGCGCGCGCACCGCTCGCGATTGAACTGCCGGAACGTCGGGTACATGTGAATGCGGACGGCAAAGTCGTCAAAATAACCCTTAGAGATCGGTTTGATGCACATAAGCTCGTCGAAGAATTTATGGTTCAGGCCAATGTTTGTGCTGCCGAGAGCCTGTCTGAAAAGAACACCCAATCTATCTTGCGCCTGCATGAACCGCCGGGTCGAGAAAAATTGCAAGGGCTTGTCGATTTCCTACCTGCACTTGAGTTAAAACTTGGATTGGGTGAACGCGTAACGACCCAGCGCTTTAACCGCCTGCTCGAGCAAGCCAAAGAAAAAGACTTGGCTGAAACGGTTGGCATGGCCGTTCTGAGAAGCCAATCTCAAGCCGTTTATAGCGCCGATAAAGGCGGACATTTTGGTTTAAATTTGACCCATTACGCGCATTTTACCTCACCAATTCGGCGCTATGCGGACCTGATTGTTCATCGCGGCCTGATCGACCTTTTCGGTTTAGGTGAGGACGGTATGGATAAAGAAGGTCAATCTCGTTTAAAAGAAATTGCCGAACATATTTCTTCGACTGAACGCAAAGCCATGGTGGCTGAGCGAGACGCCAAAGACCGCTATATCGCGGCCTATCTGTCAAATCGCGTAGGTGCTGAATTTGACGCTCGTATTACCGGCGTAACCAAATTTGGCCTCTTCATTACACTTGATGAGACAGGCGCAGATGGCCTTATTCCTGCCGCAAGTTTGGGCCGAGAATATTTTACCTATGATGAGAAAACCAGATCTCTGATTGGAGTTGATAGCGGCGATAGGTTCCGATTTGGGCGCCCCGTGAAAGTACGTCTTGAAGAAGCCACACCCGTTACAGGCGGGCTGGTGTTTGAAATGATTAGCAAGGCTGAGAAAGGAAAACCTCCCTCTGGCGCAAGGCGTGGACGGGGAAATAGCCGTGGAAACAAGCGTGGAAAGCGAAAATCCCGTAGAAAAACCAGTAAGTAAAAAAAACTTCAACAAAATTAGAAGGAATACTCGTTTAGGTACGTGTATTGCAATGAATCCTGCGATATGGGCGATCCTTGTGCGATAAAGGGAAATTAATGACGCAACAGACACAAATCGTGCCGGCCCAGATCGAAATATCGATCATTATTCCGACATATCAACGCTCGGCGGCGCTTAACAATGTGTTGAACTCGGTTTCAAAAGAACTTCAAACAAAACATAGTGTTAGCGTAGTTATTGTGGATAATAACCCACTCCCCCAAGAAAAATCCTTTGTCAAAAAACGCGCACAATCCTTTCCTTTCCCTCTAGACTATGTCCATGAACCAAATTCGGGTGTGTCTCATGCGCGAAATACCGGATTGTCCTATATCAATACACAATACGCCGCTTTTCTTGATGATGACATGGAAATTACGCCGAATTGGCTAGACGCTATGATCGCTGTGGCTCGCGCTCATAATACGGCTGTTACATTCGGTCCAGTTCATGCAAAGTTCCCCAAAGGATCGGAAAATTTGGAAGATCATATAGGGAGTTTTTATTCGCGCTCGGGGCCAAAGGATTACGACGGTGTTGTGCCAATTTTACATGGAACCTGTGGATGTCTTTTAGATATGTCACAAATTCGCCCTAAAAACATAAAGTTTGACCCTCAGCATAATGCGAGTGGAGGTGAAGACGACGCTTATTTCGCTGAGGTGGATAGTGCGGGTCTGACATTTGGCTGGTCCTCTAAAGCTGATACCTTTGAAATTGTTCCACCGCATCGTTTGACAAGAAACTATATTTTTCGTCGAAATTTTGGCTATGGTCAAGCCCCCTCTCGTACCGCCAATGCAAAGGGACTAATAGGGTTACCTAATTTACTCAGACATATGAGCGTTGGACTTGTGCAACTCTTTATCTTCACCTCTATGTTTTTTATCCTTCGGCTGTTTAAACAACCTTCCGCATTGAAATATTTGGGATTGAGTGCACGAGGCCTCGGAAAAATTTTCTTTATGAATGGTTTCCGCCCAAAACTATATGGACCATCTCGAGTAATTAAAAAAATATAGAGTTGTGCTCTACGCGCTAAGCTTTGCAATAAAACCTACACACCAACCGCATCTTTAGCCATTTTAGCAACACTTTGATAATCCATTTTACCTGTCCCCAATATTGGCAAAACAGGCACGGAAATAATTTTCTTTGGGACTGAAATTTCAGGAACCCCATGTGTCTGCGCCCATCGTAACAGGTCACCCCGATCAGGGTTGGGATGATCTGACAGTAAAATGATCTGTTCCCCTCTTTTTTTATCAGGTAGGATTGCGGCGGCATGCTCATGGTCCGGCCAAAGCGCTGCCGCACAATTTTCTACAACATTTAGCGAGACCATTTCGCCGCCAATTTTGGCAAATCTTTTTAATCGCCCGCGAATAGCATAATAACCGTCTTCGTCGATTGAAACGATGTCTCCCGTATCGTGCCAACCATCTTCCAAAGGCTGAATTTCTCCAGGTCTTTCTGGACGAATATAACCTTTCATAATATTGGGTCCACGTACGAATAGCCGACCCCCCTCTTCTAAGCCTTCCACGGGCTCTATACGCGTTTCGATACCCGGTAGCATTTTGCCAATTTTTCCGGCTCGAATATCTCCGGGCTGGTTAGCCGCTAAGACAGGCGCACATTCAGTCACGCCATATCCTTCTAGCACTTCAAAGTTGAATTTTTCGTCCGCAATTTTTCGCGTTTCTTCGCGAACACGTTCAGCCCCACAAACGGCCAATCTAAGAGAATTCAGTCCACCTTCAGCACTGACTCGCATATATTGTTGAAGAAATGTGTCTGTCGCAAAAAGCACAGTCGACTTCGTTTTAAAGATACGCTTTGCAATCGTTTTTGTTTGCAAAGGCGATGGGTGTAAAACAACGGGGTGGCCACGAAAAATTGGCCAAAGGGTTCCGGCCGTCAGTCCATAGCAGTGAAAAGTAGGTAGCGGGTTGAAAAAAATATCTGTTGGCTCAAGCTTAACATGCTCTTCTATCTGTTCGATATTGGCCAATAGATTGGCGTGACTAAGAACCACGCCTTTTGGGTTACCTTCGGTACCTGAGGTAAATAAAATCACACCTGGATCATCTGGCGCGTCATGTTTCAAGAAGAAACTTGGAAAGATTGGACCAAATAAAGCTCTAATTTTGCCTCGTGTTCCGACTTGGTCTTTGAGATCTTCCAGATAGATTATTTCAACCTCTTTAGTGAGGTCATCCATGAGTTTAGATAGTCCGGCCACATCGATAAATTTTCTCGCTGTGAGTATATAATTCAGGGGTGCGGTCTTAATGGCTGCCTTTAGGTTTTTAAGCCCAGCCGAAAAGTTTAGCATGGCAGGATTGCGATCAGCCGCATGGATAGCCAATAATGCGATGACAGACCCAGCGCCGGTTGGAAGTAAAATGCCAATATTTTCATGGTCTTTTGTTTGAGATCTAAGCGGAGACGATAAGGCAAAAACAGCGCGGCTAATATCTTTATAGCTAAGTTCGCGACCATCCCCATCCGTCAAAATTTTTGTCGAATGCCCATGCGTTTTACACGCCGAAAGATATGCCTCTAAAAGGCTTCGTCTTGTCCGTTTATAACCCTTTTTTGACAGGGTTTGAGACCGCAAAATTTCGCACTCCAAACCATTCCCCTATTCTTATGGGTTTACAGACCACATTCTGACCCCCTAACGTAAATCTAGTGGGAGTGCAAAAAGGCGGAACAGTCCGTTTTTCAAAGCTAATCCCAAAGTTAATCCCAAAGCTAATCTATGTCTGGCTCACCGGGCCATATCA
>CAYTLJ010000026.1:8667-25226 GCA_964438555.1 uncultured Algimonas sp.
TAATCCCAAAGTTAATCCCAAAGCTAATCTATGTCTGGCTCACCGGGCCATATCACAATACGCGTATGTATTTCATCACTATTTACAAGCACCTCACTTGTGACGGCGTCCTGAACGCTCATACCAACATCATGTATGGTTTCGCGAGACCCCGAGACAAGGTGGTGGTAATTCGGCAGGTCTTTTCCTTCTGAAATTAGCCTATATGCGCAGGTCTTGGGCATCCAATGTAATTGACTGACATTTGCCGGGCTGAGCGTCACACAATCGGGGACCAGCACGGACCGGTTTTTGTAATCCGTACACTGGCATCGATTCGGATCGAACAGCTTACAGGCCACATCCGTGATGTAAATTTGGCCTGTATCATCGTCTTCTAATCTGATACAACAGCATTTCCCGCAGCCATCACACAGACTTTCCCACTCATTTGGGCTCATTTCTGCCATATTTTTAGTTTTCCAGAAGGGTAACTCTGTCATATTATCTTTCATAATGACGCGCATAAGCTCAAGAGGAGACAATGCCAACCTATCGCGCCGATATCGATGTCGCAAATGACAATAGAAGACGCAAAAAACGTACGATCTGGCTTTTGTCCGTCACGTTTATTTGTGCCCTATTGGCCTTTGGATATTTTCAGACGCGTTATTATCTGATGAATGATCTGCCTGATCTGCCGGACAAGCGGACAATGTGGCAACTCAATCTGAAACCCAATATGACCCTCCTCGACAAAGATGGCCGTGTTATTGGTCATCGTGGCCCCTATATTGGAAAGCCTCTCAAATTAGGGCAAATGCCGTCTTATGTCGGGGATGCGTTTCTCGCAATTGAGGATGAACGCTTTTATGAACATGCGGGCGTCGATAATAAAGCCATATTAAGGGCCCTTTTCGAAAACACGCGCGCCGGAGAAAAAACCCAAGGGGGCTCTACGCTTACACAACAGCTCGTCAAAAACATCGTCCTCTCGCCGGAAAAGTCATATCGACGTAAATTTCAAGAAGCCGTTTTGGCAAGGGATATGGAAGCCGTATTATCAAAGCCCGAAATTCTTGAACTTTATATAAACCGCATCCCGATGGGGCCACGCGTCTTTGGCGTGGAAGCGGCATCACAACGCTATTTCGGTAAATCCGCAACAGAATTAAATTTACCTGAAGCCGCGCTTCTCGCTGGCCTACCGCAAGCACCCTCACGTTATAATCCAACTGAACATTATGATCGCGCCTTAACAAGGTCGCACCTCGTGCTACAACGCATGGTTGTAAATGACATGATTACTGATGACCAGAAACAAGAGGCGATTTCCAACCCGCCAAAAATCGCTGAACTTCAGGAAGCCATAATTTCCGAAAATCTTATCGGATATCTCTTTGATATGGCCGCTGAGAGAGCACCAGAACTCGTTCAAGGTGACCATGAAGATCTGATTGTTCAAACAACTTTGGATATTGACCGGCAAAATATTGCGCATGACGCATTATCAACAATGCTAGAAAAATCAGGGAAAAGTAAAAAAGTTGGAAATGGCGCACTTGTTTCTATCGATAATAATACGGGTGCGGTTTTGGCTCTTGTGGGAGGGCAAGATTATTCTACGTCTAAATTTAACCGAGCTGTTCAAGCCAAACGCCAACCTGGTTCAAGTTTCAAAACCTTTTCCTACGCCGCGGCCCTTCTTGAAGGCTATACACCAGCCACTGTTCGCATTGATCAACCGACGAAAATTGGGGATTGGGAACCAGAAAATTATACAAAACGATATCGTGGTCCTATGACGATCAGGGAAGCGCTTAAACATTCAATCAATACAATAGCGGCTCAAATCACAGTGGAAGTAGGCCCCTCCAATGTTGCTAAATTGGCCGGGAGCTTTGGGATTGAGTCTGAGCTCCGCCCCGAATTCTCATTGGCTTTAGGGTCGTCTGAAACAACATTGACTGAGATGACACGGGCATATTCGGTTTTCGCGAATGAAGGGCTGTTGCGGCCAACCTATTTTATTTCAGACATAAAAAATACAGCGGGCACGACCTTATATAGACGCCGGACAGTGGCCGGAAAAAGAGTTTATCCTGTGCCATTTGCGCGTCAAATGTCGTCCATGCTTCGCGATGTCATTGAGACCGGAACAGGTCATGGTGCAAAATTAGGAAAGCGCGAAGCGGGTGGGAAAACGGGTACATCACAAGACTATAGAGACGCTTGGTTTATTGGATATACCTCGCAAATGACAACAGGTGTTTGGCTCGGCAATGATGACAATTCGTCGATGAAAAAAGTTACCGGCGGATTGTTACCTGTTGATATTTGGAAAAGCTATATGCTCAAAAGCCATAAAGGTTTGGAATATTCCCTGCTTTCAACACCCAATCCAAATTTGGATGACGCCTATGCCCAGACGCTTTCGCAGTTCTATACTGTGATGGTTGACGCCTTTACCGATGAGCGAGACATCGCCTCCGGTCGTGGCGGAAACCCATAAGTCATTTAGGTCATAATGGTCTAAACCTGACTGTTAATTAATATCATTTACATTTATCATTAGGATTTATTTGGCAATATAACTATGACTTGAACATGCTAGGGATATTGAGAATGAAGCTGCCGCTCCTAATAAAAACCAGCTTATTCATTGTTTTAACTGGGTTTTTGACGTCAAATTTAGCGCATGCCAATGATGACTTTGGAGCATTTTCACAAGATGATGGTACATATTCCACGACATGGGTGAAGTCGACGGAAGAATGTGAGGCCCTCTGTAAAGCTGATGAAGACAAATGCCGCGGTACGGTTGTCTACCAACCTGATATTACGCGAGACCGTATGCAATGTCGGTTGAACAATGGATTTGGTGAAGCGCCTGTTTTCCCTAGAACGCCTCCAAAGGAAATAGACTTCGAGAAAGCTTTGGCAGACTTGAATACTTATCGTGCTTCTAATGGGCTAGCCGCGCTAAAATATAATGAAAAACTAAATAAGGCGTCCCATATTCACGTTGCAGACTTGGCAAAAGCTGGAATTATTAGCCATACAGGAACAGACGGCTCAGGACATGGCGATCGCATTCAACGCCTCGGATATTACTTCTCAATAGCGGCAGAGAATGTCGCCACAGGTCAAACAAGTTGGGAAGACGCGTTTGAGGGGTGGCAAAATTCACCCGGACACAATGAAAATCTCTTGCGTGATGATGTAACGGAATTTGGATTGGCCATGGTTTATGAACCATCGACGAAATACTCGACCTATTGGGCAATGCTTGTCGCGAATCCTATTGATATAAACACATATTTTGAACACCAGTAATCCAACCAAACCGCCAATCTAGTATTTCAATTAGCAAGCCCTGAGACACCCATAGTAAAGATCGTCGCTATTTATACCCTGACAAATCAAATCCGGCTATTTTTCCACCTTCTAGTAAGTTTTTTCTAATCTTTTCATCTAAGTGCCAAAGTTTAGAAGACTTCATAATTTCGCTTAGGTAGTTCGGACATTCATCTTCCATTTTATTTATTAGCGTCTTAACCTCCTCGATCCGTTCCTCATGCATATATGCAGATAGACCAAATGCCTGAAATGCAGTTTGCATATTCGAAAAATCTGACCCGAGTGTTTTCAGAACTTTCTTATAATTTCCTTTTCTATAATCAACAATGACGTCCGGCGCGTAAAACCAAGGCGGTGCGCGTCCAATTAGACGCAAAGCTGCTGCTTGAATAGAAAGTGCGCGATCTTCATGGCCCTGAAGAGCCAGACAATTCGCGTAATGCGCCAGTACAGAATAATCATTTGGATTAATCGCCAAACATCTTTGCATCATACGCTCTGCTTCATCCATTTTCCCTTGATGGTAGTAAAGTTGAAAAAGAGCAAAATACCCCATGGCATTTTGACCATCAATCTCTATTGCTTTTCTAGCACTTAGCTTTGCAGCTTTAAAATGTGCATCAACGTCAGGAACTGGAAAACAATGCGCCGCAGCAAAAATATTTAGAAGACTTTTAACGGCCCAACCTGACGCGTAATTTGGAAAATCCTGCGTAATAATATCAAAGTCTTTTAAAAGTTTTTCGGATTCGTTTCGCGTGGGCGAAATACTTAAATCATAAAATTGCAAAATACCTTCATAGGCATGAATTGAATCCGGGCGATTTTTTAAATTACGTCGATTATAGCGATTGATCGCACCAAATGGCGCTGCAATCGCCGCCGCCGTGTTTGACGCAATTTCTTCTTGCAAAGCAAAAATATTACCCGGGCTATAGTCTCGGTCAAATATACGAGAAAATAGATATTCATTCGCTCCAGACCTAATCAAATTCACCATGACACGAAAAACATCATCATTGCGACGGACACTTCCGGACAAAATGAAATCGACGCCTATATCTTTTTGCGAAGCGGTTTGATGATTGGTTTTTGCGGGTGCGCTTGCACCAACTGAATAGGTTACAACGCGCATAGACCGAAATTGTACGAGTGCGTTAACAATTTCAGCTGTTAGGCCATCAGCAAAACGACCAGTACCGTGTGAAATTTCTGTCAAATCTCTAAGCGGAATGACCATAATCGAAGGACGCGGGTCATCATTTCGCAATTTGGTAATTTCGGCTACGGGCTTGGACTCATCTTCGGATGTTTGTTGTCTGATCTCAAATACTGGAGCATATGACCCTTTTGGAATTGTAATCCTAACTTGACTATCCCGTCCTCGTTCAGAGTAATAAAGGTTCAGTCTGCGTCGCAATTGACCCGCTTGGACCCGTACAATAGTGTCCAATTGTGGATCAAAGTCTTCAGGCTTATCAAATACCTCTAATCCAACGGCATAACCCTTTAGTCTATTGCCTCGACCCTCTAGAGCCTCCTCCACAACATAACGAAGAAAACGTTTCATTCGGGTTGTATCTACAAATAACGGATCCTCACAAATATGGTCAAGCGCATCTCTAACAAGACTCACCGTTTCAAGGTCTTGAGCAAAGGGCAAAATATTGTTTGCTGGCTTAACCGCCGACATAGCGCTCCCTAATTTAGAATTTTACAAAATATATCTTCCTATACCTCATATCCATTCAAAACACCATCTTATAAATTATTATATAGGTCCAATACCTTTATCGAAACTCACCAACGGGTATAAGACCTTGCGCCGAGAGGGTTATAGTTTATGTTCTGCACCCATGAGATGCATTTATTTAATTCAAACTTTGGCTTTAACCGCTTTTGTTCTAAGTGGATGCGCTTCAACACCCGATCCAGCCAAAATATGCACCGCCGAATGGATAGCACCGAGAGCGGATAGCGCGGTTGAGAGAATTCAGAAGCGAACGAATTCCTCCATGAAAGCCCTGCGGAAAGCATCTGAACGTTTGGCGGAAGGCAAAACGCCTGGACCATTTCAACTTCTTGCCTTGTCAAACGCATTTAAGAGTCTTGAAAAGGAACTGACAGATGGCAAGGGTATTCGGGACCTTCGTACGGTTGCAAAAACCTGCAACGACCCTGAGATTATATCGAATTCTGTGAAAACCATGTTACAACGCCAAGGGGTTTCGGACACCTTTATTTCTCGGATTGAAAATAGCCCATTCTATGAAAGAATACTCAAGGGAATTACGGATGGTGAGTCTGACGCTTAGAGAGCTTTTAACAGCTTGGCGTCTTGACGATCCGGCGAAGTAAAATTACGTGCCGCGCATGACGTATAAAGTGGCAGCCCTATATCATTTTACACCGCTGCCCGATTTTGCGCTACTTCAGCCAATATTACAGGACATGTGTAATCACCTCCAGGTAAAGGGCACAATATTGCTCGCCTCAGAAGGCATTAATGGTACCGTTGCAGGGGCTTCCGAGGCGATATCTGAACTCCTTTATTTCTTGCAAGAAGACCCAAGATTATCAGAGCTTGAAGCAAAGTTTTCGACCGCATCCGATATGCCATTTTTACGTATGAAAGTTCGTTTAAAAAAAGAAATTGTCACAATGGGCGTTGCAGGCGTCGACCCCAATAAAATTGTGGGTACCTATGTGGAGCCCGAAGACTGGAATGCTCTAATCTCTGACCCAGAGACGATCCTCATCGACACGCGCAATGATTATGAAGTTGAAATTGGAACCTTCAAAGGTGCGGTCAATCCTAAAACAGAGACGTTCCGGGAGTTTCCCGCTTGGGTAGACGCAAATCGAGGATCTCTAAAAAAACCAAAAATCGCTATGTTTTGTACGGGCGGAATTAGGTGTGAAAAAGCGTCGTCTTTTATGAAAGAAAACGGGTTTGACGATGTATATCATCTCAAAGGCGGTATTCTAAAATATCTTGAAACCCAACCAAAAACCGAAAGCCTTTGGGAAGGTGATTGTTTTGTCTTTGATCAACGCGTTGCTGTTGGACATGGGTTGGAAGAAAGCGAATATGACCAGTGCTTTGCCTGCCGTAGACCTATTTTACCGTCTGACAAATTGAGACCTGAATATATGGTCGGCGTTTCCTGTCATCATTGCCATAGTGAAATGAGTGATGACCAGAAGTCACGTTTTTCCGAACGTCAAAAACAAATTACCCTTGCGAAAGAAAGGGGCGAGGCACATATAGGCCGCAAAGCATGAGTCAGAATATTTTATACTCCTTTCGCCGTTGCCCTTATGCCATGCGGGCCAGAATGGCCCTTTCTTTGGCAGGTACGGACTATGAGCACAGAGAAGTTCTCTTGCGTGACAAGCCTATAGAAATGCTGAAGGCGTCTCCAAAAGGATCTGTGCCGGTATTCGTGAAATCAGATGGTGTCGTGATTGATGAAAGCCTCGATATTTTAAAATGGGCACTCCCAGACGCGACAGTGAAGCCTCATGTGATTGAGATGATTGATGGTCCATTTAAACATCACCTCGATCGTTACAAATATTGGTCTCGCTATGACGAAAACGCCAAACGCGGAGATGTTAATCTTGATCATCGATCACAGGCTGTCGACATTTTGAAACATCTAGAATTCGAACTCGAAACACACCCCTTTTTATCTGGGCAGGAAATGGGGCCGACGGATATTGCGAGTTTTCCTTTCATCCGCCAATTTGCGGCCGTCGAACCAAATTGGTGGGAGAATGGCGCAAAGCTTCCGCAATTGCGCGACTGGCTTCAAAGCTGTGTAGAATCGGATTTGTTTAAAATTGTTATGAAAAAACACCCGGTTTGGGCAGGCTGAATCAGAACGCAATCTGACTCACCGCAAATTTCAGTCTACCAACAGCTTTCTCTAGGTTATCAACACGCCACGCAATTAGGTGACTTGCCAGAGTTTCAAACATGCATAGCTTCATCTTTAAAGACAACTGATTCATTGGACACTAATGTCATACGCTGACCAACGTCATATTCGACCGAGCCCGACCCTATCGGGGGCTTCCGGTCTACGTCAAAACCCTCTCGAGGTGTTTGAACGTATTTGTCTTGCAGAAAATTACGACTGCGAGCGCACTGATATAAATGAGCTTCATATAACCTTACCAGGATTATGGTGCGAACATGATGTTTCATTGAGTTGGAATCCCGGGAAAGAACAAGTTCAGGTTTTTCTCATTTTTGATGGAAAGCTACCTGGTGGTCGCACAGATGATATATGCCGCCTTATGAGCCTGTTAAACGAGCGCTTAGTGTCAGGTCATTTTGATTATTGGGACAAAAATCGATGCCTCGTTTATAGAAATTCACTCTCACTACGCGGCGGTGCTAAACTTCGGACTGAACAAGGGCTTGATATCCTATCCCTTGCGCTTGACGCAGCAGAGCGCGGTTACCCGGCCTGCCAATATGTAACATGGGCGGGAAAGTCCCCTGAAGACGCCTTGACCAGCGCGCTTGTCGACATTGCGGCAAACCCCTAATGGCGCAAACAGTTTTAGTTGTGGGGGCTGGAAAAATGGGGGGAGCCTTGCTCAAAGGCTGGCTTGACACCGGTTTTATGACAGCTCGAAATATTTGTATTTTGGACCCTAACCCTGGGACCGAGGCCATTTACGCAATAGAAAAAGGCGCAAAACATCTTCAGATACCGCAAGAAACACCGCCCTCGGTTCGAACCGTTCTACTCGCGATAAAACCTCAACTTTTTGCAGAATTAGGGCAAGATCTCGGAGAAAGCACACCTGAAGACGCAACGGTAATTTCGATACTCGCAGGTACGAGCCTTAGAACCTTGCGCAATCACTTCGAAACTCAAACTGTCATTCGGACCATGCCAAACACTCCAGCCGCTATTGGTGCTGGCATAAGCGCGGTTTTCGCAGACCCTAACGTTGCAGAAAGCAAGATTGAACTCGCTGAGAGTTTATTAAAAGCGGGTGGGAAGGTCGTTCGGGTCGATAGTGAAAACGCTTTAAATGCCGTCACAGCTGTTTCGGGGTCCGGCCCTGCCTATGTCTTTAGATTGGTAGAGACCTTGGAGGCCGCTGCTCGTGATGTTGGCTTACCACCAGAAATCGCAGCACAACTCGCCAAAGAAACGATAATTGGCGCGGCGAAGCTCATGGAAGAAAGTTCGGAAACGCCGGCCATACTACGAAAAAATGTGACTTCACCAAATGGAACAACCCAAGCAGCGCTAGACAAATTGATGGCTGAAAATGGATTATCGACACTTATGACAGCGGCCGTGCGCGCCGCCTTTGCGCGTGCGAAAGAATTGGCGGATTAATCAAAGCGGCAAACTGATCGTAGCCCTTAAACCACCCATTTCACTATCAGATAAATCGACGCGCCCGCCATGAAGCTGTGCAATATCTTGCGCAATAGACAGGCCCAGACCCACGCCCTCAACATTTTGGTTACGCGCATCGTCTAACCTCTGGAAAGCCTTAAAGACGTCCGGTCTTTGCGTTTCAGGAATACCGGGCCCGTCATCATCAACATGGAAACTTATGAACCCAGCTTGGACCTCTATAGCCAGTTTGCATTTTGTCCCATATTTAAGGGCATTGTTAATGAGGTTTCCGAGTGCGCGTCTTAACATAAGTGGGCGCACCGAAATAGCCTGATCATCAAATGGGGCGATGGTGACATCGACAGTCTCAGCTATTGCCGTCTCCAAGAACTCAGAAAGACGCATAGTCTGGGTCTTTTCTTCGCCCATGCCTCTGGCAAAATCCAAATAGCCATTCAACATAGCGTCCATCTCGTCCACATCACGCCTAGCCGCCAGAGTATCGGGCGTATCATCTTGCATAGCGAGTTGTAGTTTTAGGCGCGTAAGCGGCGTACGCAGATCATGCGAAACACCCGCCAACATTAATGTTCTTTGTTCAATATGACGACGTATCCGCTGACGCATCTTAAGAAATGCCTGTCCAGCCATTCTGACTTCGGTAGCGCCGCGTGGCCTAAACCCCGAGATATCTTGCCCCTTACCAAACGCGGTAGCCGCTTCAGCCAGTTCCCCTATGGGATCTGATTGACGACGAATAAACATAATTGAAACTAAGGATAAAACAACAGTTGCCGTTATCATCCAAAAGATAAAAACATAACCTGTTGGCGCAAAAACACGCTCACGGGCCGCGATAAAGCGTAATACCCCTTGATCAACTTTTACTCTAATATCAACGTGATTGGGATATCGTGTCGTGTCGAACCAAAACGGTTCCTCAATTGTTTCTTGGAGAGACCCTCGCAAGGTCATATCGAGATTAGAGAAAAACGCATTCCTATTCGTCGTCGGCAATGAGTCACCAGAGCGCAATACGACCGACAATTCCATATCGGGCCTTAATAAAGCATCCAAAGATTCAGTATATTCTTGTGTCGGGTTGTCTTTAAATAACTGAACAGCAACAGCCACATCCGCGGCAACGGAATCTGAAAGGCTCGAGGTGACGCGTGCCCAATGCGCATTGAAGAAAAAATAGGCGACGACCATTTGCATGACCACAATCGGTAAAATAATGATCAAAAAAGCACGCCAAAATATTGATTTAGGCAGGATATTTCGAACAGCTAATTTCATCCCATTTTAAACCACATCGGAAACGAGGCGATATCCTTCTCCTCTTACGGTCAATAAATATTGAGGCTCGGACGGATCAGCCTCTAATTTGCGGCGCAATCGCGTCATTTGGACATCAACAGCGCGCTCAGATTGGGCCTTTATATTTTGCGTCAAAATATACCTAGATACGACGGCACCAGATTGCCCGGCAAGCAATGCCAATAGGGTTTGCTCGCCCGTTGTCAGGCGCATTTGTTTTCCGTTTTTTTTCAATAGCTCTTTGGTCAAATCAAACTCATAGGGACCAAATACAACTTTCTCAGCCGTTCGTTCCTTACCTTTTCGTCTAAATATATTATCAATTCGCAATAATAATTCTTCGGGCTCAAACGGTTTTGCGAGGTAGTCATCCGCACCCGTTTTCAAACCCGCAATGCGTTGTTCCGCTTCACCTAATGCTGTCAGTAAAATTATTGGAACGTCATGATGCTTACGCAAAGACGCGGTTAATGAAAGCCCGTCCTCCTCAGGCATCATTATATCAACAATTAGGAGATCATATTGTAGGCCACTCATTTTTGAACGTGCATCCGCTGCGCTCGATGCTGTGCTCGCCCGGTAGCCATGTTTTATAAGATAGCGCGAAAGCAATTCTCGAATACGGTCATCATCATCAACAATAAGAACATGTGTATCAGATCGATCTAGATAGGTAGCCACCATTTCACTCGCCCTTTTTCCTTGCTTTATGTCTTTTATAAATTTTTTTCTAGCATGAGGAATAGATGACTTGTATCTGAGATGCTTGCAAGAGTGCGTAGCCATTACAATGGCGTCACATTGATGAATTGGATTTGGAAATGATCGAAAAAGCCTATCATGATCGCGACGGTGCTATCTGGCTGGATGGCGATTTTGTTGATTGGCGTGAAACAAAGATTCACGTCCTAACCCATTCGCTTCACTATGGATCTAGTGTTTTTGAAGGTAACCGGGCCTATGGAGGCAAAATTTTCAGACTGACTGACCATAGTCGACGCCTTATAAATTCAGCAAAACTTTTGGGCTATGAAATTCCTTATACGTTAGACCAAATTGATCAGGCCTGTATGGACACGCTTGAAAAAACAGGCCTTCAAGACGCCTATATCCGTCCCTTTGCATGGCGTGGGTCTGAAATGATGGGCGTTGCGTCAAAAAACAATAAAATCCATTTTGGCGTCGCAGCCTGGCATTGGGGCAGTTACTTTAGCGATAAGATGAAAGGCATTCGCCTATGTATTAGTGATTGGATCCGTCCTGACCCACGCTCCGCTCCCTGCAAATCCAAAGCCGCCGGCCTCTATATGATCTGTACATTGGCAAAAGACAAAGCCCAAGCAACAGGCTGGGACGACGCGCTTATGTTTGATTTTAAAGGTCGTGTCGCAGAATGTACGGGTGCCCATATTTTCTTTGTCAGAGACGGCGAACTCCACACGCCAACCAATGATATCCTGCTTGAAGGTATAACACATGACACGGTTATCAAACTTGCCAAAAAGCGTGGCATAACGGTCCATAAACGCGACATTCACCCGTCTGAAATGCCTCATTTTGAAGGGTGTTTCGTTGTTGGCACGGCCGCCGAAGTCACGCCAGTTAGAGAAATTGACGGTATAGATTATGTCGTCGGAGATGTCATAAAGGCATTGGCGTCCGACTATGATGACTGCGTGCGCGGTAAAATATCAATATAGAGTACTGATCGCCAAACGCGTAAGAAACGGTTAGGGTTCACCACCTCGCTTATCCCATAGCCAAAGATAGAGATGGGCGGTATGAAAAACGGGCATGTCTGACCCTGATTCTTTTCGACCCGCGCCACCAGCGCCTAGCACGCGATCTATTTCGCAACGTGCTATGCCAGCTCGACCGGGCACAGCTATTGATCAAGACTATCTGGCCGGACTAAACCCCGAGCAGGCAGATGCCGTCATTTCAACAGAAGGCCCGCTCCTTGTTTTGGCTGGCGCCGGCACGGGTAAGACACGCGTTTTGACCTGCCGTCTCGCGCATATTCTAAACCAGAAACTCGCCTTCCCCTCACAAATTCTATCTGTGACATTCACGAATAAAGCCGCGCGGGAAATGCGGGAGCGGGTATTTGATCTTTTGGGGCATACAACTGAGGGCCTACCCTGGTTGGGCACGTTCCACTCCATTGCTGCGAAGATCCTGCGTATTCACGCGGAACTTGTTGGATTGAAATCTAATTTTACGATCTTGGATACAGATGATCAAATTCGTCTCATCAAACAAATTATCAAAGCCGAAAATATCGATGAAAAAAAGTGGACGGCCCGATATATGGCCTCACTTATCGATAGCTGGAAAAATAAAGGCCTGACACCCGGAAAACTCAATAAAGGTCAAGCCTATATGTTTGCGGAAGGCAAAGGCCAACTCATCTACAAAACCTATCAAGACCGTTTGAAGGTCTTGAATGCAGCCGATTTTGGCGACTTGCTTTTGCACAATCTGACTATCTTCCAAAATCATTCAGATATACTCGCACGGTATCACGCGAAGTTTCGATATATATTGGTCGATGAATATCAGGATACAAATGTCTGCCAATATTTATGGCTAAGGCTTTTGGCGCAAGGATCTAACAATGTTTGTGTCGTGGGGGATGATGATCAGTCAATTTATGGCTGGCGCGGCGCGGAAGTCGACAATATTTTGCGGTTTGAAACTGATTTCCCGGGGGCAAAAGTTGTTCGCTTGGAACGCAATTACCGCTCAACCGAACATATTCTCGCGGCGGCTTCCGGCTTAATTTCGGCCAATGAAGACAGGCTAGGCAAAACCCTATGGACCGAAGAGTCTGGCGGACACAAAGTAACAGTGACTGGCGTTTGGGACGCGCCAGCAGAAGCGCGTATCATTAGCGGTGACATTGAAAATTGGTATTCAAAAGGACGGCGCTATTCTGATATTGCCATATTGGTTCGCGGGTCCCGTCAAATGCGCAGTTTCGAAGAACGATTTATTCAAATCGGACTACCTTATAAAGTCATAGGCGGGCCACGTTTTTTCGAACGTCAGGAAATCCGAGATGCCCATGCATATTTACGTCTTCTTGTGTCTGAGACAGATGACCTTGCTTTTGAGCGGATCGTAAATGTTCCAAAACGCGGTATCGGGGCGACAACTGTGCAAAAACTTCAACGCGCCGCGCGAAGCATGTCTGTGTCTTTGGAACATGCGACACGTGAAATAACAAAAACGGATGAAATTCGAGGCAAAGCCCGGACTTCTTTGAAGTCCTTTTGCCTTGACCTTGATCGCTGGCGCTCCCGCCAAGGAAGCCTCAGACATACAGAGCTAGCTGAACAAATGCTCGATGAAAGCGGCTACACACAAATGTGGCGCGACAATAAAGACGCAAAATCTGCGGGTCGATTGGAAAACCTCAAAGAGCTTATTCAAGCTATGGGAGAGTTTGACACTCTGCCAGCATATCTTGAACATGTTAGCCTCGTCATGGATATTGATAGCGGAAATAAAGCGAGCGAAGATCAAGTCTCACTCATGACGCTACATTCGGCAAAAGGTCTCGAATTTCCTCTCGTCTTTTTACCTGGCTGGGAAGAAGGCCTATTTCCATCACAAAAATCTATGGATGAAAATGGAATGGCGGGTCTTGAGGAAGAAAGACGGCTTGCTTATGTCGGCATTACGCGCGCGCGCGAACAAGCCAAAATATACTTTGCAGCTAATCGGCAAGTTTATGGCAGTTGGCAATCCTCGCTCCCCTCTCGATTTATCGACGAACTCCCACCAAACCATGTCGACGTTGTCAGCGAAACGGGTCTTTATGATGGAGGCGCCATTGCCGATAAGGTTGCAAGCCAATTCTCTCAAAGCTTTTCGAGTGCGAGATCTGAACGGGTCTCACCCGGCTGGCAGCGCTTTCAACAAAATAAAAACCGTCAATATGGGCGAGCGCCTAAAGACATTGAAGGACATGCCGTTAAGCGACCAGTAAAGGCCAAGACATCAAATTACGCAATTGGTGACCGCATCTTTCATCAGAAATTTGGCTATGGCCATGTGACCGCCGCTGACGGTACAAAATTGACGGTTAATTTTGATAAGGCAGGAGAGAAAAAGGTGATGGACGGATTCGTCGAACAGGCTTAAAGCGCCCCTATGATAAGAGCCGTTTTACTCCTTTGTTTCGCCTGGATTTTATCTGGATGTGCCTCGAATAATTTCGAAGTCCTGGATATTAATGCACTTTCTTCTGATCGCGACAATAATGGCGCCTTTCTTGGGCTCGAACGACTGGCTGAACGAGTCCCCAATACAAGAAAACAACGAGTCAATATTATCTATCTTCACGGTATTGGCTATGTCGAAAACCCAGAAGATGCCCCCCTTGCAAATGCTTTTATTGCAGGACTTGCCGATTCTTACGGCTTGGAGGTTGAAGAAAAAGCCGTTGCGAGCCGGTGTGGTCGCGAAGTTGACGATGAAGAAACCATTCGGGCCAATAAAATCATCATTCAAGAAACAAGCCCCCTCACCTATAAAACGACCTTACCAGGGTCGACTTTAACGGTCAGCGATCTTGTTTGTATGGACAAACAAATCGTTCCGATTGGAACGAATTTAGAATATGTCATTTATCGCGTTTTTTGGGATGATATCTTTTGGGACGCCTTGCAAAGACCACATGTTGGCCAAGACGCCATTGGTCAAAATCGAAATAGCATATTTGCGTCATTGCGGACAAAATATAATGGTCGCTTAAAAGATAAGCTCGTAAATTTTGGATTTTCAGACGCTGTTCTTTACCTGGGGCCCGCGGGCGAACAAATCCGAAATGCCGTCAGAGGCGCCATGTGCAGTGCCGCCTTGGACGCATCAGGCTATGGTTTTGAGCAACAAGGGTCTAGCGTAAATTACGCCGATATTTGTCAGATCGCATCGTTGACAAAACTTGAAACAGACCCGTTTGCGTTTGTCACAGAATCTTTGGGATCAAAAATCGCTTTTGATATTATGCGCGAAGCCATGACCGATGGACGCGGAAATATTTACGACGAGATGATCAAAGGCACACAATTTTTCATGCTCGCCAACCAAGTCCCGCTCCTGTCAATATCCGACATTTCTTTTAACGATAGGGTCGTTCCAGAACCATATTCAGATGAAGATCGCCCGACAATTATTGCACTCTCTGAGATCAACGACTTTCTGAGCTATGAATTAGTTCCATTTTACAGACAATTACTGGATGGAAGCCGCCGTTCAGACAATCAGGAAATTGATATGTCGCTCGAAACAGAGCGCGACAGATTAATCGACCTATTAGGATTTAACGTGATAGATATGCGGGTTAAATTTGCTAACCCGGTTTTTCCGTTAGTTGATGGATTTGTGGATCCACTTTTCGCCCATAATGGTCACGTCAAACAACCTGAAATTATGGCCTATATGGTCTGCGGCGCAAAAGCTGGTCAATTGAATGTCGATTCTTGCCGAGGATTAAGGAGCTCCGGTATTCTAGGGAAAAATTTACGTCGCGACATTCCAGTTAATGAAAATATCGGCGGGGAAACCGTCAAAGGTGAGGCCGCTCAAAGGCTGGACCCATCCCCGTGACAGATTTTACACCCTATGCTCTAGATATCGTTGCGCCGTCTGATCAAGCCTTTGACATTGCAGATCGCCTTGGCATGGAAGGCGAAATGAACGCGCTGAGTGTCACAATCTTCGAAGCGCCTGACAATATGATGCTTGTGCAAGGCCTCTATGGCTCAAATGAAGACGCTGAAACGGCGCGCGCAGCCCTAATCCTGTCAGCCAGTATAAAAACATCGATCACACAACTCCCCGACACAGATTGGGTTAGCGAAACCCAATCGGGGCTTCATCCTGTAAAAGCCGGACGGTTTTTCATTCATGGCAGTCATGACGCGGATAAGAGGCCAGCGGACAAAATCAATATATTGATCGATGCAGGCTTAGCTTTTGGGACGGGTCATCACGGTACAACAGCTGGCTGCCTTCGTATATTCACCGAGCAATTGGACCGAAATATTATTCCAAATAGGATTTTAGATCTCGGATGCGGCGCGGGTATCCTTGCAATTGCCGCCGCGAAATCCTGTCCAAACACCGAAATTCTGGCAACGGATATTGATCCTGACTCAATTTTTGTGACCCAAGAAAATGCTGACTTAAATGATGTAAAAGGACGTATCGCAGCACATGTCGTTGACGGGTTTGATAGTCCTATTTTTGCAGACCGGACATTTGATCTGATCTTTGCAAACATATTGGCAGGCCCGCTCATGGGGCTTGCCGACGACATTGTCGATGCGATGGATATTGGCGGCTATGTTATTCTGTCTGGCATTCTAGATGAGAAAGCAAAGGCTGTGTCCGAACGGTTTACTCAAGCAGGCCTGGATATTTCGCCTGCCCCTAGCCTGAATGGATGGACATCGCTCTTGGGCCATAAGCCAAAATAAAAAAAACCGCCCTGCCAAAGCAGGACGGTTTAAAAAA
>CAYTLJ010000027.1:0-14948 GCA_964438555.1 uncultured Algimonas sp.
CCTCATCATTCCAGCAAACTTTGACTTTTCCAAGCGTCCTAAATGAGGCGATTTTAAGACGCTCGGCATCATCACACACTGAAAGAATAATCATCCTCATAGCTATTATTGAGCTCTTGCATTGCGTCAAGCTCTCGCTGTGCTGATGGCATAGGAATACCCGCCTGTTGCGTTGCCTCTTGTCCTGCAAGGAGAAGCTCACTCACGCGGGATTCTGCGCTCATATCCGGCGTAATCTCAGCCGTGAGTGTCTTCACGCCATGGGTGTGTAAGTTCTGAAACATTTGCGCCGCATCAGGGTGATTAACGGCATCTTGTATAGGTGAAGCCTGCTCGCCTGTACTTGGTGCATTTAAGGCCTTTTGATCTGCTGCAAGCATACCAATTGCATCTTCCAAGGCAACCGTTCCGGGGTGTTCAACTCTATTGGTTTCGGAAAATGAAGCCTCCTGAATGCTGGCCCTACCTAGAGTTTGCTCTTCTTGGGAGTGCCCATCTATTTTCAGCGCCCCTTCTTGCCATGATCCACTGCCGAAAGATGGGCTAAATTTAAGCAGGCCTAAAAAGTCCTTAAAGCTATTATTCGGTGCATGATAAGGATCCATATCATCCATGAAATTGCGATGACTTGGCATGCCGACAATGTCTTCAAGCCCTTCCGTAACCTCTCTTGCCAAATCTTCGCCATACCCTTTGACGTCATCATAGGTGTCATAAATAGCCTGACCCGCCTTGCCCACGGCATCAATTAAAAGACCGGGCGCGAGTTCGGTTTTCATCTCATCAGAAATCCCGTGATGGTCGGCCCATTTTTCAAAGGCTGTCTTGGTCAGCGCCTCGCCGCCCACCATAGTCGGGTCTACGGTGGCTTGTCCAACATGACCGACCAATATCAAATCATATTGCAACACGGCCTCTTCTGATAAGGCGCCGTATTCTTCAAACTCGCGGGCTTTGGATTCTAATATCGCGGCCTCTAATGTTGCAGCCCCAACACCAACAGGCCCGAGGAGTTTAGAGGCCTTTCCAAGGAACTTACCGCCATCTTCGGCAACATTACCGAGTGTCTTCCATATACCCGTCTTATTTATTTCTGCCACGGCATCAGTAACAGCGCTGCCACCGCCCTGGATGCGCGCAGGTAAACGGCCTTCATGAAACTCAGGAAAGCGCTCTGCCGCGTCTTGCAAACGATCATGGAATATATGACCCGCAGGGCGTTCCGCTGTGCCGCGCTCAATGGATATACCGCCGTCTTTATCAACCGTCACAACCGCGTTTTGAGCCTTGCTGTAATAATGCTGCGTCTCCATCTCAGGGTCTACGCTAAAGCCCTTCACCTTGGGGTCAGAGAGAACGTCAAATTTAGCCCGGGCTTGAACAACATCATCTGACAGGGCCGAAGCAGGTTTGGGCGTTGCGGCGCGATTACTTTCAACTCCTTCAATAAAGTCACGGCTTGGAATATGGCCTTTTGACGGACGCGCGGCCCTGTCCATCTCAACATCATCACCCGCACCGAGGATTTGCATATCCTTTGTATCTGCGGCGATAAAGCCGGGCTTACCATCAGCGGCGCGATAAGCCTCTGGCCTTGCTTCTTTGAGGTTTTGTGTAAAGCTCTCATCAAAAGCGTCTTTAAAAGCCAGACGCCGGGCTTCTGGGTCGTTAATGTCCAAAAAGGGTTTAAAAGCGGCGGACTCAATGCCGTTCACGTGTGTAATGCGTCCGCTCTCAATGCCTTCGGCGATTTGGGGGACTTCTGTTTCAGCATAAACTCGGTTAACTAACGACTCAGGCGTCGCTGTAATAACCCGCCCCTCTATTTGAGAGACATAAGAGTCCGAGGCTGGGATGAAAGTGCCATAAATTTTATTCAAAACAACTTCGTCATCCAGATTGCCAAAATCGATGCGGTCCCCAAAGCGATCTTTCATAGCCTGAACATTTTTGGCGTGTGAAAGAACGGGGTCACTAGCGGTCAAGTCGCCCAACACTTTACCAATCGGCGTCATATCGACAGTACCTAATTGCCCGCCGGCACGGGCGGATAAATTCTGCGATATATCATAAGCGCCGAGCTTGTGAACGGGTCCACTATAAAGCAAGCTTGTATTCACATCAGGATTCACAGCAAAGTTTGGCTGCTCTGTCAGTAAAGTATCTACAGCATCTTGAAGACCCTCAATGGGAATAGGTCCATCTTTGGTGAGGGCGTTCCAAATATCTTGTGAACTCTGGCTCATTCAGGGTCCGTCCAGACAAAATTAGGCCTGTTAGATAGTATCCTTTTAACGACGACATTTTCAAATTTGTACGTCGCGAACCCAGATTTGTTCCAATATGCATCAAAATCAAAACCTGTAAGGTCACGCGGGTAATCAAGTAAGTATTTTTCTAGGCAAAGAAATAGGATTGCAAAAAGTTTCTCGGCGTCCTCCCAAGACTCAAATTTATGCGCGGGGTTTTCAAACCGTCCATCATCATAAGTAAGACTATTTCTATAATCTGGGTGATGACGGTCACGCCACCCCATTGTTTTCCCGCGACCAATCTCAAGGATAAGCTTTTTATCCTCCCACTCAAAGGTCATGGTGCTGTGTTCGCGCTGAACATTAATATTTTTTAAAACATACTTCCGATTATCGGCCCAGACACATCTGTTCTCATGATCATAGACCACCTCCACATCAGGGCGACTCATATGATGGTATTTATAATCGCTATCTACATCTGACACTATAAAGGGTCTCCCATAAGAGGTAACTTACCATAAAACCCATGGTTGAGCAATTAAAGGATGTTTCGCGTGCGTCCTTTTTTGGGCGGTTTAAGCCGCTCAACCTTGTCAGTTTAAGGCTAATGGTTGGTCAGGCTTCTTGAACGCTAGGTCAGATTATCTAAATCTAAGTGATATAATGTGGTTAATCTCGACGGTCAGATTTTCAAGCGAACCAGACTAGAAAAAAATCGACCCGACCAATATGAAGACCCCAAGGTAAAGATAGGCAATCCACCGAGGGTCATAGCCGCGCATATCAGATACCATGCACTATGTGTCCCAAGTGATCCTCCGGGACCTCCGTCTAATATGATAAAAAATAATATGGCGGAAACCAAAACGGCTATTATGCCTGACACATAAGGTCTCGATTGCAGAGGTTTGACGATAAAGCCGATGAAAAACAACACGAGGTGAATTGCCAATATTACAATAGCTAGACCATCCATTTTTATCCCCTCCCTCTTGATGTAGATACCCTATTTTCGATAAAATTATCTTAATTGCCCCATAGTGCCCCGCGCCTTCGTGGCGATATTTGACTAATGCTATACACACTTATCCCCACTATTATACTTACACACATAGGACTTTATTCCTAACTGCGTTTAGGCTATAACAGTGTTCAAAGACTCATTCTAAGACGCGCTATGGTATTTGCAGACGAACAAAATTTTCAATCAGAAACCTTGGATTCAACGCCCCAATCGCAAGAGGCAGAAGCCGCGCTTTTGGGTGTTTTGCTCTATGACAATGAGGCCTATCACAAGATTTCGGCCATTGTGCAGGCCAAGCATTTTTACAATCCGGTCCACCTGCGGATTTTTGACTCCATTGCCCGCCTGATCGAGAGCGGCAAACTCGCCGATGCGATTGTCCTCAAAAACCGCTTCTCTCAAGATGAAACGCTGGTTGATATTGGCGGGGTCGAATATCTCGCCCTGCTCTTGGATAATGCGCCGCCATCTGTAACCGCACCCGAATATGCCAAGCTGGTCTTTGATCTGGCGATGCGGCGCGAATTAATCCGGCTCTCTGAAGATATAAAATCAAATGCGGTCAATCCCGATAGCGAGGCAGACGCGCAAGCCCAGATCATCGCCGCAGAAAGTCAGCTTTATAATTTGGCCGAATTAGGCGGTACGCAACAAGGCTTTGTCGATTTCGAAACCGCGCTGATCGCCTCGATTGAAATGGCCTCAGCGGCCTTTGCAAGAGACGGTCAACTCTCTGGCGTCTCAACAGGCTTGATCGATCTAGACCGACAATTAGGCGGGCTTCACAGATCAGATTTGGTTATTCTGGCGGGTCGTCCCTCAATGGGAAAAACCTCGCTCGCGACCAATATTGCCTTCCATATCGCCAAACATTTCAAGTCTGAGAAAGATGAAAACGGCATTGAAAAAACGACCAATGGTGGAGTTGTTGGTTTCTTCTCACTCGAGATGAGTTCAGAGCAACTCGCCACGCGTTTGCTCGCCGAACATTCTGGCGTGTCGTCCCACCATATTAGGCGCGGCGATATTACAACCGCACAATATGAACATATCCGCGACGCCGCCGATGAGATCATCCGCATACCCCTTCATATTGATGATACGGGCGGTCTCTCTATTGGGGCGCTCTCAGCGCGGGCCAGGCGTTTAAAACGACAACGCGGTCTCGACGTTATTGTCGTTGACTATCTCCAGCTCTTAACAGGCGGCGCCAATATGAACTCGAATACGAACCGCGTCCAAGAAGTTTCAATGATTACGCAAGGCCTAAAAGCGCTCGCCAAAGAGCTAGACGTGCCTGTGCTCGCCCTCGCCCAGCTCTCACGTCAAGTCGAACAAAGAGATGATAAGCGACCGCAACTTTCTGACCTCAGGGAATCTGGCTCGATTGAACAGGACGCCGATGTGGTTATGTTCGTCTTCCGCGAAGAATATTATCTTTCTCGGACTGAACCCAGCGAAGACGATATCGCCGCCCATGAAGACTGGCAGGCGAAAATGAGTAAATTACACGGCAAGGCCGAAGTTATTATTGGCAAGCAACGTCACGGGCCGATCGGCACAGTTGCCTTATCCTTCGAACCTAGCCTGACGAAATTTGGCAATTGGGTCGAAGAAGACTTTGGCGATGGCGGATTTTAAGACGTTTTCTTTGTTGTCGCGCGTTTCGTTGATGATTTTTTTGGTGCTGTTTTCTTGGCAGTAGGCTTTTTAGCCGTTGGCGTCTTTGCTGCAGTTTTTTTCGCGGTAGACGCTTTTAAAGCTTCGATCTCGGCTAAGGCCGCATCTAACCGTGCCTTAAGCACATCAAATTCTTCACGGCTGACAAGATCCATCTCTTGTACGAATTTTTCGGCCTGAGATCGCCCCATCGCTTTGACTTCATCGCCGACGCCTTTGATCGCGCCAACCGCATTGGTCATCAGATTTGAGAGATCATCAAGGGGTTTGTTTCTGCCTTGCATAAAGATGTCGTCTTTCACTTTGAATGTCTGTTTATAGGATGTAGGAAGTCTGAGACTCAAATTCCAGTGTTTGGATAGTAATGCTTATATCTTTATTGAATGCGGTTGATTTTCCAAGCTGGATTAGCGCAACGATTTATGATCCCGGTAAGCCGGGAGGTATAGCCTTGGGCTGGTATGGTCTGGCCTATATTGTCGGCATTTACGGCGCCTATTATTATGCATTGCGCATGACAAAACGACGCGACATCTGGGTCCCCTCTGGTGAGGCGCGCTCAGCAGAGGTCGTTCCAACAGAAAATATGCTCTCGGATTTGATGATCTATTGTTTGATCGGCATTATTGTCGGCGGACGGTTGGGCTATATCATTTTATATAGTCCGGAGACTTTTCTAACACCGATAAATATTTTAAAAACATGGGAAGGCGGAATGAGTTTCCATGGCGGTTTTTTAGGCGTTGTCGCAGCTTGCGCCTTTGCAAGTTGGAAATTCAAAATTGATAAGTTTCGGATCGGCGATATGGCCTCTATTGGTGCGCCGATTGGCTTGGGTATGGTCAGGTTTTTTGGGAATTTCTTTAATCAGGAATTATGGGGTCGTGAAACAGATGTGCCTTGGGGCATGGTCTTTCCTAAAGACCCACAGCTAATGGTCCGCCATCCAAGCCAACTTTATGAGACCTTCCTTGAAGGAATCCTCCTTTTCTTCATTCTACGATTTATGATGATCCGCTATAAGGCGCTGACAAAACCAGGACTCCTATTTGGCGCCCTAACCTTCTTTTACGGGCTTTTCCGCTTTAGCGTCGAGTTCGTTCGTGAACCCGATGCCCTTGCGCAATTTGGCGGATTTGGTGAATTCATCTTTACACGTGGCATGGCCTATAGCCTGCCCATGATCATTGTCGGGGCCATCCTCATGTTATGGGCAAAGAAACGAACACCCGTCTCGCCCAAACACATTGCGAAAGAGGCAGATGACTAAGGTCAATCCGCTATTGGAAAAACTCAAAAACCGTATTCGTGAAGCTGGCCCAATCAGTGTGGCCGAATATATGACGCTGTGCCTATTGGACCCGGTTGATGGATATTATCCGACGCGAGATCCATTAGGTTCAGACGGTGATTTCATAACGGCCCCAGAAATTTCGCAAATGTTTGGCGAAGTCTTGGGATTATGGTGCTTACAATGCTGGATCGATTTGGGAAAACCGGAAAGCTGTCACTTAATCGAATTGGGTCCGGGGCGCGGCATTATGATGAGTGATATGCTGCGCGCGGCGTCTCTTGATAAGGATTTCAAATCGGCGCTTAAGGTCTGGCTTCTCGAAGCCTCGTCCGCGCTTGAAGCCGTCCAGGGTCAAACTTTGGCAAATGCGGGCGTCGAGGTGAGTTGGGCGCCGGATTTGGACGCTATACCGGCTGGACCGTCTATCATCATCGGAAATGAATTCCTAGATTGTCTACCCATTCAACAGCTTATTTGCCGAGACCCTTTTGCCGGGCAAGAGGGTTGGGTTGAAAGACGCGTTGGCTTAAACGCGGATGATCAACTCTGCTTCATCCATATGGATACGCCCGCACCAGGCGGCCTCACACGTAATCTTCCAGAGGGCGCCCGTGAGGCGCGCAAAGATCAGCTCCTGGAAATTTGTCCCAGTTCGGCCCAAATCATCGATCAACTGGCGCAGCGTTTTGGTACTCATGCCGGTCGGGCCCTCTTTATTGATTACGGCCCAGAGACCACAGAATTTGGTGATACGCTTCAAGCCTTAAAACGTCATGAGAAAGTTGGAGTTTTTTCCGATCCCGGCAATACAGATTTGACGGCGCGTGTTGATTTCGCAGCCCTTGGCGAGTTGGCGGTTGCGGCAGGTCTCGACATTTCGCAAATCATTCCACAACGTGAATTTCTTTCAAAGCTCGGGATCGAGATGCGGGCGGTCTCTTTGACAAAATCCAAACCTGAAGCAAAAGACGTTATCGCGAGACAATTAAACCGTTTGATGGGAGATGATGAAATGGGTGAATTATTCAAAGCCATTTCGATTTCATCAAAAGGTCTTCCGACAGCTTTGGGTATGCGCTGATGGACTATCTCACCCATGACAAACTCACGGTCCCTCATGGCTTTTTTGGTCGTCGGGGCGGCGTTTCAACGGGCGTTTATGAAAGCCTCAATACGGGCCAACGATCGGATGATGACAAAGCCCTTGTGGTTGAAAACAGAAACCGCATTCAGACTTTACTTGGAGCAGAGCAATTGATCAGCCTGCACCAAATTCACTCGGACCGCGTTATAATCTTGGACGGAGATGACATTCCGGCCGATCTTGAAGCCGACGGGCTTGTTACCAAACACCCCAAAATTGGGATTTCTGCCCTTTCAGCAGATTGCGGACCCGTCTTACTGTCTGATCCTCAGGCCGGGGTGATCGGGGCTTGTCATGCAGGATGGCGGGGCGCCTTGGCTGGGATTGTTGAAAATACGGTGGCCGCCATGTGCGAGATGGGCGCGCATCCGGGTGACATAACCGCCATATTAGGGCCTTGCATCGGACCGCAAAATTACGAAGTGGGCGACACGTTTAAATCGGAATTCCTGGACGTCGATGAAAGTTTTGAACAATTTTTTCATACACCAAAGGGTGATCCCCAAAATAGCAAGCCGCATTTTGACCTACCCGCCTTTATCCTTTCACGTCTCGCCTTTATGGGCGTTGACGCCGCGTGGATGGATCGATGCACCTATGCGCATGAAACCGACTATTTTTCCTATCGACGCAACACCCACCAAGGGCTCACAGGCTATGGACGTAATTTATCTGTGATTATGTTGCCATGACTCATGGACTCAGACCTTACGGCTCTGTAACGGAAATCAACTCTTACGCGATTTTGGGACCTGCGTTATGAAACTTATTAGCGGCACCGCCAACAACCCCTTGGCGAAAGGCATTGCGGATGTTTTGGACATTCCTTTGACAAGTGTTGAAATTGAACGGTTTCGCGATCAGGAAATTTTTGTCCGTATCAATGAGAATGTTCGCGGCGAAGATATTTTCTTAATTCAACCCACCTCGGCACCGGCCAATGACCATCTTATGGAACTCTTGATCCTGATTGATGCACTTGTGCGTGCCTCGGCCCAGCGTATCACGGCCGTTGTTCCCTATTTTGGCTATGCGCGCCAAGACCGTAAAACGGGCGGCAGAACACCAATTTCGGCCAAGCTCGTGGCGAATTTGATATCCAAGGCGGGGGCTCACCGTGTTCTAACCGTCGATCTACATGCTGGTCAAATCCAAGGCTTTTTCGATATTCCAACAGATAATCTCTTTGGCCAACCCGTTTTTGTCGAAGATATCAAAGACCGGTTTTCCAAAAAAGACCGCGATAAACTTCTATTCGTATCCCCAGATACCGGTGGTGTGGTGCGCACGCGGTCTATAGCCAAAATGTTTGATGCTGACATTGCCATTGTCGATAAACGTCGTCCAAAAGCCGGCGAAAGCGAAGTCATGAATATTATCGGCGATGTGGCTGGACGCAGCTGTATCCTTTATGACGATATCGTCGATTCGGGTGGGACGCTGTGTAATGCGGCCAAGGCGTTGAAAGATCACGGCGCGAACTCGGTCTCGGCCTATATTACCCATGGTGTTTTATCGGACCCAGCCGTGGAGCGGATCACAAAATCAGAACTCACAGAAGTGGTCATAACCGATACGATCTCACAGCCCGATGCCGTGAAAAACTGCAAGAAAATCCGCGAATGCTCTACATCGCAATTATTGGGCGAAGCCATAAGACGGATTGCCAATGATGAGAGTGTCTCAAAGCTCTTTGGCTAAAGCCAAAAGCCTGACTCTCCCCGATCAAAAGCCTTGCACATTGCTATGGTTTTCACTATAGGGCGCAGCAATTATAGATTAAGCCCGACCTATACCCGCTTCAACTGACTTGAGGCGGTTCATTTTTTGGGGTCAGGCATAAGGCAGGAATAGTCAAATGAGTGTTGTTCTCGACGTAGTTGTCCGTGAAGAAACCGGAACAGGAAATGCCCGTCAGGCGCGCCGTGACGGTGTTGTACCAGGTGTCATTTATGGTGGTGGAAAAGATTCCGTTGCCGTTGGCATCAAGTTTAATGAAGTGCTCAAAGCGATCAATTCAGGTAATTTCCTGTCAAATATGGTCGAGCTTAAGCATGACGGTAAGCCGCAAAAGGTCATCACAAAGGATGTTCAATTCCACCCGGTGACAGATATGCCTATCCATGTCGATTTTTACCGTGTGACAGAGAAAACCATTATTGACGTTAATGTTGGCGCTACATTCGTCGGTGAAGACGTATCTCCAGGCATGAAGCGTGGCGGTGCCTTGAACGTCGTTCGCTATAATATCGAAGTAAAATGTCCAGCGGGTTCTATTCCAGATACGATCGAAGTCGATATTTCAGGTCTTGATATTGGTGACGCAATCCATCTGTCCGAAGTCAACCTACCAGAAGGTGTTACACCCGGCATTACCGATCGCGATGTCACAATCGCTACAATCGTCGCGTCACGCACATCCAAAACTGAGGATGAAGAGGGCGAAGAAGGCGGCGAAGCCGGCGAAGCGGTAGAAGGCGAAGAGGCAGAAGGAGCAGAGGGATAAAATCTCTGTTTCGCTGGCTCTTTAAGCGGCAGCAACCGCAGGAGCCCATCATGGAAATCTGGTGCGGCCTCGGCAATCCCGGGGCTAAATATGCAGGACATCGTCATAATATTGGCTTTTTGGTGCTTGATGGCATTCAAGAAGATCATGGCTTTTCGCCTTGGAAAAGCCAATTTAAAGGACTTGTCTGTTCTGGCCTTATTGAAGGACGGAAAATCCTTCTGCTCAAACCGTCGACATTCATGAATGAAAGCGGACAAGCGGTTCAAGCGGCATTGTCCTTTTACAAGCTTGGCTTGTCTGATTTGACAGTTCTGCATGATGAACTTGACCTTGCGCCTGGCAAAGTCCGTGTAAAAACGGGTGGCGGGTTAGCCGGACATAATGGGCTTAAATCGATCAATAAACTCTGCGGCGGACCAGAGTTTCACCGGGTTCGCCTCGGCATTGGTCATCCTGGTCATAAAGACCGTGTCGCGAGCTATGTCCTCTCTGATTTTGCCAAATCAGAAGCCAATATTCGCGATGATATGATCAATGGTTTTTCGCGCCATGCTGACCTATTGGCATCTAACAAACGCGACCTCTTCCAAACCCGAATATCTGAATATATTGCGGGCTAAACACCCAAGACATAGTCAGCATAGGTTAATCTGCATTAACTATAACCGTTCCCCAAACAAATCGACTTGGTAGAGGACTAGTATTTTGCAACCCAATGGGATTGTGAGACGTATGTTACTTAAGTCCCACATCAATTTGTGCCAATGAAGAATTGAAAATTTGCGGAGAGACAAGATGAAAAAGCTTCTAATTGGAACAGGACTTGTGGTTGTTCTCGGCGTGGTTGGTTTAGTTGCCCTCCCCTCGCTTATTCCCTCATCTGTGTATAAAGAGAAAATTGAAGCGCAATTAGAGAAGGAACTCGCGCGCAACGTCACAGTATCAGGTGATGTGAAGCTGAGCGTCTTTCCTGTGATTAAAGCTAATGCGGGGCGCGTTGAAATTGATAATCCAGACGGATTTTCTACGCAACAATTTGCGTCGATGGACGGCATGAGCGCGCGCGTAAAATTATGGCCACTCTTATCCAAACGCGTTGAAATTGCGTCTTTTACACTCAAAAACCCGCAAATTAACTTAGAGAAGACGGCTTCAGGCGCGACGAATTGGAGTTTCGGCGAAGACAAACCAACGTCGGATGTATCAGATGATGGTCCCTTTAAGCGCGATGGTCGCTTTAGCGATATTGAAACCTCTATTGGAAATTTCACGCTTGAAAATGGGTCCATTAGCTATGTCGATAAAACACAAGACACGAATCATGATCTAAACGATGTAAATGTAAGTTTTTCCATTCCGAGCCTAGCCGATCCAATCAAAATTGACGGCGCCTTGACTTATAACGACTTGCCCGCTGAAGTGGATCTTGAGCTTGATAGTCCCCGCGCATTCTTAAATGGCCAGGCAGCGCCGATCGATCTTAAATTCAAGACTGAATTCGCAGAGCTCAATGCGAAAGGCCAATTTCTTCCGGGAGAAGATATCGCATTCAATCTGGATATGACGGGCGATGTGTCTGATGTCGCAAAGCTCGTTACGCTTCTTCCAGAACCAATTAAACATGCTGATCTCATATCGAGCGTGAACTTTGACGGGAATTATAATTTCGACGGTAAAACACTCTCTGCAAAAGGCGCCGATATTCGCGCGACAGGGACAAATCTTGATGCGCGTTTTGATGGTGATGCCACGCTCGCGGAGAAACCCATTTTGTCTGGGAACCTAAGTCTTGATGCCGGTGATATTCAAAGCCTTGCCAAACGGTTTGATCAAGACATTCAAGGCCTAGCCCTATTGGAGTCGGCAAATGTCAAAGCGAGCTTTTCCGCCGAAGGCGACGGCTTTGTTGCCAATGATATTAAAGCAGACCTCAAAGGCGAGCACATTACGGCAAATTATACAGGCACGGCGAAATTTCAAAATGACGCTCCGTCTGCTGATGGGCGCTTTACCGTCGACATTCCTTCTGTTGCCAAAGCCAATGAAATTGCCGGACTGGATATCAAACAAGCCAGCGCTCTCGGAAATTTAAAGGCGAGCGGTAATATTGGATATGCAAATGAAATAGTGACGATCCGAGATCTTGATGCACGTACAGAAGGCGACATCATTTCAGGCAATTATAAGGGTGCGTTCACACTAAATGAAACGCCCGCCTTAGACGGCCAATTTTCCGTCGACATACCGTCTGTTGCCAGAGCAAATGAAGTTGCGGGACTGGATATCAAACAAGCTAGCGCCCTCGGAAATTTGAAGGCAAGCGGAAATATCGGATACGCAAATGAAATCGTGACAATCCAGGGGCTGGATGCACGCACAGAAGGTGACATCATTTCAGGCAATTATTCGGGCGCATTCACGCTAAATGAAACGCCCGCCTTAGACGGCCAATTTTCCGTCGACATACCGTCTGTTGCTAGAGCCAATGAAGTTGCAGGCCTAAATATTGACGCTGCAAATGGCGTCGGGAACCTGGAAGCCTCAGGTGGTATAAAACTTGCCAATAAAATCATCAACCTAACCGGCTTAACGGCCAATACATCCGGTGATCTTGTTTCAGGTCAGTATAATGGCTCTGCGACAATAGGCGAAACGCCGTCATATAATGGAAATTTCACGGCCAATGTTACATCACTCGCAACATTTTCTGAACGGACTAAAATAGACATACCTCACGCAAACGCGATTGGTAAAATCAATCTTTCAGGATCGGTTTCAGGCGCAGGTGAAACGATAAACTTGTCTTCACTTGATGCACGCTTGACCGAGGGTCAGATCAATGGCCGATATACGGGTTCGGCTGCCATGAAGTCAGGACTTGAGCTTGCTGGCAATCTTGAAGCCGACATACCATCATTGAGAGCTCTTGCTGCGACGACGGGTAATAACAGCCTGCCGCCGAGTACAGCTATTGGTCAAATATATGAGCGATTTACGGTGAATGGGCAGGTTTCAGGAACACCTCAGGCGATCGCTTTTACCTCAGCCAATCTCAGCTTTGATCAAATCAAAGGCAATGGTAATTTTAATGTCGATATGTCGGGTGCAAAACCATTTATCAATGGTACAATCGATATGGGGGAACTTGATCTACGGCCTTATATGGCGGCGATGTCTGCGCAAAATCCAACTGGAGAAATTCAACCTTGGAGCGAAGCGCCGATTAATACGGATCCCTTCAAATCCGTGAATGGGTCTTTTACGGTCAACTCGCAAAGTATCATCACAGACCGTTTGTCTTTGGGGCCGTCAAATATATCGGCCAAGCTTAATAATGGCGTTTTAAAAGCCGACATTCCAAACCTTTTAATGTATGGCGGCGCGGGTCGATTAAACGTCAACTTTGATACGGCAAGCGCAGTTCCAACACTTAATATGGATATGTCATTTGATCGGTTGAACACGAATAGTTTTCTCTCAGCCATAGCTGGCTTTACCATGGCTTCAGGCGAAAGCGGTACAGGTTTCACGCTCGCTGGTCGTGGACGTAGCCAAGCCGAAATTATGAGATCTCTTTCAGGCCGAGGTGGTTTTAAAATGAAGAATGGAGAGATTTCTGGCGTCGACCTAACCGAACTTCTAACGGGAATAGACCAAGCCTTAACGTCGCGGCAATTACCCGGCGGCATAGGTCGGGGTCACGTAACCAAGTTTCAAGATATTGTCGGAAAGGTAAACATTAGAAATGGCGTTGCCTCAATTGATCAATTTTCATTAAGCGGGTTTGGCGTTCTCGCCGAAGGCGCGGGTCAAATTGATCTGGGTAATCAAACAATCGACTTTAGCTTGCGTCCACGTTTGACGGGTGAGAGTGCTAGCAACATAGGCGCCTTCGGTATTCCGCTAAGGGCCACTGGGGGCTTTGGGAATGTATCTGCGGGGCTGGACACAAATTTCATCGGTAAAATTGCCGCTGAAAAAGCAAAGGCCGAAGCTGCGTCCCTTGTTCAAGACCAAGTTGGCGGAGCATTAGGTGGTGTATTAGGCGGCGTATTAGGCGGTGGAACCTCTCAAACAACGCCTGCCCCGCAACAACCCTCTACATCCACACAACCTGCCTCTAGACCGCAATCAACCGAAGAGACTGTAACAAACATTTTCGGCGGAATACTCGGGTCTCAATCAAATACACAAACTCAAGAGCCTCAAAAAGAAGAGGAGGCAAAAAAAGAAGAAGAGCCGAAATTGGAAGACGCGATACTGGGTAGCATATTCGGAAAGAAGGATAAGTAACGCGGTTTAAAATTAATATTTTGATCTACGAATTAGGGACTAGATTCCGAATTCATATCCAAATGTTTTTATGTCAGTTGCAAAAACACTGCTGATGATTTCATATGATTTTTCATCATAATATGTCGGATAAGGGAGCTGGCGTCGTGACGATTTGAGATGCGGCATAGCTCGAATTTCTGGGCCACTTAAAAGACCATTGAGCTTTTCAATATCTGAAGACAGAGTCTCAAATCGTCCTATAAAATCCACCCCAGGATGAACACCTTCATTTTCATGGGTTCTCAGCCAATCAATTTGCTGTCGAAACATCTTTGGTTTGTCAAAAAATACAGGGTCTTTGTCTTTAAAACTGGCTTGAACCCAATCTTCAAACGTAAGGTCTCTATCTCCTAAACGGGTTTGATTGGTTTTCACACGCCAATGATAGTGTGAGACGGCTCTATCCCAAGGATTTCGAACAAATGTAAATATAAATGCACTGTAAAATTCCGCCTCGTCAATCTCACTGAGTATGTCATTTATATCTCTATGACGAAATTCTAGTCCCAAGGCTTTAGCAACCGTAGTACCACCGGTTTTATTAATATGAATTTGATAAACGGACTGCACTATTCCCCCAAAACATCCTAGACTTGACTGACGACTCAGTCGCTTTATCCCGTATTTATGGCAAATAAGCAAAAAGTATTCGGCATTGGGTTTCATAAAACTGGCACAAAGTCACTTTGTAAGGCGCTAGAAATTCT
>CAYTLJ010000027.1:15048-24159 GCA_964438555.1 uncultured Algimonas sp.
CTCGACGCTGCGTTCCCGGGTAGCAAATTCATTCTTACGACCGAGGACCCTGAGGTTTGGATAAAACGGGCCGTACGTTTTTTTGGCCCAAATGAAACACCGATGCGCAAGTGGATTTACGGAAAAGGTTCTCCGGTCGGAAATGAGGCCCTCTATCTAGACCGATTTAAGGCCCATCAAAACGACGTCCTGGATCATTTCAAAAACCGTAAAGACGACCTTCTTGTCTGGCCCTTAACCCGGGAGCCGGGATGGGAAAAATTATGTTCTTTCCTTGGCGTTGATTTACCGGAAAAAACTGAATTTCCGCATGAGAATAAGGGAAAAACGCAATCTGCATAAAATAGACATTGTGGACATATCGATCAGAATTTATTAGGCTGAATTATGCGGGCGACATTACATATCATTCTAGGCATTTTCTCAATCCTAGCCGTGGGCTGTTCGGGCGAGGTCAACACGCCCGCCCCTGAAACCCCATTTTCAGAAGCCGTCGCTGAATATGCCGACGGAAATTATGGTGCCGCATTGCGCCTGATGGAACCGCATGCTGTATCTGGAAATGATACAGCGCAGATGGTTCTCGCAGAAATTTATCTCACGGGTAAAACTGGCATAGTAGACGAAAAACAAGGCGTAGAGTGGTTGGAAAAAGCCGCAGGTCAAGGGAATGTCAAAGCTCAATCCATGATGGGAACGCGTTATCTCAATGGCGCCGGCGTCGAACAAAATGACTCTCTGGCCGTTGAGTATTTATTAGCAGCGTCGTCAGAAGGAAATGCACGGGCAAATCTGCAAATGGGCTTGCTCCACGAATATGGTCGTAAGGTTGACAAGGATTTGGATCAATCGGCTAAATATTATTACCGCGCCGCAGTCATCGGAGACGAAGAAGGCATTACCCGTCTCACAAAACTTGCGGACATGGAGGCGCTCGGCGCATCTGCCTATCTCGGCTTATTACATCTTCGCGGTCATGGGTTTTCCAAAAATCCCATCAAGGCCTTCGAGTTAGCGAAAATAGATGCGGAAGGTGGTCATAGCTACGCCCAGTTTCTAATTAGCGAGGCCTATGGAATTGGACAAGGTGTCGATCGGAATGTCGAAAAAGCCTATATGTGGGCTAATCTTTCAGCGGCACAATCCTTTCCCGAAGCTGCGGCCAGACGGGACGTCTGGGCACAAGTCATGACACCAGAACAGATTGAGGCGGCACAGACACTGTCTCGAAACTGGCAAGCTGATTTCGATGCTAAAAATCCATAGACATCTCTTTATCGGGATCGTTGCGCTCTCCCTACTTCTATCAAGCCAAGCCTTATCTCAATCCGACATAAGCCTAGAATCACGTCGCCAAATGGCTGATTCAGGAAATATCGAGGCCATGATTGAAATGGGTCAAGCCTATGAAACGGGTCAATCTCTTGCACAGGATTATTCGATCGCGGTTGAGTGGTATGAAAAAGCTACGCTTTCAGGGTCTGTGGAAGCGCAAGTCAGACTGGCGAGCCTCTTGGCTGAAGGGTTGGGCACCGACCGAGATCTAAATAGAGCATTTGGTCTTTTTCAAAGCGCTGCAGATCAAAAACATCCACATGCGACGCTGATTTTGGGAACAATGTATGAGAAAGGCTTAGGCACAGACATATCATTGACGAAAGCTGCTCAGCTCTATGAAATAGCCGCAGATCTAGGCATGGCTGAGGGCGCGACGAATTTGGGTGTTTTACACCAGACTGGCATTCTGAGTGATAGTAGTTTTGAGCAAGCGAAATATTGGTATGAACGCGGGGGCGAAATGGGGGATGTCCGCGCCGTGAATAATCTTGGCGTCATGAATTTAAGAGGCGAAGGCGTCGAAAAAAATCCGCAACGAGCCGCAGAGCTATTCCAAATTGCTGTTGATAATGGGTCCACCGAAGCCATGAACAATCTTGGGTCGCTTTATGAAAGTGCGCTGGGCGTCCCATTAGACGAAGCCAAAGCACAAGAGCTCTATGCTCGCGCGACAGAAAATTCGAGACGTCGGCGAACATCAACGGGTCTTCCTGCTGCTGAAGAAATAGTCGAGATCGTGCAAGCCGAAAATTTTGATCGGAAAGCCATACAACGCGAGGCCAATGCAGGAGATGCTGCGTCTCAACATATTCTTGGATATTTACATATGAATGGATGGGGCACACCACAAGATTATGTTTCGGCCTATGCTTGGTTTAACCTCTCGGCAGCGGAATCCAATGACGCTTCTACGCGGGACACGCTCGCCAAACGCATGACGGTTTCGCAAATTAATGCCGCTCAAACCCTCTCTCGACAGCTCTCAGAAACTATTGCGGCGTCCGATTAATTACGTATTTTGAACCCGCCTCAAAGGGTCCATCAATTAAAGACGTCCCCCCTATTGACCAATCTATCTGAATTGACGCGACCTCCTGATGGTCACCAAGACCAAAATGAGCAATAGCCGCGTCAAAAGACATAAAGCCCCCACCAGATTGAAGCTCCCTTATCTGGCGCTCATTCTCGGCATAGGTGATCGTAATCCGGTTTCCAATCCCGTCCCGGTTTCCGATCTTATCATTGAATTGAAAGGCGATAGCATTCCCGGATTGGCTGTTATTTATATAGACCTGTAAGGGCCCATTTACCGGGACCGTCACGACATCCAAATCCCCATCATTATCCAGATCAATCTGCAAAGCGGCCGCTGTCATCAAATAGTCTTCAATCCCAAGCTCAATCGCTTTCTCAGTGAAATTACCTACACCCTTATTCTCAAAAAATAAATTGGCAGGTGTAGCTTCTGTCGGCACCCAAGTGCCGTTGACAATCAGCATATCAGGCCATGTATCATTATTATAATCTCCGATTTTAGTGTCCCAACTCCACCCCCCAACATCCAGGCCCGTCTCAATAGCAATATCTGCATAGCGTCCGTCTGCTTGGCGTTTAAGGCGGACATTTCGGGCATCAATTTGACGGATCTCTTTCATCACATCTTCTGTGGTGATGTTCTGAACAGGCTTAAAATGAACCATGCAAAACGCTCTCGCCTCCACCTGATCAAGAGCGATGAGGTTGCACATATCTGGGTTTTTAGCCTGGATTGCCAGATCTTTGACGAGCATGGCCTGACATTCCTCTTTATCTGGCGAGCTTAGCTCTTGGCACCGGCTGGCATAGGTTGGATCGAAACTATTCCCCGATTTATACCATTTTTTGACGGCCATATTGCGTTGACAAATCTCTAGATCGTCTGCCCGAGACACACCCTCGCAATAGGTTTCAATCGGCGATAAATTCAACCTCGTCTGAATGCCTGAGGCACGGCCTGCAATTTGAGCGAAATATAAATCGGGGATCAGATCATTATCCAAATCATCCGTCTTTATCGCCATGGTCGTGTTTGTTGTATGCGGGAAAATATCATCTGCACGGTTGATTTTTTTTAGCTCACCCCCCTCTTGACCAAAATAGATCACATCCGGAAGTTCAAAATCATTGCCGACCAACAAATCTTGGTGACCATCTTTATCAATGTCAGAAAACAAGATCGTCAATGTCTCGCCAGCTAGGCCCTCTAGCTCTTTGAAGACATCTCCGGTGAGCACGCCCCCTTCATTAAAAATAATGCGATTTCGAGATTCTTCTCCTGGGATACGTCTATACCAGCCCGCGGCCCAATTTCCGGCGGCCAGGTCCAGATCACCGTCTTGGTCAATATCCCCAAAACTGGCCGCCAATGTTAAAGGTGTATCCGCGCGATTTTTTATAGGCCGTAAAGTCGCAAAGTCTAAACGTCCGGACTTATTTGGGATAATAAAATTGCCCGCCATATAGCTTGTCGCAAACAGATCGAGCCATCCATCATTATCCACATCAATCAGAGCCACATTAAAAATATCGATCTCTGACAGCCTTTCGGAAATTTCAGTGATCTCTCGGAATTTTCCTGTTCCGTCATTATCATAGAGCCTCAACCCGACTTCAGTTGAACCAATGATAATATCAAGGTCGCCGTCCCGGTTTATATCGCCAGAGGTGATGCCCCGACCTTCCCAAAATGGTGGCCACATATCTTTAAATGAAAACTCTATCGGTTGATCGAGACCAATTTCATGCGCTTCCATTTGCGTGAATTGCGTGTTTCCCGCCGGGGATTTGGGCCTAAATGGAATTGTCTCAACCGAAATATTCGCGTCTTGTCCAATAAGGTTTGATGGCTGATCTTTCGACGAAGGTTCTATCGAGGTTTGCACGTCAATAGCGGGCGCAACCGTCTTTGAGCCAGCTTCAGTTTTCAGCAAAATCTCGAGAGCTGTTTTGGTTTTATGGTCATGCCAAGTTTGCGCAGCAAGGCCAGACGAGATGCCAATTAGAAGCACGGTCGCCGACATATATAAGGCGGCACGCAATGAAATCGTCGTTGCCACGATAAACCCCGAGTAAATCGAAAAAATACCAAGCGTGAATAAGAGGGCCATAACATAGCCGGGTGGGACGCCTGCCGCGAGTAAGGCTGTGCAAATCACAACATCAAACGCAATGGGTACGGGTAAAAACAACCCTAAAAGGGCGACTCCAAACAGGCCGATCAATCCAAAGCCTAAGGTTGAAAATGTTTCAATCGGTACAAGTGTCGCCGCGACAGCCCCTAGAAAACCAGCGAGAAACATCAAGGGAACAGTTAGTTTGAAAATATACCAAAAGTCGGAACCTAGATTTTTTACCCAACCTAATAGCGCATCTTTGACAGGCTCCGCCCCCTGTACCGCGAGTTCTGGTGACCACGGGCAAGCACGCTGCTGATCGTCTGGTAATTTGAGCTGAGCTTTTGGAAGTAACCGACAAATCACAGGCACCATGATCAAAATAACAAATATACAGAGCCCGACTTTTGCAAAGGCCATATAGGCTGGCAGCAAGGCAAATAGCATGGATAAGACAACGATATTGAGCGTGGGAGACGCGATCATTGTCGCGAGTGTTGTTTCGGCTCGCGCTCCGCCATCATAAAGACCTTTCGCGATCGGCGCGGCGCAATTTACGCATACGCCCAGCGGTGTACCCAGCAATAACCCAACCGCACTATTGGCGAACCCATTCTTGAAATTTGGTCTTTCGATATACCGAAATAAAGTCAGAAAAACTGTACCCAATAATACACCAAAGGTCATACCTTTGCGGTTTGTATCGAGCCAATTTATCGTTGTTAGACCGATTTTTTTCCAGGCAGGATATTCAGGTTCAATTTTAAATAGAGCTTCAAAACTCATCGGGTCTTCGAGGTGGATCGCCCCGCCCATAAGCGCTTTATCCCCGAGGGAGGGATATCTGGACGAAGTCCAGAAAAAATATACGACGACGCTCAGGAGAAAAAGCGTGAGCGCTAATCTATATTGATAATGACGTTTATAAAAACGCGACATGACATGCCCCAATCCCGCTAATCCACAATATCGATTGAGTAAGACACAGAGTCAAAACTTTAATTTACACCCTAAGGTTTCTTTACTTTGTAACGAATTCCAGTAGAACTTCACACAATTGTGATGTTCGGGGCAAGTTTAAACGGGCGCTTCCTCAATTCGAACATTTAGCTGATTTCAGCTCGTTGAGGGGTATCATTATGAAAATCCGTATCAAACCACTGCTATTAGCGGGGGCTGGGCTATGCCTCATAGCCTCGCCAGCACTTGCCGGAACGGCTGCCGTTTCAGCCGGAAAACTATCCGTTCAATCCCAACAATCTAGTCTGTCAAATGTGACGCTAACCGTATCGGGTCCAGATGGATTTTCTGCATCAGAGACAACTGTTTTTGGGTCACCTTCTGTTTCACTCAGTGATTATGATGGATTGGCTGATGGTGTGTATAATTGGCAATTATCAGGCGTGACCACGCGCAGGGTTAGAAATCCAAAAGCGGGCTTCGATAATGGTCGCGCTGAGCTGGGGCCAGAATTCATTAATAAATCATATATCGAATCCGGATCGTTCCGTATCATTGGTGGTGTACCGCATATGCCCGGTGATCAGGTTGAAAATGATCAGGATGGGGGAGCAAAGTAATGTTAAAGCATAAATCAATGAAACTTGCGCTCACATCAGCGGGCCTTTTGTTATTAGTATCTCCTGCGGCAAACGCTCAAAACTTTACAGTAAACGTCACCATTCAAAACAGTGCATGTATCGGAACCGATTGTGTCGTTGGCGAAAGTTTTGGGTTCGATACGTTACGTCTTGACGAAAATAACCTAAGAATGCACTTCGACGACACAAGTGATTTGGGCTCATTTCCTGGAAATGACTGGCGGATTATCATCAACGATTCGACTAATGGCGGTGCAAATTATTTTGCGGTTGAAGATGCCACTGCTGGATTGGTACCATTCCGCGTCGAGGCTGGCGCACCTGCAAACGCTCTAACTGTCGCCACCACGGGAAATGTCGGGATTGGAACACTTACACCTGTCGTTGAAACGCATATCGTCGATGGCGACTCGCCGGCAATCAGATTGGAACAAGACGGATCTTCAGGTTTTACACCGCAAGTCTATGACATTGCGGCCAATGAAACGAATTTCTTTATCCGCGACGTTACAAATGGATCAAACCTCTTTTTCCGAGCGCAAACTGGTGCGCCTGAAGATGCACTCTATATTGCAAATGATGGACAAATCGGCATAGGCAATGCTAGTCCTCAAGCGGCGCTACACATTGAAGCCCAAGGCGGTCGAGCAAATATTCTTCTAGATGGAGGTACGTCTTCAAGCCCTACTGGGTCCTCCTGGGACTTTACTGTTCGGAACTCGGATGGTGAGTTTGCAATTAACGATATGAGTACACCTGGCGGCGATTTCATCTTCAGAACCGCAGATAATGGCGCCAATACGCCATGGGAATTCGTACACCGTGGTGATGATGGTTTTGGGATAAACACGAACTCATCTACCGGCGGTGATTTCATACTCAGCAATTCGGGCGATCTTCGCATTCTTGGGACGATCACATCTGGGGGCCCGACATGTAGCTCGGGCTGTGATGCTGTCTTTAATGAAGACTATGACCTACCATCAATTGAGGATCATGCAGAAGCCATGTTTGCTGATCGTCACTTGCCGGCAGTAGGCCCGACAAGTCCAGATGAGGATATCAACCTCACTGAACATATGGGCAATGTCCTCAATGAGCTTGAGAAAGCTCATATTTATATTGCTCAACTCAATGAGCAAAATAAGGATCTACAAGCCAGACTTGAAAAATTGGAGGCTGCGCAAAAATAAGCGCATCCCCCGCAAATCCAACCTCGGACCCGGAGCTGTTACAGCTTCGGGTTTTTTTGATTGATGAAATCTAGGAATTGATCCGCGTTCGATTTTTCGCTCGATGGAAAGCTGTCCTGATTAGAGATGAGGTTCTGATAAACATTCATATCCAGCTCAGCTTTAGCCCCCGATAGATTTGTCAAAATCGTATGGTTTGTGCCCAAATAGCTCTGCAATGCCATTTTCCATTGATTCCGGATATGTGTGTCATCCGTAGCGCTATTCACGCGCCGCAAAAGCTCTATTGACCAATCGGGCAAGGATTGATTTGAGCGTGGCAAGCTGGCGGCTTTTTCGAATTTCACCCCAATAAGATCAAGGCTGGCGCGAAACCAGTCTGGGTCTTCAAATTTGAATTGGTGCACACGCGCCGCTCCAAAAGCTGTTTGTAGATCTATCGATAAACTATCATGATCGACAAGGCGTTTAATGCGCGGATGATCCTTAATCTGGTCAGATGTCATCTGCGTACCCCAGAGCGGGCTCGCGCCATTATTTGGATTGAGCACACATTGTTTGTGATAAGAGTGAGTCCAGCTCTCAGCGTCTCGTGTCACTAATATGATTTTAACGGTCCAGCCCTGTGTCAGCTCTCGAAATCGCCCTAGGGCTTCAGGATTAAAATCATCCAAATGATTGGTTAGGCCTTCATCGGATAACAGCATTTGGGGCGTATGACAGTCGGACAAAACACGTTCTAATATTGGCAAGTCTGGCTTGTGCCGTAAGTTCCCCACCAAAAAATTATGCTTATCATTTCCCGCCCCAAAATGATCTGGATAGAGAAGGCCTGCATGTTCCAATGCCCCAGCCTGTGCGCGCATCCAAGATTGATAGGACGTTGTGGAAGTTTTAGGAATGCCAACATGGAGCCAAAGCGTGCGGGTTGTCATGACAGGCTCTGCGCATATTGCTTTTGAATGATCTTAAACTCCGACAAATCCGAAAACTCGGCCAAGCTCGCATTGGCGCGGTTTATAAAGCGATCAATTTTCGCTGTGCCAACGGGAATTAATGTACCCTCTTCAGACAAACGGTTGTGATAGTGAAGTATGTTTATGTCTTCGATTTCAACTAATGCGTAAGCCTCTGGTTTGAAATGGGTCGGAAAATTCCACTCTGTCCCCAGAGGTTCAAAGGGTTGCTTGGTTTCAAACATAGACATCATAAAGCCGATTTGGTCCGAGTGATGCAACCAGTTTCCGAGTATATCTTTGCGCGCAAGGCAATTGGTTGAATAGTCTCGCCATATTGAAGCAATCGCGCGCAAATGCTCCATAGGGCAAACATATAGCCCCCCATTACAATTCAACCTATGTGTTCGCGTTTCCGGGCGAAATGTCGGAATGCCGTCAAATTCCAGACCCGATAGACCCAATGCCTCTGATAGTTTAATAAACAAGTCCTCAGGCGGATTAGGGTGATCAACAATCTTGGCTGTAACATGGTCTGGGTTAAAACAGCCCGCTGGCGACGCAAAGAAAAACAAATCAACATCGGTCAAAATCGCACCCGGTGCGGATGTTTCTAAGATCGGGTTATGACTCTGTAATTTATTACAATAGCGCGCCGCCCCATCGCCGAATGGTTCAATGACAACAAGCCTCGCCCCAAACCGAGCCGCGGCATCCTTCAAGACCTGCGGCGGTTCGCCCACATGATGGATCACAACATCACAATCCTTAAAGGCGCCAGCCAGATGCGCAGATACCAACCAAATCCAGCTCTGCATCAAAAATTTTGGATGGGTGTCTACAACGCAAGACAATATCGGCTTGTTAGCCC
>CAYTLJ010000028.1:0-12567 GCA_964438555.1 uncultured Algimonas sp.
GCGCCTCACCCGCCCAAAAACCCGGTCAAAACGCCTGCCGTATTATCCCCTATTTCCGGGACGCCATATCCGCCTTCCATGATAAATGTGGTCGGCAGGCCAAGCTTGGCGATGCGGGCTCCGTAATCGGCGTAGTCTGGTGTCTTGAGCTTGAAAGATGAAATGGGGTCGCGCTCAAAAGTGTCGACACCGAGTGAAACCACCAAGGCGTCCGCGCCGAATTTTTGAATGTCTTTAAAGGCAACCTCAAGCGCCTCAGCCCAGAGGTCATAGGCACTGCCGGGCATGAGGGGGTAATTGACATTAAAACCCTCACCTGCGCCCTTGCCCGTCTCGTCTTTATGGCCCCAGAAATAGGGGAAATGATGATCGGGATGGCCGTGGATCGAGGTGAATAAAACATCATCACGGTCAAAGAATATATCTTGCGTCCCATTGCCGTGATGGAAATCGACATCGAGAATGGCGACGCGCTTGGCCCCGTGATCCCGTAAATATTGCGCAGCAATGGCGGCTTTATTGACCAGACAATATCCAGACATATAGGCTGCGCCTGCATGGTGCCCTGGTGGTCGCGTGAGTGCGAATGCAGAGCCGCCTTTGGCTGTTACGTCCGCCGCGCTTAAGGCGCAATTTGCTATTGCTTGTAAGGCTTGCCAGCTGGTCTCTGTCACGACCGTATCAGAAGATGAGCAATAAAACCCAGCGGCACCGTCTATATCGACGGGCGGTTTTTTTCGGCGTGGGTTGAAAGGGTAGCTCATGGGAAAAACGTCGCCCGCATATCCGGCCGCTTTCCACCTGTCCCAAGCCGTTTGAAGGAAGTCGATATAGTCGGGACTGTGGACCGCCGTGATAGCTGAGACATCAAAATCATCAGGCTTAAGAAAATCGCCTTGTTTAAATCCTGATCTCTCAAGCCCCGCAATTAAGAGGTCTATTCGGTGCGGGCCTTCATGAGGTGGTATCATTTCGCCGCGGTGAAGCTCGGCTTTGGGTGTGTGTAACAGATGATCCGGCGTATAAAATATTTTCATATTATTTTACGCATCTGCCCCGACACGCGCGCTTAAGGCGGCCGCCATAAAGGCGTCGAGCTTACCATCTAAGACGCCGCTCGTATCGGAGGTTTCAACGCCTGTGCGCAGGTCTTTGACCATTTGATAGGGCTGTAACACATAAGAGCGGATTTGATGTCCCCAACCAATTTCGGATTTACTATCGGCTTGGGCTTGGGCCTCTTCTTCGCGGCGTCTGAGCTCTTCTTCGTAAAGGCGCGCGCGCAGCATATCCCAAGCCTGGGCGCGGTTCTTATGCTGGCTGCGATCATTTTGGCACTGCACCACAATGCCTGAGGGCTCATGGGTAATTCGGACGGCAGAGTCTGTCTTATTGACATGCTGACCCCCAGCACCCGAGGCGCGGTATGTATCAACGCGGCAATCACTTTCATTGATATCGATTTCAATTGAGTCATCAATTTCTGGAAAGACCCAGATAGAGGCAAAGCTTGTATGACGACGATTGCAACTATCAAATGGTGAAATCCGGACAAGACGGTGGACGCCGCTCTCCGTCTTCATCCAGCCAAAGGCATTCTCACCTTTAATGCGCAGGGTCGCGGATTTTATCCCGGCCCCATCGCCGCCTTGCGCTTCAATCAGCTCAGTCTTCATGCCTTTAGACTCTGCCCAACGCATATACATACGCAGCATCATCTCGGCCCAATCTTGGGCCTCTGTTCCGCCTGCACCGGGGTGGATTTCAACAAAACAATTATTCCCGTCCGCCTCACCGCTCATCAAGGCCAGAAGCTCGGCCTCATCAGCCGCGTCTTTAGTCTTGGTCAAAGCCTCAGCTGCGGCCTCTAGTAATTCAGTGTCCTCATCCATTTCGGCGAGTTCAGCGAGTTCTACATTTTCTTCAAGTTCAGAGGCAATTTTTTTAATCGCCTCAAAGGCATTTTCCAGCTTGGAGCGCTCTTGCATGAGCTTTTGCGCGGCTTGCGGATTATCCCAAAATTTCGGATCTTCGGCCAGATTATTGAGCTCGGCCAGACGGCGTTCTGCGACCTCCCAATTCAAACGTCGTTTGAGCAAATCAAGTGATTGCTCAATCGCGGTTTTCATATGTTCAATATCTGCTCGCATAAGAAGAGCGATATGGCGGGAAGTGGGGCTTAATACAAGCCGTCGTCTAGGGCTTCTTCAAGCTCATCTTCAGGCTCGTCTTCATCCGCGTCTTCATCGCCCTCTTCATCGGCCTCATCAACTGATGCATCCTCCTCTGGCGCGTCAGCCCTTGCAGCCTCTTCGCCGTCTGATGGTGCGGCGTCTTCAGACGCGCCCTCTTGAGTTTCGCTGCTCGGCGCATCTTCATCTGAGGCTTCACCAGAATTGCCGTCTTCTGCCTCATCTGCGGGCGCGGCGTCTCTAGACGCGTCAACCGCGTCACTTGCGCGGTCTAAAACGGACGCTAAGCCTTCGGCTTCAGATGGCTCTTCCTCTGAGAGAAAATCATTATCGAGATCAAACTCATCAAAGCTCTCATCTTCTTGGTTAGCGCCTGGTGTCGTTGATCCAAAAAAACCACCTAACGTATTGCCGCCTGATCCGAAGCCAACCTTGCTGCGCAGGCCACCGACTGTAGGTTCTGTTCCTGGACGGAAGGCTTCGAGGATGAATTCTGGTGCACCGATAAATGTCGGTTCGCCCGTTGTGCGGTTAATTGGTGCCAGTGTCACGCCATCCGGAATTCGGAATGGAACTTTGGGTTGATCTTTTAGCACAGATTCTAGGAAATCTTTGACGATTGGCACAGCCGATGATGATCCAGTTTCACGTCCCATTTGTTCCGGTGTGTCGATACCAATATAAACACCAACGACTAAGTCAGGTGAAAAACCCATAAACCAATTATCGAAACTATCATTGGTTGTCCCCGTTTTACCGCCCAATGGACGACCCAAGGCGCGTAGACGGGCACCTGTACCATTTTCGACAACACCCTGCATAATATAGGTGATTTGATAGGCGGTCACGGGATCAATAATTTGAGCGCGCGTGTCCGGAATATCGGGCGGTGGCCCACCGTCAAAATTATCTTGGCTACATCCAGAACACTCAGTTTCAAACGCGTTGTAAATCGTTTTGCCATCACCGTCTTGAACACGGTCTAGAATTCGAGGCTCAACCGCTTTGCCGCCATTAATCATCGTTGAATAGGCAGTTGCCATCTTCATTAAAGTCGTTTCACCCGCACCTAAGGCCCAAGCGAGTTCCTGCTTTGGCTCATCATAAATACCAAAATCTTTGGACAGGCGCATAACGGGTAACATACCCATTTCATTGGCCAAACGGACAGTCATCGCATTACGCGATTTTTCAATGCCAAGCCGTAAGGTCGAGAGACCATAAAAATTACCCGCATTATAATTCTCTGGCTTGTAGAAGCGTTCGCATTCTTCTTCCTCTTCTTCGCCAGTTTCGCCGTCAGCCAATTGATCTGCAATGATTGTGTCATCGCGCGCTTCTTGTGCCCCTCTGAGCTCGAGCTCGCCCTTTTCATCTTCACAATCGGCATCACTGCGCTCGATAACAAATGGGGCGTCTAGGACTTGGGAGGCCGGGGTAAAGCCTTCATTCAAGGCTGCGGCGTAGACAAATGGCTTGAAAGCTGAGCCCGGCTGACGCTTGGCTTGGGTGGCACGGTTATATTGTGATTGCTCAAAACTATATCCGCCTATGAGCGCCAAGATACGTCCCGTATTTGGATCCATTGCGATCAAGCCGCCATTGGCTTTGGGGATTTGGCGAAGATTATATTCAGTTGAAGGCGCCTCACCCGCTTTTACGGGTTTGCGTTGGACAAGAACAACATCGCCCGTTTTCAAAACCTGTTTTACCGATTTCAAGGCCGGTCCAACGGCCCCATCTGCGAGTGCCTTTTTGGCCCAATCAATATCTGATAGCGCCATTGTACCCCGGCTTTGATCTTCACCGAAAGTTTCCTCCTCCGGCCAATCAGCCGGCGGAATAAAGGCGAGACGTGCTGATTTGTCTGAGACCTCTAAAACTACAGCCTTACGCCAGTCTCCGATGTCTGCTGGAGCTGCAACATCTGCGAGTTTCAGTTTCCAATCATTCATATTTTCAAAAGACGCTAAAGGTCCACGGTAACCGTGACGACGGTCCATCATCTCAAGGCCACGACGAAGCGCTCTGCGCCCTTCTAGTTGCATAGATGTATCGAGGGTCGTTCGGATTGAGAGCCCCCCTTCATAAAGTTCGTCTTGGCCATAGAGCTCATAGATTTGTTTGCGCGCTTCTTCGACGAAATATTCGGCGGCGAGATATTGGTCTCCTTGTAACCTATCGACTGATTCCAAAGGTTCAGCATTCCCCGCATCTGCCTCGCCTTGGGAGATATAGCCGTCTTCGACCATACGCCGTAACACGTAACGCCGCCTTGCCAGTGCCGCTTCTTTTTCCTCAGGAACATCTAATTCGTAATTTGATGGACCTTTTACGATCAAGGCCAGATAGGCCATTTCGCCTAAGGTGAGCTCTTCCATATTCTTGCCGAAATGGTTGAGCGAGGCCGCGGCAATACCGTAAGCGCCCCGGCCAAAATAATTATCATTTACATAAAGTTCGAGAATTTCATCTTTGGTGAAGGCTTTTTCCATGCGCCCCGCAATCGCGATTTCGCGAATTTTGCGGTCGATCGAATAATCATCGCCAACCAAAAAGTTTTTCGCGACTTGTTGCGTAATTGTGGAGGTTCCACCAACCCGCTTGCCTTGGAAATATTTTGGCACTCCAGTGACGGCCGCACGCAAAAGTCCTTTTGGATCCCATCCATTATGGGTATAAAATCTCTGATCTTCCGAGCTGATAAAAGCGCGTTGAAGATTTGTCGGAACGGTTTCGATTGGAACAAAGACACGCGCTTCGGTTCTGAATTCACTGATCAATTTGCCGTCACCCGCATGTACCCGGCTCATAATGGCCGGACTATATTCAGACAGGCTTTCTACGCTTGGGAGATCACGCGTTGCTCTAATGACATAAACAAAAATGACAATGGCGGCGATAAGACCGCCGACGAAGCCAATAATGAATAGCCATTTTATAAGCCGCCAAAATCGCGAGCGCTTTTTTGGGGTTTGCGGGTCTTCATGATGCGAAAGTGTATCAGTCATAGTCCGAATCAATTGAAGGTCGAATGGGGCAATAATGAGGTATTATAAGCTAGAACGCACATAATAAAGACAGCCCCTCACTGATTTGACATATAAATATCAATGGAGCGTACGACAGAACGCATGATCTTGTCTCGATGTTGTTGGGTACGCAGCAGTTTTTCATCTTCTGTGTTAGACAAGAAGCCTAATTCCAACAACACAGCCGGGACATCAGGGGCGAGCAAGACATAATATCCGGCCCGTCTATGGGAGTTTCCGATCAGCCTCGTCTGACCCTTTAACTGCCCCAACAGAATATCTGCAAATTCATCCGATTGAGACTCGGTTTTTCTCTGCGCCAAATCGACTAAAATATCCCCAACGGGATCGGTTTGTTCTGAGAGATCAACATCCAAAATCCAGTTTTGATTATTGACGATGCGTTTCTGCCGCCCTTTTGCACGATCTGCCAGTGTATAGACAGATGCGCCTCTCGCCGTTCGGCTGGAGGTCGAGTCGGCATGGATCGATATAAAGAGATCCGCCTGACCTTTTCGGGCAATACGCAGCCGGTCAGCATGATCTACATAGCTATCGGTCGATCTGGTTAAAATGACCTCATAACGCCCGGTCCTTCGCAAGCGATTAGCCAGATCATTTGCAGCTGCTGTTGTGATTGTCTTCTCTTTAGTCCCTTTCGCGCCAACAGCTCCAGGGTCGCGGCCACCATGACCGGGATCAATGACAATAACGGGTTTCTTCGCAACTTTTCGAACGGGTTTCAAAATTGGATAAGGCGTGCCCTCAAATCGATTAGTGCTCTCTAAGACGACCTGCTTCACAACGCGGTCGCCCTTTGGTTTTATGCGCGGCACGGGGACATTGGCCCATGCTGACAATGGCAAGACCAGAAATGCAAGTAAGGCTGTCCAAATATAAAACTTCACGATATTGGCTTATGAATATTTTATCGTGAATAAAGTCTTAGCATTCCTCTGTTGATGTCAGAAAAACGCACCGATTTTGGTTGTAAAATCAAATTGGTAACACCACATTTAACCTGACAAATGCTTTGCTCTCTTGTTCAAAATGAGGCACAGCGTCGTCAGAAAAGCGAGTCAGATGGCCGAATACGCGCCCCCTCGCCTTTTACATGCAGGCTGACCCTACTGTCAGATCTGTTTTTTGAAAGTTTTTATGCAAGCCATGCGCAATATGGAATCTAGAGCCCGGAGCGATAATTTCGCTGGACGCTCGCGCTTGGCCCTTCTGAACCCGATACATTCACATTTTGCCTCGCAGCGACCTATTTTCAGGGCACACGCGCGAGCACTCGGAGATTACCATGACAAAACGTATGCTCATCGATGCAGCCCACCCGGAAGAAACACGGGTGGTCATCGTCAATACGAACCAAGTTGAAGAACTAGATTTTGAAAGCCGTCATAAGCGGCAATTGCGCGGAAATGTCTATCTTGCCCGCGTCACGCGCGTAGAACCGTCACTTCAGGCTGCCTTTATTGAATATGGTGGCAATCGGCATGGGTTCTTGGCGTTTTCAGAAATACATCCTGATTATTACAAAATTCCAGAAGCTGATAAACAGGCTCTAAAAGAGCAAGAAGAAGAAGATCAGCGTCAGGCCGAAGAAGAGGAAGAAAAGCGAAAGGCTGCAAAAGCCAAGCGAAACTCTCGAACCAAGAAAGATGAAACCTTCGAAGACGAAGACGAAGACGACGATCACTATCAGGACGACGATGAAGACGAAGACCTCGAGGATGATGAGGATGACACGTCTGAAGCGTCAGATGATGAAGATGAAGATGATGACGGCGAAGACGAGGATGATGAAGAGGAAGAACGCGACGAAAACCTAGACCCGGACGATGATGATGCAACGGATGACGACGATGCTGAAGTCGCCGATGAACAGGTAAAAGTTGCCTCTAAACGCCGCAAGCGAATTTCGCGCCGCAAATATAAAATTCAAGAAGTCATTAAGCGCGGCCAAATCCTGCTTGTCCAAGCCGTCAAAGAAGAGCGCGGCAATAAAGGCGCCGCCATGACGACCTATTTGTCGCTCGCAGGGCGCTATTGTGTTTTAATGCCGAATACGCCTCGCGGCGGCGGGATCTCACGCAAAATAGCCAATGGGTCTGATCGTAAGCGATTGAAAACAATCATGAATGATCTGAAAGTGCCGCAAGGCATGGGTGTCATTGTGCGAACGGCTGGTGCTAAAAGAAACAAGACAGAAATCGAACGTGACTATGAATATTTATCCCGTCTCTGGACGGAAATTCGCGACACGACCATGGAATCCAGCGCGCCGGCGCTTATTCATGAAGAAGGCAATCTTGTAAAAAGATCTATCCGCGATCTCTATACAAAAGAAATTGAGGAGGTTCTGGTTCAGGGTGATGATGCCTATAAGACGGCGAAGAACTTCATTCAAACGCTCATGCCGAGCCACGCCAAATTCGTAAAGCATTATGATGATGATCTCCCCTTATTCTTACGGTACGGGGCTGAAAAACAAATCGAAAACTCCCTCGAAGCAACTGTTCAATTAAAATCTGGCGGATATCTTGTTATTCATCCAACAGAAGCTCTTATTTCCGTTGACGTGAACTCCGGTCGGTCGACGAAAGAACGCAATATCGAACGCACGGCGTTAAAGACCAATCTTGAAGCGGCAGAGGAACTAGCCCGTCAAATGAGATTGCGAGACCTGGCCGGACTGATTGTTGTAGATTTCATCGATATGGATGAAAATAAGAATAACCGCGCCGTAGAACGTAAAATGAAAGATGTTCTGTCACGTGACCGCGCGCGCATTCAAACCTCCCGAATCTCTCAATTTGGTTTGATGGAAATTAGTCGCCAGCGTCGACGCCGCTCGCTCTTAGAAGGCTCAACAACGATATGCCCGCATTGTGAAGGCGTTGGGCGCCAACGCACGGTCGAAAGTTCAGCCTTAGCTGCCATACGCGCCGTCGAAGAATTTGCGGTTCGCGGCAAGGCCAAACGAATCCGTTTGAAAACGTCTCAAGATGTTGCGCATTACCTGCTGAATGAGAAACGCGATCTATTGACGCAAGTTGACCAAATCACAGATGTCTTCACCGAAGTCGTCGGTGACGATTCGTTTATTCGGCCGCAATTCGAACTCGAAGTTGTCGAAAAACGCACAGACAAGCGCAAAGACCCGCTGGTTAAAATTGAACAAGATTTCAAAAAAGAAAAAGAGGCTGCAAAACGCAAAACCTCTAAAAAGGCCAAAAAAGCTGATAATGATAAGGCGAAAGACGACGAAGACCGCGCAAGTTCCGATGAGGACAGTGATGAGTCGGAAGACGAAAACCGTCGCTCGTCTCGGCGACGGTCTCGTCGCGGACGACGCGGTGGCCGCGGTCGTGGCCGCTCACGCCGTGATGAAAATCGCTCTAATGAAGATAATGACGATACAATGACGGCTGATGCTTTGGCTGTTATTGATCCGAACGGCGATAGCGAAGCAAAAACGCCCGAAATAGCTGATGACGACAAGCCCAAACGCAAAGGCAGACGCAAGTCAAAATCTAAGGACGCTGACACAGATTCAGATGCTGGCTCGGAAAAACGATCTCGTTCAGGACGTCGCGCGGCGCCCAAGAAAACAAAAGACGTTGACGTGGCTGAAGAGGCTCCGACAGAGGACAATTCTGATAAGAAACCGATCTCTCGGTCTAGTGCGCGTCGTAAAGCCCCTGGACGTAAGCCAAAAACGGACGCGACGTCAGAGCTAACGCCTGAGGTCAAAACAGACTCGAAAGCGTCGACAAGTCGAAAACGGAAAGCCCCAAGCAAGACAAAGGCAAAGGCGAAATCCGATAAGGCGACTGAAACAAAGGCAAAACCCACCCGAACCCGCAAGGCGCCGTCTAAAACGGCTAAGTCTAAGGCAGAAGATAGCACTGCTGAGGATGTAAAGGACACAAAAACGTCCTCAAAATCAAAAGCGCCAGCGAAAGCCAAAAAGGCGACGAAAGCTGCGGCAACAAAAAAGGCACCCGCGAAACCAAAAGCGGCAGCTAAACCTAAGGCCACGGCTAAGACAAAGGCAGCCGCCAAGCCCAAGGCTAAGACAAAGGCGACGCCTAAGGCAAAGGCTCCGGCCAAATCAAAAGCGCCGGCTAAGCCAAAGGCGAAACCGAAATCGGAGACAGCAGCCAAAAAAGCCGCAACACCAGCAAAATCGACAAAAAAAGCACCGCCCAAAAAGGCTGTAGCTGAAAAGCCCAAAGCGTCTACGTCTCGGCGGAAAGCTCCAACTGCTAAGCCTGCATCCAAGCCAGAAAAACAGTCTAGTTTTGACGAAACGCCCAAGCCAAAGGCTGAAGCTTCTTCGAAAAAGGCAGATGTCAAGAAAACGGATGCTCAGCCCGAGAAGAAGAAAAAACGCGGCTGGTGGTCACGACGAAAGAAGGACTAGCACGCATAACACTTCACAAATTCGCGAATTTGGTAACATCATTGTCAGTGTTTATGACTTCGACTTAACTTGACCAACTCAAGGATTACCCTCACAGAGTAGCTATGTTTATTCGTCCTCCATCTTTATTTAAACATTTACGACTTTTGTGCATGGCTGTGTCTGCCTTTTGTCTGATGAATGCTCAGGCCAATGCGCAGTCCTTATTGCGCGATACTGAGATAGAAGAGACGCTTCGCGACTTCACAAATCCTATCCTTCGCGCTGGCGGTTTAAGCCCGTCTTCTGTCGATATTTATCTTGTGAATGATAATTCTTTAAATGCCTTTGTTACACGTGGTCAGAATATCTTTTTACATTCTGGTCTTATTTTGCAGGCTAGCAACCCCAATGAGCTCAAAGGTGTTATCGCCCATGAAACGGGTCATATTACGGGCGGACATATTGTACGCTCTGATTACGGCAATCGAAGCGCCTATGGCCCCATACTTATTGCGGCCGGACTTGGCCTTGCAGCCATCCTTGCGGGTGAAACGGAAGCCGGAGCTCTTGTTCTGGGCGGATCGCAACAATTTGGTGTTTTAGAAGCTCTTGCCTATTCACGTGTAAATGAGGCCTCTGCGGATCAATATGCGTTCGAATATATGGATCGTACCGGCCAAAGTTCTGAAGGGCTCATCGCATTTTTCGAAAAATTTCGCGCGCAAGAAGTTTTAAGCCAAGCCAGACGCTATCCATATTTTAGAGGCCATCCTTTATCTGCCGACCGTATTGACGCGTTGCGCGAACGTGTGCGCGATTCTGAACATACGGGAAAAAAGGACTCGCCTGAGGATCTTCATAGACATGAGATGATGAAGGCAAAATTACGCGGATTTTTGGAAGGCCCGCAACTTGTCTATTCGCGTTACCCATTAGAGGATCAATCACAATATGCGCGCTATGCACGCGCCGTTGCCAATTTCAAATCGGCGGATCTAAAACTCGCAATTGCTGAGATTGACAGTCTTATCGAAGAAGAACCGCTAAATCCGTATTTTCATGAATTGAAAGCACAAATTTTATATGAGTCTGGTCAAGGTGCGGCAGCGATCGGACCTGCTCAGGATGCGCTCGACTTAAAACCAGACGCCCCGCTTCTTATGATTGCTCTAGCTCAAGCTAAAATGGAAACACGTGACACGGGTGACTTTATTCAAGCCGAAGAGCTTTTGAAAGCCGCCCTGCAAAGCGAACCTTATAATTCGAATGGATGGCGAATTTTGGCCGATGTCTATGCACATCAAGGCAAAGAGGCTTTGGCAAAATATGCGACTGCGGAACGGTTTTATGCCCGTGGAGATATAAATAGTGCGCGAGATTTTGCCCAGCGTGCGCAAGAAGACTTACCTCGGAATATTCCGCAATGGCGTCGCGCCTCTGACATTGTTGTCGTAGCGGAAACACAATTGGCGACTAAAGAAGGTCGTCGCCGCGCAGGACGTAAACCTGTTGTCGCACGATTTAATCCCTAGATATTGTAATCATCTGCGTTAAGACGGCGTTATAATCATCCGCGCTAAGACCGCGTTTCAACATTCGACCAGACAAAAAGAGATATTCATGAGATCTTTGCTTTTCTCTACGCTTCTCACAGCCAGCTTAGCCCTATCGTCTTGCGCCGAAGCTGGCCCTACCTCAGATCTTAGTAAGGCTGAAATCGAAGAGATTGTAAAAGCCTATATCATCGAGAACCCTGAAATCATCCGAGACGCAATTTTTGAGCTTCAACAAAGAGAGCTAGAAGAACAAAATGCGCTAAGAGATCAATCCACATATGATGCAATCGAACAAGCTAAAAGCGCGCTTTTTGATGATCCGCGTGATGTGTCAATCGGGCCAGATAATGCAAAGGTTACGATTGTTGAATTCTTCGATTATAATTGCGGTTATTGCAAACGCGCAACGCCCTGGGTTGAACAAACGATTGAAAAATATGGCAAGGATGTTCGCGTTATTTTCAAAGAATTACCAATTTTAGAAGACCGGACAAAAACATCACGAGATGCCTCTAAAGCGGCGCTGGCGGCTGCGCGTCAGGGCAAATATTCTGCCATGCATTTCGCGCTCATGAAAGAACCTCGTCTATCGAGTGCGAAAATTCGTGAGGTCGCAAATGAGATTGGTTTGAACATTGGTCAGTTCGACGCTGACCTTGCGGATCCCTCAATCGACGCGCATATCGGCGACACCTTGGTTTTGGCGGAACAAATTCCAGCCCTGACAGGCACACCCTTCTTTATTATCAATGACTCATTTGTGTCCGGAGCCAATACACCTCGGCTTCAAGAATTGATTGAAGAAGGCTTACAAAACTAGGCCCTTTTTTAAGCCTTAGCAGGCTGATTTTAAATTGACTAAAATCTAGTCCAGAAAACGTGCTGGCACGGCGCGGCCATCATTTACATATCTAAGCTCCATGAGCCGGGTACCCGAAATGGGTTCTAATGGACCATTGTTTCTTGATATAAACGATGTGGCTTGATTTTGAGATGTCGCAAGCTCACCTCCGATTCGCGCACCAAAATTCAAGCCTTCCGGAATCCTGTCGATATCTAGAATAAAGAATAGTTCGGCCTCGGGAAATCGATCAAACGCATCATCTATTTGGTTTCTGAGATTGAATGCCCCCGAAAACGGAATTTGTGTGATGTCATTGTCTTCGGCCAATATGTCACGTGTGCTGCCAAATATTCTACGAATCTCGGCATTTCCATTTTGATCGATACGTCCTAGCGCCAAAGCGCCTTGAGAAATTGTAAATGTATCCGTATCATTGCCCGCTAATCGCGTATATACACCTCCTGCAAAGGGAACATCACCACGCGCCAGTCTCGCGATTACATCATCCCTGTCAAACTTTTCGGCA
>CAYTLJ010000028.1:12667-21991 GCA_964438555.1 uncultured Algimonas sp.
CCGGTTATGTGTTCCGCCCCAACGGAAAATATACGAGCTCGGTCAGGGGCGAGTTCAAAAGCAGAGTCGCCGTTATTATAGTGCTCTGGTTGAAAAAATGTGTGCCACAAATTCCAAGCGAAAATACCTTGATAATTAATATCAAATGCATGCACCGGATCATCATCCAAGGCTTCAATTTCTAACACATAGCTTTGATTGGCCGGAACCGGGATCGAAAAAGCACTCCCTAATACAGCCTCTGGAGTTACACCCTTAGCTCCAGTCTCTTGGTCTTCAAACACCACGCTCGTGCCGCTAAATGCCATTGACGCAAATTCGCCTCCCGAGCTGCGTTTTGCACTTATAGCAGCACTCAATATATTATTCCCATCCTTATCCGTAACTGTGCCGCTAAGGACAGAATAAGCCGAGTTAAACGGAATATCGCCGGGTTGTATTTCAGAAATTGGCTCTGTTCCCTCGCCTTCTGGGTAAAGAAAAGCAGAGGCCGCCAGATCATCAACATGCAATCGTCGGTCATTGATTAAATTTTCAGGCAAAGACCGTTCGTGATGTGGAAACATTACAGAACCAGAGCCATTTGACCTTGAAATTTGATTGATCGTCGAGTGGCTTAAACCTTGCGCATGGCCAAATTCCTGGAGCGCAAAAGTACCAATATCATAGCCCTCGCCTCGATCATTTGGTTGCCAAATAACCTTATCTGAAAACAAGACATCAGTATCTAGAATTGTTCCTGTGCGGTAAAACCCTGCCGGAAACTCAATATCTCCATCATTATCAATATCCGTGCAAATATTGATACCCTCAATCTCTGGATCAAAAACATCGGAATCACCATCCTGATCAAGGTCCTCCCCAGCGATAAATGTTGTATCTTCGATTAAGCTGGTTGAGTGAGTCGATGCGGGCGTTGGATAGCCTATGTTGAAACGGAGTCTGGCATGCGTTCTACCGAACCTGACCTCATTCACAAAATCGCCGCCAATGCGATTTCGCGTGTCTAATTCTGTCCTATGATCTATATTCATTTCAATATAGGAGCTTGGATTGTCATTCCAAAGATCCATGCTGTCCTGAACTATATCTGCAACGGCATCTGGCTCAATTTCAAACTCTGTGCCTTCCTGCGCGCCCTCAGAGGTGTTAAATGTGTAACTCACGGATGCACATCTTTCATCCCAAAAAATTCCAACTAAAGGACGTACTAAAAACTCCTCATCTCCACCTATGGACGGCAGTGTGCGCGAACTTGTTGGTGCAGCAATCACATCGAGCTGTCGGCCCGTCTGACCTAAGGCAATTTGAGGTATCCCAATCGCAAGGAGCGTCAATAAGGTTAGCTTGTTCATCATGATACTCACCGCGTTTTTTGAAACTGTATGGATGTTTCAGCCGCTATAAGGTCGCGTCTCTGGTCCGAAATTACAGAGAGAGCGCTTTCAAGTGTTAAGGCACCGCCGCGCTCCAGAGGGAGGGAAACCATATCCTCTCCTTCGCCTGTCTCAGCGATAGAAAATTGGCCCTGATTAAATCCATAAATTGAATATATGCCTGACTCATTAGTCTCAGAGAGAAATAATAAACGCTCTTGATTGCCGAAGAAACGCGGCGCGCCAGCAACGACTTCGGCGACTTTTAAACGCCCCAGTTTTGCCTCGCCCCCGACTGAGGCAACTGTGATGGTTTGACCCACATTTCCAAATGCGGTTTTATTTACGCGAAATGTCGTTAGGGTTGTGATCCGACCATTAATTCTTTCTGACCGAACAGATTCTACAGATGCGACAACACAGGCTGATGCCGTTTCTATCATCTCATTCAACAAGGCGTCTTTTGATGACGTTGCCGATGCATGTGTACTCAGGCATAATGAAAAAAATAGTGAGGTAAATATTATTTGGTTTTTTAATTTCATATGTCTCAAACCTTGAATTTTAAAATTCGATAGAGCGGCCCGGTCACATTTTAACGTCATCCAGCGCCCTTGCTTGCGACCCAAATTTTAGGGTCAAACGCGACTATAGAAGAAATTTATTAATTAAAGCTAAGCCGCTAGAGTTAACAAAGGCCATGCTGGAGATCGTAATTTTTAAAAACAATAAAAAAGGGCCGCTAAGCGGCCCCTAAAAAATTCGAGTTTCAAATACTCAATTATCTATATTTATTCAGCCGGGTCAGCCAGGGCCGGAATGAAACTAAGTTCCATTGCCCACGTTAAATCCGTGATAGGCACTGGATCGGCGCCATTAGCAGCCAAAAATGACGTTCCCGCAGTATTGAAATCTACGAATTGGAAGGCCAAAGGAAATCCGACATTATTTCCTGTCTGAACACTATCAATATCTAGAACAAAGAATATCTCTGCTGTCGGGAATGCATCATAAGCCGCCCGTATCTGATCACCAAGATCTGCTGGCGTCGTGAATGGCACAACCGTGATATCATCATCTTCAGCCAATACATTTTCGACCGTTCCGATAAGCTCTCTGATCCGAGGCGTTCCATCTGGCATGAAATTCCCAATAGCGAGCGCGCCACGTGAGAATTCATATGTTTGCGTGCCTTCTCCAAATTGGCTTGTGTGAACACCGCCCGCGACTGGAATAAAACTATTGTCGAGTAATAATTCTACGTCTTCACGCGGAAAATGTTCGATATAGCGAATAGATGCGGCTCCAAAAATATTAGCTGAGAGGCCCAAACCGCTTGGCGCCGAATTCCGCAATGTGATATTGTCATTAAGAACAAAGTCAACACCACTTTCGTCCGTCAATCCAACTGCAATTGTCTCACCAGCCGTCGCATCGAGTTCGACCGCGCTTTCATCGGCATCAAAACGCTCTTGCGGGAATGAGGTTTGGCCCAAAATATCGCCAATAATTGCATTGGTGCTGATATTTCCAGCCGCAGCGGGATCTCCGTCTAAAGCTTGGACTTCAAACTGATAGCTAAAATTACTTGGTACCGCGAGTTCAAAGGCACCAGATTGAACCGACTCAGGGAACGCAAATAGCCCCGTCGCATTTTGGAAGGCACCCGTCCGACCACTATAGGTTAAAGACGAAACCGCATCATCAGAAGTCCGCAAGGCAGAAATAGCCGCACCAGCGATTGGATTTCCTAAACCGTCTTCGACAGACCCACTTACAATCGAAAAGCGCGAATCAAATGCCTGATCGTTACCTTGTAATTGCGTAATCGGTTCTGTGCCTTGTCCTTCAGGGTAAATCTGTGACGTCGCGGCGATATCATCAATATGTAAGGATCGGTTCGCAAATTCAGCGAACGGATCGTTCGTATCGATGAATGGGAACATGGTCGCACCAGATCCATCCGCGGCAGAAATTAGGTTTACAAATGAGTGATTTAATCCGTGAGAATGACCGAATTCATGGGTCGACACAGCATCCACATCTGCGACGCCACCTCCCCCAGTCGGCGTGCCTGTCTCCCAGGTAACATCCGCTCCAAATTGCACATCATTGTCAAGAATTGTACCAGCCCGGTAAAAACCAGCAGGGAATTCTATATCGCCATCATTATCGATGTCTGTGCAAACATTCAGACCTTCAGCAACGGGATCATAAACATCTGAATCGCCGTCAAGGTCTAGATCGTCACCGGCAACAAAATCAGTATCCGCGATTAATGACGTAGATGGAGACGAAGCTAGGGCTGTAAAACCGCCAGGCGTGATAAAGGTTACCTCATTGATGAAATCACCACCAATGCGAGGGCGATTTCCCAAATCCGTCCGGTTTGTCACATTCATTTCGATATATGCTGTTCGAATATTGTTCCAGCGATTTAGACCGCGTTGAACATTGGTTGCCAGTATATTTGGACCAATGCGATCTGCTGTGCCTTCATTGGCACCTTGGTTTGTGTTGAATGTATATTCAACGGACGCACAGCGCTCATCCCAGAAAATTCCGACAAGCGGGCGCACATCAAATACTTCACCGCCCTGAGACGGTACGGGTATCGACGTGACCGCCGCCGCAATTGTGTCTAGCTGACGTCCAGGTAAAGGAGATGACTGCGCAAAAGCAAGCTCAGTTGTGAGGGCCGCAAGTGCAGTCCCTAGTAAAACACGTTTTAACATTCTTATGTCCTCTTCTCTATCCTAGCGTCTAATATCGGATGAATTTGGATTACTGCGCGCGTCAGAAATGACAGATAGCGCATTATCCAATGTGATTTGGCCACCATCACCAACGGGCAATGATACCATATCCACACCATTCGCATTTTCGCGGACGGCAAATCTACCTTGGTTATATCCTAGGATATTAAAGGCGCCTTGCGCATTTGCTTCTGATAAGAATAAGAGGCTTTCTTGATTTGTGAAGAATCGAGGCGCACCTGCATTAACTTCTGCGACTTGCAACCGTCCCATGGTTCTCTCACCACCATCTGTTGCAACTGTGATTGTCTGACCAACATTGCCAAATGCAGATTTCGTTACCCGAAATGTCGTTAATGTTGTGACTTGTCCATTGCGAAATTCTGTTGTTGCAGATTGCGCTTCAGCGACAACACACGCATTGGCTTGCGCGACCATGTCATCAAAATCTAGTTTCTTCAAAGATGTCGCGGACACCTGCGATGCAAATACCAACGGCAAAGCCGCGGCAGCACCCAAAGCTAATTTCATGAGCTTCATACCATACCTCTTAAGTAATTTATCAAATGAATATTGACGTGCAATTTCCATTCCAACCGTTCAGCATCTGGAAAACCCGCAGACGCCCTTATGTTTTTTGTCCAATATTACCGTTGCAATAGCAATAACTATTTATTAACTCTACAGAACAATACATGAACAAAAGGTGATTTTTATGCCAAAACCGAGCTCTATTTTTGTTTGTCAGTCCTGTGGAAGTGTTCATAGTAAGTGGGCTGGACGTTGCGATTCCTGTGGAGAATGGAATACGCTCGTCGAAGAATCTACCGATCAGACCACAAAATCTTCGCAGAGACGACGCAAAACCAGATCCATGGAGTTCAAGGATCTAGGCGGCGAAGACAGGGACGTGCCGCGTTTACGCACCTCAATTTCCGAACTCGACCGCGTCACCGGAGGTGGATTAGTCCCGGGTTCTGCTATACTTGTAGGGGGTGATCCTGGCATTGGAAAATCGACCTTACTTCTGCAAACGACGGGGAAATTAGCCGCATCTGGATTAAAAACAGCCTATATTTCAGGTGAAGAATCTGTTGGGCAAGTCAGGCGCCGCGCAAAAAGATTGGGCGTATCAGAAGATCCCGTCTCCCTTGCCGCAGAAACGTCGTTAAGCACAATTATCGATGGTTTAGCCGAATTAAAGCCAGATGTTGTTATCATAGATTCTATCCAAACCCTTTGGTCGGATCAATTAAGTGCAGCGCCCGGAACCGTTGCTCAAGTTAGGGCCTGTGCGCAAGAACTCACGCGCTATGCCAAGAAACGCGGCGCCTGTATGATACTCGTGGGGCACGTCACAAAAGATGGTCAAATTGCGGGTCCACGTGTTGTGGAACATATGGTCGACGCGGTTCTTTATTTCGAAGGTGACCGCGCCCATCAATTCAGGATCTTACGCGCGCATAAAAACCGGTTTGGTCCGACAGATGAAATCGGTGTGTTTGAAATGAAAGAGAGTGGATTAGCACAAGTCCCTAACCCGTCGGCGCTCTTCTTGGATGGGCGCCAAGAGGCGTCTTCTGGTGCAGCTGTTTTTGCGGGCCTAGAAGGAACACGTCCAGTCTTAACCGAAATTCAGGCACTTGTTGCGCCGGCCGCATTTGGAACACCCAGGAGGTCCGTTACGGGGTGGGATAATAGTCGCCTTGCCATGGTTTTGGCGGTATTAGAAACGCGTTGCGGGGTCAGTTTTGCAGGCAAAGACGTATACTTGAATGTGGCGGGAGGCCTGCGGATCAATGAACCAGCTGCCGACCTTGCTGTTGCCGCCGCCATCGCCTCTTCGGCTTTTGATGTCCCCTTGCCCGCCGATTCTGTTGTGTTTGGCGAAATCAGCCTATCTGGTGATGTCAGGCCAGTTGGCCGGTCAGATGCGCGGCTAAAAGAGGCTGCGAAACTTGGATTTCACCGCGCAATTGCGGCGAGACCGCAAAAACAAGACAAAAATGACAATTCTATACTGCCCTTGATTGCAATCAAGACTTTGCCCGACCTAATCAGACGTGTAGAAGCCAGTACTGAAAGCGGCCTCGACCATCCAACAAGTTGGGCCGCCTAGGAGGAGCCCTGCCCCGACATATGACGCTCTCTACGTTTGTCTCATCTCTAAATTTTCTGACAATAGGCCCATGGGAGTTTAACGGCTTTGATGCCGTCGTTTTAGTCATTCTTGTTATCTCCGGTCTTTACGCGATGTCGCGCGGCCTATTACGCGAAGTTATCTCTCTCGCAGCATTACTCATTGCTGCGATCATTACCCTCTATGTTTATGGCCAATTCCGGTTTGAAATGCATGAAGTGATCAAGGACCCAGCCTGGTTGGCAGACGGCGTCTTAGCCCTTGGAACATTCGCCATTTCATATCTTATCCTCGTCGTGATCATGTCGAAAATCGGCAAAGCGATTGCAGGGAAAGAAAGTGGGCTAATTGATCGCCTATTGGGCGCGGGGTTCGGCGTTGCCCGTGGATTAATTGTTGCCACATTGGTGATGATGTTCTTTACATCGAAATATAGAGCTTCAAATGAGGCGCAAGAATTCAAACGAACGCTTCAAGAAAATGGCACATATGCGGAAACGCTCGAAAGCATGCCGCCTGGAATGCGCGAGCAAATGGAGGCTGATCCTGCGGAACTTCCCTCAATGTTTGCAAATTCCGTTTTTTATCCACTGCTAGACAAGATTGGCGTCGGCATCAGGTCCCTTCCCTTTACAAAATGGAAGACCTATGCAGAGCGCATTAAAGAAGGTGAGCTTGAAGGGGTCGGCCAAGACGTTGTCAAAGACCTAAGCAAAGACAATACGGGAATAGAGTGATGTCAAATAGCGAAGCAATCTTTGACCCCAATGAAGATAAAATTAGAGAAGAATGTGGCGTCTTCGGCATTTTCGGACTTGAGAATGCCGCATCCCTTACCGCTTTAGGCTTGCATGCCCTGCAACACAGAGGACAAGAAGCCTGCGGTATTGCTGCAACAGACGGCACGCAATTTCGAACAGAACGTCACCTCGGCCTCGTCGGTGATAATTTTACCGGCGATGATCCATCTGAACGCCTTGGCGGTCACATCTCAATCGGCCATGTGCGCTATTCCACAGCCGGACAAACGGTCCTTCGCAATGTTCAACCGCTTTTTTCTGAACTTCATACGGGCGGTTTTGCGCTGGCACATAATGGTCACATCACCAATGCTTATACCTTGCGCGAAAAATTGGTCAAAAAAGGCGCGATTTTCCAGTCCACCTCTGACACGGAAGTTGTCATCCACTTGCTCGCCCGCGCACGACAAGGTGAATTCATCGAACGACTGGTAGGCGCTATTCGACAAGTCGATGGGGGTTATGCCTTTGTCGGCATGACTGAAAACCTATTGATTGGGGCAAGAGACCGTCACGGCATTCGCCCCCTATTGATCGGACGCATTGGTGATAGCTATGTTTTGGCGTCTGAAACCTGCGCTTTTGATATGATAGATGCGGAATTTATTCGCGAAGTCGAGCCCGGCGAAGTTGTCGTTATCAATGCAGACGGCATTCGGTCCTTCACAGCCTTCCCCAATGCAAGATCTCGGCCCTGCATTTTCGAATTTGTATATTTCGCACGCCCAGATTCGATTGTTGGCGGAAAAAGCGTCTATGAAGTCCGCAAACGTATGGGACAGCGTCTTGCGCAAGAAACGCCCGCCGATGTGGACGTTATTATTCCCGTACCCGATAGCGGCGTCCCGGCAGCCCTTGGATTTGCCCAAGAACTCGGCGTCCCGTTTGAACTCGGAATCATTAGAAATCACTATGTCGGGCGGACATTTATCCAACCCACACAACAAATCCGGGATATGGGTGTTAAATTAAAACATTCTGCCAACCGGGCCATGATCAAGGGAAAACGCGTTTTACTCGTCGATGATTCAATTGTGCGCGGGACGACATCGACAAAAATCGTGAGAATGATCAAAGCCGCTGGTGCCAAAGAAGTCCATTTCCGGTCCGCCTCCCCGCCGATCAAATATCCGGACCATTACGGCATTGATATGCCGACCAAGGAAAAGCTGATTGCCGCGAATTACACGCTCGAAGAAATGACCTCCATGCTGGAAGTCGACAGCCTTGGCTTTTTATCCGTTGAAGGCCTCTATTGGGCAATGGGAGAAAAATACCGCGAAGAAGAGACGCCGCAATATACGGATCACTGTTTTACCGGCTGTTATCCAACCCCGCTTATCGATCGTGACCGAAAACTCTTAGGCGGGAAACAACTCTCTTTCCTCGTGGAAGTGGCCTAAGGAATATGTCAGATCATAAGGACCGTATTTATTTGGTCACTGGCGCATCACGAGGCATCGGCTATGCAACGGCTAAACGTTTAGCGTCTGAAGGTGGTCACGTCATCGCGACGGCACGCACCCAAGGCGGGCTGGAAGACCTCGACGATGAAATCAAGGAAGCTGGCGGACAGTGTACCCTCGTCCCAATGGATTTGAAGGATTTTGACTCAATTGATCGCTTGGGCAAGATCATTCATGAACGATATGGACGCCTTGATGGCCTCTTTGGTAATGCGGCTATTCTCGGCGACATTATACTTTTGCCACATACCACGCCAAAGAGTTTTGAGCAGATTATAGCGACAAATGTTACGGCAAATTTCCGCCTCATCAGATCTATGGATAGCTTATTGCGAGACTCGGAGGCGGGCCGGGTCTTATTTATGACGTCTTCGGTCGCCCAAAGCCACCGCGCCTATTGGGGAGCCTATGCAATTTCAAAAGCAGCACTTGAAGCTATGGCCAATATTTATGCCGCGGAAGTTGAAATCACGCCAATCAAAGTCAATCTCTTAAACCCAGGTGGAACGCGAACCGCCATGCGCGCCAAAGCCATGCCGGGTGAAGACGCAAGTGTTTTGCCAAGCCCTCATGACGTGGCCGAACTTGCTGCGCAGATGCTTGCTCCAAAATTTGATAAAACGGCGACGCTCATCAATTACCGAGACTGGGTATCTTAAACCCAGTCTGGTTCAAAAATAAAAAGCTCATCTACGGGTTCATTCAACACATATGCGATCCTGAAAGCGAGCTCGAGTCAGTCAATCACTCAATCGGTGAATATGTACGCGGTAAAGCCCATAAAAA
>CAYTLJ010000029.1:0-11642 GCA_964438555.1 uncultured Algimonas sp.
TGGATATTTCCGGTTTTTTCATAGAGCCCCGCCAGCAGGTCACGAGCCGCCATGGCTTGGGACCAGTCCAGGTGATCGGCGTTTTTTAAGCCAGTCTCTAGGGTCTTGATGGCGGCCTCAGGATCCGCCTCAGCGATTTGGTTGGCCTGAATGCGGTAATATAATATATTTCCGGGATCCGTATCGATCGCAGCTTGGAGAGAGGCTTTGGCGGCGTCAACGTCAGCGGGTTCTGCGCGCATGGCCGTCCGGAACGCATTGAAATGACCAGCCGCTTTATCTTGGGCCTCTGTCCAGGGCGTTAGATCGGGTGAATGGCGCGGCAGTAAAACACCTTGATGGGTTGCAATATCAGAGATGTTGATACGGTTTGTCTCAACTTTCTGAACGGCCTCATAAGGCTCAAGCCACCTATTTATATCCGCAAGACCGCGCGGTGCTTTATCATCCGGTAAGACTTGGTTGAAATAGTGCATAGGCAGTATCACTGAGGCGCTTAGACCGTCTTTAAGGCGCTCGACCTCTTCTTTTGCATTCGGGTTAGTAATGATCACGTCAACTGATCCGATTTCCGCAATTTCTGTGTCTTTGAGTGGGCGCGTGTCACCCAGATGCAAAAACCGCAAGCCGTCCAATTCAATCACCCAAACCGTATTAACGGGCGATAGGCCGCGCTCACGCATTGCCGCTTCGCCGCGGTGGGCCGTGGCCACACCGGTGATTTGAATATCACCAATTTTGTACTGACCTGGACCGCGAAAAATCTCTGCATCATCGAAATAATAGGTTGCATCATGATCATAATGCGGATGGGTGACGAGGACCGCATCAGCTGACAATCCTGCGGGGTAACGATGTTCAACCCAAATCCGGCTATTATAGGGATCGACGACAACTGCCTTTTTAGACCCATCGACAAAACGAAAGGACGCATGACCGATATATTCGACAAAGGCGGTTTGCTTTGATGCATTTTGCGAGCCACTGCAGGCCGTTAGCCAGACACCCATAAGGGCCAGCCATATAAGTCGGATAAAAGATGTCATTGCAGCCTCGGGTGTTATCAAAATTGGGCATGCCTTACCCGGAATGTTCTTGATTTTCCAACAAAAACGGTCCCGCTCCATTTTAACGGCTTCTTTGTGTTTTTGTGCCAGTGGACAGTGTAGATATTGATATCAAGGTAATCTCATGGCGGACGCGCTTAATATAAGTAGTAATTCAGACACAAGCACCATCTCTATTGAGAATTTAAAAACACTCCAATTTGAATGGCTCGCCCGGCTGAGCCGCATGAGTGGCCTCGCCTCACTAGTGATAAATTCTGACATGAAAATTGTCTTTTATGAAGACAGATTACTCGCGATGATGGAATATGAAAGTCATGTCGATTTACATGGGGTCTCCCTGATTACTCTCTTAAAACGCCTTGCCCAACGTGGAGATTTTGGTCCTGGCGATCAAGCCATCTTTTGCGATTTGATCGCGTCCGAAATTAAACGTGACCCCAAACCCAGCGAAAGAAAATCATTATCTTTGATTACACCAAAAGGTCGTCGACTCAAATTTAGTCAAGATAGCGATATGGATGGTTATTACCTATTGACCTGTCGCGACATTACCGAGTCATACATCAAGCGCCACGCCCTCAAAATCGCCCTCGATAGTAGCCTGTCCGGTTACATTATCTATCATGTAGAGTCGCAGAAATATGAACTCCACGGCGATATCGGAAAAAAAGCCCTTGGCGACACACTTTCCAAACGTCTTCTCGAAGAAGGTTTAAGCGGAATTCTCCACAAACAAGACGCGCCACGTGTTTATGCGCGGTGGAATAGTGGCCTAGAAAGTAAAAAACCTTGGGACATGACATTTAAAGTCAATGATCCAGAGAGCAAGCAAACACGATGGATCAAGTGTCAAGCCACCCCGCAAATTGCTGAAAATGGTGACGTTCGAACCGTCATTATCTTTTACAGTGACGTCTCGGCGCAACTCAGAGTTCAAGATGATTTAAGGAAAGCCGGTGAGAGTGCCGAGAAATCGCTTAGTGCAAAGAATAATTTCTTAGGCCGTCTGTCACATGAAATCCGTACCCCTATGAATGCCGTTGTCGGCATTGCTGATGCCCTTATCTATCACAATGGAGATCCAAAAATTCTACCAAAGCTTGAGCTGATTCAGTCTTCGGCCGAGAAAATCATCCATATTGTCGATGAGAGCCTAGAACATACGAAGTTGGCAGAATCTAAGCTCGTGCTTGATCCAATAAGCGCCTCCCCAGAGGAAGCCGTGAGATCAGTCTGCTCTCTTTGGGAACAAAAGGCCCTAAAGAATGACATCGACCTTTCCTGCAAAGTTGATCCGTCTGTCCCCGAAGAGATTATTTTTGACCCACACCGTTTTGAGCAATGCCTCAATAACCTCTTGTCAAATGCTGTGAAATTCTCACCCGGCGGGAAAATAAATGTCGTCTTGACGACGATCGGTGAAGCCCCTTCGGCACGTCTAATTCTTGCCGTTAAAGATACGGGTATTGGGATGAATGAGGCCCAACTCGAAAGCTTGTTTGAAGCCTTCACTCAAGCCGACAAATCTATCGCTGGACGTTTTGGTGGGACTGGCCTGGGCATGAATATTACAAAGCAAATCATTGAATTAATGGGCGGAACAATTTCAGCCAAATCAGAATCCGGTCAAGGAACGGTTATCGCGATTTCCTTACCTATTGTCGAAAACAGACGCATGGCAGATCGCCGTGAAGACTCTACCAATGCTTTGATAAATGATATGTTAGAAAAATCAGTTCCCGCGAAAACTGACTATTCTAATCTACGCGTCTTGGTGGTCGATGATAATACAACCAATCATATGGTCGTTATCTCTCTTATCGATACACTTGTCAGCCATATCGACACAGCAGAAAACGGCGTTGAGGCTATAGAGAAGCTAAAAACAAATGATTATGATGTCGTCCTCATGGATATCCATATGCCGATTATGGACGGGATTGAAGCAACCCTTGCTATACGCGCAAGCAGCGAGCCATTCAAAAATATGCCAATTATTGCTCTGACAGCAGACCCGCAATATCAACAAAGACGGCTGTGTAAAAATATAGGCATGGATGACGCTTTGGCAAAACCTGTCAGACTAACCGAATTATTGGCGGCCATTGATCGTATAACACATAAAACCAATGCCGAAGAGATCGCCGCGTAAACCGCTCATATAACGCTAGCCAATAGACAGTTTTCGTTTTAGGAGGACCTCAAGTGAGGGACCTATGAAACGATCTAATTTCGTGCTGAAACTGTCTTCAAGCCTTTTGGCCATAGTTGCATTGGTTGCCTGTAATCCAACCTCAAACGAGTCAAAAGACAAAGATAGTTCTAATTTTGCGCGCGCTTGGTGTATTTCTGGCGGACCAATCTATACGGGACTCGACGCTAATCCTGTGGCTGAAGCGATTGCTATTCGCCAAGGCGAAATTAAATATGTCGGCGCGGCGACTGGCGAGTGGTGCGAAGATCATGCAGGTGCCAATTCACAAAAAATAGATATTAAAAACGGTGCTGCCTATCCTGGGTTTACGGATGCGCATGGGCATTTAATTGGCATTGGACTGCGTGAAATGACCCTCAATCTCGCGGGAACATCATCAATTTCTGATTTACAAACCCGGGTAAAAGCCGCCTTAGAGGATCTACCTGCCGGTGAAACCCTATTTGGCCGAGGTTGGATCGAAACCCATTGGCCCGAAGACCGCTTCCCAACGCGACAGGATTTGGATAAAATTTCGCCCGATAATCCGGTTATCCTTGAACGCGCCGATGGTCATGCAAGTGTCGTAAATAGCGCCGCTTTGGATAAAGCTAACATCACGCGTGAGACTGAAGCACCCTTTGGTGGTGCCATCCATCTAGACGCAGCGGGTGAACCAACGGGTATGCTTATCGATAATGCGGCCAATTTGGTTGAGCCACTTATGCCCAAGCTTACCCGAGAGCGAAAACGCCAAGCCTATATAACGGGTGCAGAGCTTTATGCGTCGCGGGGCTGGACAAATATCCACTCTATGTCGGTCGATCCGGCAGATATTCAAATGATCAATCGCTTGGCGCGGCAAAGAAAAATCAAAATCCGCGTCTATAATTCTCTTGATCTATTCCCGTCAAAAGCACGCCAGACTATGGCTGACATTGATGATATGAAAAATGTCAAAAATGACCTTGTGACAACCCAAGCTATCAAACTCTATTCAGATGGCGCGCTTGGATCTCGTGGCGCGGCCTTGCTCGAACCTTATTCTGATGATGAAAAGAACTCCGGTCTCATCCTACTAAAAAAAGAGAATGCCGAGTCTATTTTGGATGCAGCGCTTCGAAGTGGCACCCAAGTCAACACCCACGCCATTGGAGACCGGGCAAACCGTCTTGTCCTAGATTGGTATGACGCGGCATTCAAACGTGTCCCCAAAAATCAATGGGACAAAGCGGATCCCAGATGGAGAATTGAACATTCTCAAATTATCGACTTGCGTGACTTACCTCGATATGCAGAACTCGGCGTCATCCCCTCTATGCAACCCAGCCATGCCATTGGTGACTTACATTTTGCCCCAGCCAGACTTGGAAAAAATCGCCTTTCTGGAGCCTATGCTTGGCGCGCTTTAATTGAGAGCGGCGCTATCATTGCAGGCGGAACAGATGCACCCGTAGAAGTCGGCGATCCTAGGATTGAAATTTATGCGGCGACACAAAGACGGGATTTGAGCGGCTTTAATAATGAAGATTGGAATGAAGAGCAAAAAGTCTCCCCACAAGATGCCTTAAAAATGTTTACAATTTGGCCCGCCTATGCGGCCTTTCAAGACGGCATGATCGGCACATTAGAAGTTGGAAAAAAGGCAGATATATCAATCTTTAAGACGGATATATTAACAGTCGACGGTCCAGATATTCTCAAGGCAGAACCGCTCGTGACAATGGTCGATGGACGCCTCGCCTTTGATGGGCGAGATAAATAATCCACTCACAATTAATCGCGTCGATTTTTAAATTGTAAGGGTTGCTCAAGCCCCATAGATTTGACGAATTGCATCACGGCTTGAAGATCATCGCGCTTTTTACCCGAGACACGAAGCTCTTCACCTTGAATGGCGACTTGGACTTTGATCTTCTCGGATTTGATAGCTTTGACAATTTTCTTGGCCATTTCCTTATCAATGCCTTCTTTGACACCAATATGTTGACGCACGCTCATACCTGACGCTTTTTCTTCTTTGCCATAATCAAGCTGGCCTGGCTCAATGCCGCGCTTATGTAATTTACCGCGTAATATTTCCTGGACTTGTTTTAGCTTTAATTCGTCATCAGCATGAATGAGCATGCCGCCATCTTTGACTTCGACGGATGAATTAGATCCCTTGAAATCATAGCGGGTTGAGATTTCGCGCATGACATTTTGCACGGCATTATCAACCTCAGACAAGTCAACTTGAGAGACGATATCAAATGATGGCATGAATAGCTCCAATGTGGCGTGTATTAGACCTTTTGGTTTGTATAAGCTCTTAGCTCTTTTCGGGCAACCTGCATACGGTGAACCGCGTCAGGACCGTCTGCAAATCTGAGGGTTCGCATGCTCGCAAACATGGAAGCTAGCGGCGTATCTTGCGATATTCCGGTTCCGCCAAACATTTGCATCGCTTCGTCGATGACTTTGATCGCCATATTAGGCGCGGCCACTTTGATTTGCGAAATATAAGGGGCTGCAGCGCGTGGATCGCCTTGATCCATCATCCAGGCGGCTTTGAGGCAAAGCAGTCTGGCTTGTTCAATCGCAATACGGCATTCTGCAATAATATCATAATTTGCACCTAGTTTCGCAAGCGGACGCCCAAAAGCGGTCCTGGAGACGGCTCGACGACACATAAGCTCCATTGCGCGCTCAGCTTGGCCCACAGCACGCATACAATGGTGGATACGTCCTGGCCCAAGACGTCCCTGAGACACCTCGAAACCACGCCCCTCTCCGATCAAGAGCGCATCAGCTGGTACACGCACATTTTCAAATCTGAGATGTAGGTGACCATGCGGCGCGTCATCATGGCCGAATACCTTCATTGCCCGTAATTTTGTAATCCCGGGCGTGTCTGCAGGGACAACGAACATGGAGTGTTGTTGATGGCGGGATTTCTCGCCATCGCGCGGCGCCGTACGCGCCATCAATATATAGACCGCACAACGCGAGTCTCCGGCGCCAGATGACCAATATTTCTCGCCATTAAAGACCCAATCATCGCCGTCTTTTTCGGCGCGGAAATCCAAATTTGTGGCATCTGATGAGGCAACATCAGGCTCGGTCATCAGATAGGCTGAGCGCAGTTTGCCTTCCAACATGGGTTTTAACCAGCGCGTCTTATGTTCTTCCGTTCCGTATTTCTCAAAGACTTCCATATTGCCAGTATCGGGCGCCGAGCAGTTAAACACTTCAGGGGCCAGATGAGACCAGCCCATTTCTTCGGCCAGATAAGCATATTCAACCGTGGTCAGACCATAGCCCTTATCGGACGCCGTCAGACCCGTTTTGGTCAGCCAGAAATTCCAAAGATTTTGAGACCTCGCCTTTGTCTTTAAGCCTTCCAGTATCTCAATCTGGCGGGGTGTGTGCTTCCAACGATCCGCAGCATTTTCTGTTTCCGCATGCCATTCATTTTCAATCGGGATCACTTCATTTCGAACAATGTCTCGCACGGCGTCACAAAGTTTTTCGACGCGTTCTGTGCGTCCTAGATCCATTCCGGCCATTAGACCTCTCCCGTTTTTATTTTTTCTTTTGCGGTTTCAGCCAAAGCTATCACCAATTGTCCATAATCTTTGAACCGCGCATCCTGGGTCGCGCCCACAACGTAACGGTAATAAATTTGCTGGATGATCACACAAAGACGCCAAATCCCGTAAACATAGTAATAGGACATGTTCGAGACATCATATCCCGTCCGCTCCGCGTAAAATTCTATAACCTCTTGGCGCGTCATCATACCCGGAATATTACTGGGTTGGCGCACAGTGAGTTGCATATGGGGCGGATCATCCGCCTGTATCCAATAGGCAAGCGTGTTGCCAAGGTCCATTAGCGGATCGCCCAGCGCCGAAATTTCCCAATCAATGAGCGCCGAAATTTTCGTTGGGTCATTCGGGTCCAAGATACAATTATCGATCCTGTAATCCCCATGTAGGACACCGACTTTGCCAGAATCTGCAGGCATATTATCTTCTAACCACGCTTGAATATCCTCATAATGCGGCACGTCATCAGTTAAGACGCGGTTCCAGCGCCTATTCCATCCCAATATTTGACGTTCAACATAGCCTTGCGGTTTTCCAAAATCAGATAATCCGGCGGCGTCGACGTCAAGCGTATGTAGGTCACAAAGTATAGTGAAAAATGCTTCGCATAATTTTCGATTTTCAATCTCTCCCCATCCCCAATCTTTTGGAATTTTGTGGAGAATATGACCGTCTACGCGTTCCATCACATAGAATTCTGCCCCGATATGGCTCTCATCATCTGTATAATAAAGGACGGGCGGAACCGCATCAAAGACGGGTTTGAGGTCTCGCATAATACGGTATTCACGAAACATATCATGACCGGATTTTGGACGCGGACCAAAGGGCGGACGTCGCAAGACAAGTGAGCGGTCCGGATAATCAAGCGCATAAGTCAGATTAGACGCGCCAGACGGAAATTGCGTGACCTTAGCGGTACCAGATAAGCCTTTAATGGCGGCTTTTAGGAGCGGGTCGACGACCTCCATATTCAAGGCCTCACCGTCCCTTACGGGGATAGTTGGATTTGAATCTGACCCAGACATTAGATAATCGCTCCGCCGTCCACGACCATGCCTTGACCCGTGAAATAGCTAGACTCGTCACTCACCATGAAAAGCACGGCCCCCACCATTTCTTCGGGTTGGGCCATGCGTGAGATCGCCAGATTTTGATCCATATATGTTTGCATGCCTGGGGCTTTTTTAAGCGCTGAAGCGAGCTTTGTGTCTGTAAATCCAGGCAAGAGCGCGTTTACGCGAATGCCACTATTACTATATTCTTTGGCTAACCCCTTGGTCATATTGATCAGGGCCGCTTTGGTCATACCATAGATGACACGGCCCTTGCCCGGTTGGATCCCGTCAATTGACGCCACATTGACAATCGCACCTTTGCCGTTTTTGAGCATAAGCGGAATAGATTTTGTGGCGAGGTAATATGGTCCTTTCACATTGACATCAAATGTCTTGTCATAAGCAGATTCTGGCGCTTCATGAGCTGGCCCAAAATATGGATTTGTCGCCCCATTGACGATCAATATATCAAGTTGACCATAAGTTTCTTCTATCATCTTGATCGTGCGGTCATGATGAGAAAGCTCGCCTAGGTGGAGCTCTGCACTAATCGCCTCGCCGCCATTCTCTCGGATGGCTTCGGCTACTTTTTCGCAATCCGCTTGTTTACGGCTAGAACAAATCACCTTTGCGCCATGCTCAGCAAGTCCGTGCGCAATCGCCGCGCCTATACCGCGTGAGGCACCCGCAACAAGTGCGACGCGGCCTGTTAAATCAAATCTTTTCATTGTGACTATCCTTTAGCTTTAAATGCCTGCCCAACCTTCGTTTTCAATTTGCGCATCCCTGAGAGATAAGCGTCTGGGTGCAAGGCCCGATTGATAAAATAATCTTTGACGACCTTATGCGGGAATACATAAAATTCGTCAGCTTTAACCGCGGCTTTAAAGGCCTGAGCGACATCTCGTGGCTCGAGAAACCCATCGGGCGATTTTTCAGCCATATCCATGCCCTTGGTCATGTTTGAGCGCACATATTGCGGGCATATACAATGCGATTTTACACCTTGATCTCCATGCTCAATCGCAATGCTCTCGGCCAGGCTGACGGCCGCATGTTTGGTGCAGCTATAAGAGGCGCTCCCGATTTGATTTAACAAGCCCGCCGCAGACGCCGTTATAACAAACCTGCCCGAGCCGCGTTCCGTCCAAGCCGGCATGAGGTGTCTGGCGGCGTAAACTGAGCCCATAACATTTACGTCCCAACTCTTTTGCCAACTTGCATTGCTACCTCCGGCAACAAAACGACCATTCCCCAAGCCAATGCCTGCATTGGAAATATAGATGTCGATGAGCCCCAGATCAGCGTTCACAGACTCTATAAATGACTTTACAGACCCCTCATCACTTACGTCACAAATATAGGGTTTGGCACCTATCTCTTTTGCTGTTTGTTCTGGGAGGGTTAAGTCACTTATCGCTACTTTGGCGCCCTCGCTAATGAGCATTTCTGCCAGGCCTCGACCAATTCCACCGGACGCTCCGGTAACAGCAACAATTTTATTTTTGAACATAAGCTTATCTCTAAAGGGATGGCGCGAGGGTTCAAGGCTCAAATTTGAATGTCGTCATACGCCTTTCCATATGGCATATAGGGTTTGAGAGAGGGCAATGACATGACCACAACATCGGAAGATACCGAACTCGGGACAAGTGAAGCCGCGCTTCTTATAAGCGGCGAAGAGCTGCTTTCGCGTGACAATATTCCGGATAAAAATCAAAGCCTGATATGTTTGTCTTGTGACACAAAATATGTCGGTCTCTATTGTCATCAATGCGGTCAAAAAAATGATAATATGCGGAGATCCCTGTTCAGCCTGATCGTCGATATGGTCGGGAATCTCACAGCGATTGACGCGCGCATTTGGCGCAGTTGGATTAAATTACTCACACGACCGGGACAGGTTGCACGTGAATATGCAGATGGCCGTCGGACAAAATGGACCTCCCCGGTTAGAGCCTATCTTGCTATGTCCATCTTACTTTTTGGATATATTGCCATTTCTGGGACGCAAATTCTAAGTATCACAATGGATGTCGAACGCGAGGACGGCGCCCCTGAATCTATTGAGGCGTTAGACCTATCTGACCTTCGGCCCCATATTAATTTACTTATGTTTGAAACCACACGCACATTAGAAGAAAAACAAGAAACGTCGAATAAAGATCTCGTAGATTTCATTTTGAATTATCCTGCCCCCCTGAACATAGACTTCGAAAATGGCGTTTTTAAATTCATTGAACTCGATACTAGCAATCCACAAAACCTCTCAACCTCTATCACGATAGATGGAGAATCTGTTTCAACTGAGGAAGCCTCTTTTAGAGGCGTGGCTGCGTTGAAGTTATTTTTGACGCGCCCTCAGATATTGAATAGTTATTTCTCGACTTACCTACCCCGTATCATGTTGCTCATGATGCCTTTTACAATGTTTTTAGGCTATATTTTTATTCGACGGCGCGGAAACGCACTGCTTTTCGACCATCTGGTCCATACGGCCTATATACATGCCGTCTTTTTCTTTCTGCTTCTTATCGGGCTGATCCTTGGGCAATTCACACCCATCCCTTCTGGCCTCTTAATGAGCCTGCTCGCAATTTATATGCTGATCTATTTGCCGATGAGCCTCAAATATATGTTTAAACGCGGTACCGTTAAAACAATCTGGTCCAGCTATGCGATCGGGTTTATTTACTTTTTGACCATCATCATTCTGCTGACGATTTTGACCTTATATGGGTTCGTAAATTTACTCCAACATACGGATATATCTCGTCTCACTAATTAGGACATGTTGTTGAGTAAAATCTAATCTGATCGTCAGACCAAAATTGGAATTCGAGGATATTTGGATTTGGGGCTTTATCGCATATGCCCAAAAAAAAAGCCCGCCTAAGCTGGCGGGCTTTCATTAGCTGATTAGCAGCAGGTTAGCTTATTTTGTAAACTGTCCTAGCTTACGAGCTTTCTTGGCTGCGAGATAGTAGAAGGTTACACGCTGCTTAAAGCGCTCACTCTTCATATCCTGGCAAATACCTTTGACGAACTCCAATTGACCGTCAGTCTTGCCTAATTTCTTAGTGACAAAACCTTTGGCGACTGTTTTGAGTTCTGACTCATCTGTACAGGCGATCAGACGTCCGTCACGTGTTGATAAGGCAACGCCGCAATATTTAACGATCCCTTGAACCACAGGCTTGCGCGCCTTTGGATCAAATTTCAGGACATTCGCATAATATTTTTCGAAGGCTTTATCCGCTTCAGTGACTTTTTTCGTCCGCTTTGACCCAGGTTTAGGTCCCGGCTTTTGACGAGGCTTACCCGTTGCTGTCAGAGCGCCACGTTTCGTTCCAGGCTTTGGTCCAGGCTTTCTGCGCGTTGCACCAGATGCCGCTTTTTTGGCGGTTGTTTTCTTCTTGGCAGTCCGAGTCGATGTCTTCATCGCATCTCCAGATCCGCCTTTTGCTAGACCTCCAGCTTGCCTGACCCACTCATCACGGCCAATCCGGCCTGGGAAAGAGTCGATAACGCCTTCAACCATCGTGACATCTTTTGCCTTCCAAGCCGCGATCTGGCGGAAGTAGTAAATGCCCTTACCATTGAGGTCCTTCTCAAATTTTGGACCGATACCCTTGATGAGTTTAAGATCATCAGGTGCACCATCAGTTGGTCCATCTGTGTAAAGAACCTTAGGCTTCGGCTTTGCCTTAGCCACGGCCTTTTTCTTAGG
>CAYTLJ010000029.1:11742-21965 GCA_964438555.1 uncultured Algimonas sp.
TTCTTCTTGGCAACTGGCTTAGGCGCAGCAGGAGCTTCAGCAACTTGACCTTCAAGATATTTCACACGTGCAGCGAGATAACGATTTCTCCACTCGAGTGCGTATGTATCATCTTCAGAGTCGTCCTTCTTTGCAACAACTGTGGCAGCAGCGGCAGCAGCCGTCGCAGCCGCAGCACCTGCAGCAAGCTTGCCCTTAAGGTCAGAGATTTCAGTATCACGTGTTCCAACGCGACCTTCTAGCTCTTGAACACGAGACCGAAGTGAATCAGCTTCGGCTCTAAGCGCGCCTTCAGCTTCTACAGTCAGGTCACCTTCGACTTTTTTTCCACGAAAAAACAGGTATCCCAGTAATAGGCCCAACAGGCCTAAAATTAAGAGAGGGATGAGTAAAAAACAGAGAACAAATGCGATTATGTTTGACATTTCTATAGCTCCTATTGGGCTTGTGTGACTGTGAAGGTAATGCGACGATTTTGAGCCCGGCCTTCACGAGTGCTATTGGTTGCGATTGGATCGGTTTCACCGAACCCTTGACTGGTTAAACGGTTGATATCAACTTGCTGGCTAGCAAGGTAATTTCTAACAGTGTCTGCTCTGTCTTGAGACAGATTCAAATTGTAATTTGCATCTCCGACACTATCTGTATGACCGTTAATATTGATCCGGAATGCAGCACATTCTTTCGCTGCAGCCGCCAATTTGTTCAAAAGATCATAACTAGCTTCACCTTTGATATTGGCTCGGTTCGTTTCAAACTGGATCTTATTATCACGATTCAAACCATCAAAGAGTTCCTGACAATCCGTTTGAGATTGAGCAACGACAGGTGCCGCCGGAACTTTAATATCTGAATTAAAACCAGATGCATATCTCGCAGGAAGACCCGCGCCAACGGCATTAATGCGATCTCGAATGGATGCATCGGACGCTGAGCCTGTAATCCAACCCTTACGATCTTCTTGATTAAACCGACCTTGATCTAAAAGCTCTAGCTGGTTCATGTAGGATTCGCTCACCGCTTGGAAATTAGCGTCAGGCGCACCCGCAGCAATTTTAATTGTGCGGTCAGTTACCCTACCATCAAAGATAGAATTTGCTTTTCTAAGAATGTCAGCTTTCGAGTCCTTAGACGGTACGTAACCAGACAGAACAACAGAACCATCCGAAGCTTTCACACCTGAAAATGTATAAGGGGATTGCGTTGGCAAAGCTTCAGCTTTTTTAACGTCAATGCTGTCTTTTACGACATGCCATTGTCTCTTTTTCTTACACTTTGTGCATTCAGTGTCACGTGCGACTCTCAAGGCGTCACTTTTAGCGTCATTACTTGCCGCTTCGCCAGAGAGCTTCGCCACATTACCTGACATACTCACATCAATATTTTCGTAACCAGCGCCATTAAGAGCTGTACGAATGTCGTTTTCCATACTCTTCACTTTAGACATCCCAAAAATCAATCCTAAGATCAAAGATGCTATTGCGAGTAGGAAAATCGCCTTAAACCATTTAGATGCCATCGGCATACCTCCCATGTTGACCTGACCAAGTTGAATCAGGCAATTGCGGGGCTATTAGAACAAAGATTAACGCCTTGCAATGGTGCAAACTGGATAATTAAATTTAAAAGCTTTTGCTAAATTTGATTAATTTTACATTCAGCTTTGTAGTTTCTGACAAGCTTTATCAAATTCGACTTTTAGTTCGTTTACAACGTCCGCAACCGGTGGCGCCGAATGAACAGAGCCAACACCTTGCCCTGCCCCCCAAATATCTTTCCACGCTTTGGCATCGGTATTCCCACCAGACCCAAAATTCATAGCGTCTTTATTAGACTCTGGCAAATTATTTGGATCCAACCCTGCCTTTTCAATAGAGCCTTTTAAATAATTTCCGTGAACTCCCGTAAAAAGCGAGGAATAAATAATATCTTCCCCCGAACTCTCAATAATTTCAGACTTATAACCATCCACCGCATTTGCTTCTGCTGTCGCAATAAAGCGCGTCCCGATATAGGCTAAATCGGCCCCCAAAGCCAGAGATGCAGCGATCGCGCCGCCTGTCGCAATTGAACCTGAAAGCAAAAGCGGACCATCAAAAAATTGGCGAATTTCGGGGATGAGCGCGAAAGGCGATAAGCGTCCAGCATGTCCACCAGCGCCAGAGCAAACTGCAATTAATCCATCTGCGCCCATAGACAGCGCTTTTTTGGAATGCCGAATATTTGTGACGTCATGGAGAATAATTCCACCATAAGCATGTGTTGCATCATAGACCATTTGATTGGCTTGAAGTGAGGTAATAATAATTGGCACTTCATGCTTGGCGCAAATTTCCATATCCTGTTGCAAACGATTATTTGATGGATGACAAATTTGGTTCACGCCAAATGGCGCAACGATTTTATCTGGGTTCGCCTTTTGATATTCATCTAATTCGAGCTTAATGCGCACAATCCACTTCTCCAGCATCTCGGCTGGCCTTGCATTTAAAGCCGGAAAAGTTCCAATAATCCCCGCCTTACATTGTGCAATAACGAGTTCAGGCCCTGAGACAATAAACATCGGAGAACCAATGACTGGCAAAGCCAATCCTTGGAGGATAGGTGGTAATGACATGATTAGTTTTCCTTATTGTCTCTAAAGTCAGACTCAGAATTGGCTGCGACCCAAGACATAGCCGCAAAGGCTGCTGTATTTTTTGCCATATCGTCAGGTTTGATTTTATCAAATGTATCATCTGGCGTATGATGAAGATCAAAATAATCTGTGCCGTCTTGTTGAAAGCGCATCGTCGGAACGCCAAGCGCTTTAATCGGACCAATATCGGGACCACCAGATGTATCTTTTCGCTTTAACGGCAAGTCCAGCATGTCCGCTAAGGCCTGCATTTCGTCGCGACCACTATCCCAATTAAAATGCATTTCATATGGGGCGACCGCGCCAAAATCTGACTCTGAAGCCATAACATGATTTATCAAATCATCCTGATGCTTATCGCGATAGGCAAACCCGCCTAATAATCCAATTTCTTCGGCCCCATAGGCAACGACCCGAATAGTGCGTTTTGGTTTCAGGCCTGAATCGATAATCACTTTTGCGGCCCCTGCCGTGATGCCGATACCAGCCCCATCATCAATTGCGCCCGTTCCGAGATCCCAACTATCCAGATGTCCTCCAATCAAAACAATCTCATCAGCTGCGTCTGTTCCAATGATTTCGCCGATGACATTTCCAGACGGACGCGTGCCGGTATCTCTTGGTGTAAGGGTCAATTTAACTGTGACCGTTTCGCCGCGCTCAAGAATGCGTTCCAATTGATCGGCGTCCGGGGCCGACATAGCCGCGATTGGGATTTTTGGAAAATCAGGGAGGTAACGCATGCCGCCTGTATGCGGAAAGCGGTGCGAGCTTGTACCAACAGACCGGATCAACACGGCTATAGCACCATGTTTAGAGGCTTCTGAGGCTCCAATACGACGTTTCATACCGGCCGGACCATACCCCGCACCATCAGGTGCCTTATCCATAAGCCCGGAAATAAATACGATTTTTCCACTTAAATCCTGATTATTGGCTTTTAAGCTCTCAAAGTCTGGAAAATACGCAATTTCAGCTTCAACGCCATTTGGCGGTGTCGCGACTGAATAGCCCAAAGACGTAATGACAAGGTCCTGCGGATAAGGTGAAAGAATGGAGGCGGTTTCCTGACCGCGCTCCCATCCAGGAATCGTAAAGGGTTCTATTCGCACATTTTCAAGACCGATTTCTTTGAATTTGGCAACTGCCCAATCCCGCGCACGCGCCTCTTCTTCGGTTCCGGCCAAGCGCTGGCCAACTTCGGTGGTCAGACTTTCCGTTATGTCATAGCCTTGCGTTCCGGCCAAAGCCGTCTCAATCAGTGACTTTGCCTCAGCGGCGCGCTCACCCAAAACCACTCCAGCCGTTTCGACACTGGTAGCTTCAACACGGCTATCTTGGGTTTGCGGCGCATTTTCGTCCGATACACCCGTACAGGCACTCAGGATCAAAAGGGACGCCAAAACAGTAATGTGCTTCATTTTATGTCTTTCTTGCAAACTGCTTATTCAAGTTCATTTCTTTGTGACACTTGAATAGAATCCTTTGCACCATTGCAATATCCAATTATGAATGCGAGCAATTACGTCATATTCCTCGGGAGGAAAAATATGTCCTTTAAGACCACAGCACAGTTAGCTGCACTTTTGCTATCAACAGCCTTATTCACAGCGTGTGGAAATGGTGATGCTGAGACCTCCACAAATGACCCAAGCGCAACAACCTCGACATTTGACCTTGGTCGTCGGATCGAAAAACTTGCAAGTGACGAATTTCAAGGTCGCGCCCCCTCCACAGCTGGAGGTCAGGCTGCCTCACAATATATAGCGGACGAAATGTCTAAAGCGGGTCTCGCACCAGCTGGCGAAAATGGCACATACTTTCAAGCTGTTGAGCTGACCGCTATGACAGTGCTTCCGTCCTCATCCATGACAATTACGGCAGGTGAAGAGACACTCATAAATGCCGACCAAAACACAAATAGCGTCTTTTGGACAAAACGACTTGATAGTTCAGTCAGTGTCTCAGACGCCGAGCTCGTCTTTGTTGGTTATGGCGTCAACGCCCCTGAATATGGCTGGAATGACTATGAGGGCCTCGATGTTAAGGGCAAAACGGTTGTCATGCTGGTTAATGATCCCGGCTTTGCAACCAAGGATGCGAACCTCTTTAATGGGAACGCCATGACTTATTATGGTCGCTGGACCTATAAATATGAGGAAGCCGCCAGGCAAGGCGCAGCCGCCGTTCTGGTTATCCATGAAACAGAGCCTGCGAGTTATCCATGGGAAGTCGTATCAGGCTCTTGGACAGGTGAGCAATATGATCTCGTGCGTCCTGATGGCGGTGCCTCACGGTCAGCGCTCGAAGGGTGGCTTCACATAGATGCCGCGCAAAACCTCTTTGATAAAGCGGGTTTAAATATGCGACAGCTTATGACCGCGGCCGCACAAAAAGGGTTTAAGCCTGTTCCCATGAGCGGTTTGAGCTTGGATGCAACGATCAACCAATCAGTCAAAACAACACAATCTCGGAATGTCGCTGGCGTTATTAAAGGCAGTGTGCGGCCCGATGAATATGTGCTCTATATGGCACATTGGGACCATTTGGGCATGAGCGAAGCCGTTGAAGGCGACGACAAGATTTTTAACGGCGCCGTTGATAACGCCTCAGGCACATCGGTCATACTGGAAATTGGTGAAACAATGGTCGATCGGGGAACACCTGAGAGATCTGTCATATTCGTCGCTGTGACGGCCGAAGAATCGGGCCTATTGGGTTCCGCCTATTACGGCGAAAAACCACTTGTTCCTCTGGCCAAAACGGTCGGCGGCATAAATATTGATGCCCTTCTGCCAATTGGCGAAACCAAAGACATGAAAGTCATCGGATTTGGATCGTCTGAGCTCGAAGATTTATTGAAGAAACAACTCAATAAGCGCGGCATGTATGTCGTTCCAGATACCAAGCCAGAGGCAGGGTATTTCTATCGTTCGGACCATATTAGCCTCGCCAAACTCGGTGTGCCAATGCTCTATTCCGATGCGGGCAATAATCATGTCGTCAATGGCATGACCTATGGCGAGGATTTTGAAGAAGAATACACCAAACTTCGTTATCACAAGGTTGCCGACGAATATGACAATAGTTGGGATTTGAGCGGTATAAAACAGGTCTCAGATATCCTTCTTGATATGGGATATGACCTCGCAAACTCAGAAGACTGGCCGAATTGGTATGAAGGGACAGAGTTCAGAGGCTTACGGGATGAAATGCTCGCTGAAGACTAAGACTGGTGCAAACCGTCATCTGCATGAAATGGGGGACTCGCTACGGCGCAGAATTTGTCAACCGACTCCATGCCGCCATTCAACGCAATACGTCTCGGGCGACACAGCTTGTTTGCTTAACTGATGACAAAACGGGCATTGACGAAAATGTCCGTTGTGTCGACATTCCAGATATTAACTTACCCGACCACCTTGCGCTCACGCCGTGGCGGAAACTCGTGCTCTGGAAAGATAAAATAGCCGACCTAAGTGGCGATGTCTTATTCCTAGATCTCGATTTGGTTGTGACAGGGTCATTAGACCTTATGTTTGATTATGAACCGGGTCGGTTTTGCGTGATTGAGAATTGGACCCAAATGGGCAAGGGTATAGGCAATACATCCTGTTTTCGCTGGCCCGTCGGAAAATATAGCTATATTTTTGACAGGCTTGAAACCGAACAAGCGCGGATTTTAAGCACGTACCGTATAGAGCAAGTCTATATTTCACGGGAAATTGAAGATATGGTCTTTTGGCCCGCCCTCTGGTGTGCAAGCTTCAAACATACATTATTGCCAAAATGGCCGATGAATTTTTTCAAGACGCCCGATCTCCCATCTGAAACCAAAATCGTCGCTTTTACCGGCAAACCCGATCAGGACGAAGCTTTAATTGGAAATTGGCCTGTCAAATCCGCATGGAAAAAACTCTATAAACATGTTCGCCCAACAGCTTGGATTGCAGACCATTGGTAGTCGTTAAATTTCTCGCCAAAACACCTCCCGATCAGGACCCTGCCCTGTGGACATCCTTGATCCCGTCTTCGGGTTTTCCCAATGTTAAATTCACCTTCGACCTTGAGGCACGAGACTATGATTGGCTCGTCGTCTATGAGGGCTTACCGCCGCTATCTGGAGAGAAAAAAATTAACCGGATTGAACCTTTGGCCTGCCCCCGAGCCAACACGCTTTTAATTACGACTGAGCCATCATCTATTCGTATAGACGGCCCGCAATTTATGCGGCAATTCGGTCATATTTTAACCAGCAAGTCACCTATATTAACCCAACATCCCAATCATATTGTCGACACACCACCACTAAGATGGTTCTACGGCCGACCCATGGACGGCCTAGGAAAATTCAAAACGATAGATGATATGAAATCAGGCAGTATTCCTATAAAAAACAAAGACTTATCGACTGTTTGCTCAACAAAGAAAATGGCACATACCATTCATGCCGCACGATTAGACTTTGTTATGGCCTTGGGCAAAAAATTGCCCGAATTAAATATTTACGGACGAGGGATTAATCCGATAGATGAAAAATCAGAAGCTATGGATAATTACCGTTATCATATCGCGATTGAAAATCATATTGAGCCTGGTCATTGGACCGAAAAACTCGCCGATTGTTTCTTGGCTGGCTGCCTTCCCTTTTATTTTGGCGATCCTGATTACGCGAAATATTTCCCAAAAGACTCCGTCATCCCAATTGATATTTTTGACCTTGACGGGGCGATTCAAATCATCAGAGAGGCTATTGCAAATGATGAATATTCCAAACGGAAAGGCCTCATTTTAGAGGCCAGACACTCTGTGCTTGAAAACCACAATATTTTGGCTTGGGTCGTAAATTTCGTGTCCTCTAACCCCCGCGACTCACATCACGACCGAATAGGCGCAAACCAAATAGAAGGCGATATTTTGGGGCGTCATATCTTTCGAAAAAAACACCCGTTAAAAGCCGCTAAGGACGCCATATTTCGCACAAGGATGAAGCGACATTCAGCAGCCAACCCATTTCAACGCGGTTAAAGCTGAAAAATAAGACGAATAGAGAAAAATTCTTCGTCTTTTACGGGAATTTAGTAGGATTTTGCGAATAAGGGACGATAACCAACCGTTCAAATTTTGGTATTTTACCTTCAGGAGATCCCATGTCCGGATTTAAGACCGCAATTAAGCTTGCAACAGTGTCAACAGTAGGGGCCATGACGGCACTTGTTTTAACCAGTGAAGCTTTTGCTGATGATACGAAATATGGACCCGCAGGTAGTGCAGGCGACACGGTCTCAAAATTCAGACAACTCGACCACGTCTTACCCACGCCAAATATATACAGAAATGCATCTGGCGCCCCTGGCCCAGCCTATTGGCAACAACGTGCCAGCCACACAATGGATATACGGTTGGATGAAGAGGCCCGTCGAATTTTTGCCGAGAGCGATATCGAATATACGAATAACTCACCAGATGATTTGACCTATATCTGGCTCGCGCTTGATCAGAACCGCTTTAAAGATGGCTCGTTAGAAGACCGTTCGGCAACGGCAGCTGCAGCTGGATCTCGCCGCGGCGACGGATCAGCCAGTGAAGACCGTTATAGCTTTACAGCCCTAAGAAAGCACCAAGCTAAAGAAGACAGAACTTACGGCTTTGAGTTTACAGCGATTATGGATGAGGACGGCGACACCCTGCCCTATACGGTCAATGACTCTATGATGCGGATTGATTTGCCCGAACCGCTCGAGTCCGGCGAAACGATTACAATCCAAGTCGATTGGGAACATAATATTCTGGACGAAGTCTCTATTGGAGGCAGCGGCGGCTATGAATATTTCCCCGAAGAAGACAATTACATCTTTGGTATGGCGCAATGGTTCCCCCGTCTGGCCGCCTATACGGATTATACGGGCTGGCAGAACAAACAATTTTTGGGCCGCGGCGAATTCACACTCGAATTTGGTGATTACGAAGTCAATTTGACGGTCCCGAGCGACCATATTGTCGCCGCAACGGGCGAGCTTCAAAACCCGCGTGAAGTTCTTACACCTGCGCAACGTCGCCGCCTTGCCAATGCAGGTCCAGACGAAACAACATATATCGTTACGCCCAAAGAAGCTGAGGAAAATGAAAAAACCAAAGCTAAGGGCACAAAGACATGGTCATTTAAGGCCGAGAATGTACGAGATTTTGCGTGGTCATCATCGCGGAAATATATTTGGGACGCGATGACATTTGAGCAAGATGACGAAGACAATCCAACTGTATTGGCAATGTCATTTTTCCCGAAAGAAGCTGATCCAATTTGGTCAAAATATTCGACACAAGCCGTCGTCCACACAATGGATGTCTATAATAAATTTGCTTTCAACTATCCCTATCCCACAGCGCAATCTGTGAACTCTTGGGAACGGGGTGGCATGGAATATCCGATGATCACCTTTAATGGCTACCGCCCAACTGAAGATGAAAAGTCCGGTGAAGTCGTATATTCACGTAATATCAAATATGGCCTGATCGGGGTCATTATCCATGAGATCGGCCATATCTATTTCCCAATGACGGTTAATAGTGACGAACGCCGCTATACTTGGATGGATGAAGGTCTGAATACATTCCTGGAATATATTGCGGAATATGAGTGGGAAGAAAACTTCCCAATTCGCCGTAATATGCAAAATCCACTTGATGAGATTTCGCGTTATATGACGTCGTCAAATCAGGTGCCGATCATGACGCAATCTGATTCTGTGCTTCAATTCGGACCAAATGCCTATTCCAAGCCTGCCGCCTCGCTTATTGTCTTACGCGAAACGGTTATGGGTCGCGAACTCTTTGATTTTGCCTTCCGCGAATATGCCACACGTTGGAAATTTAAACGCCCGACCCCAGCTGATTTCTTCCGCACAATGGAAGATGCCTCAGCTGTTGATCTCGACTGGTTCTGGAGAGGTTGGTATTACGGCACAGAACATGTTGATATGGCCATGACGGATGTACGTGAATATCAGATTTCAACAGGCGACCCTGATATTGAAAAGGATATTGAGCGTGAAGAAGACCTTGCGCGTTATCCAGAAAATATCACCCAACGTCGTAACCGCGAAGAGGGCTTATCCTTGCGGACCGAGAGATTTGATGACCTCAAAGATTTCTACAATGAAAATGACAAGTTCACCGTTACCAATGCAGATCGGAATAAGTTCAAGAAATTCTATGACGGGTTGAGAGATTGGGAACGCGAAGCCTATGACCGCGCCATGGAAGATGGGAAATATCTCTATTTCGTAGATTTTGAGAATATTGGTGGGCTGATCTCACCGCTTCCCGTCACCATCGAGTATGAAAACGGCGCAAGTGAAGACTATATGATACCGGCAGAGATCTGGCGTCGTAACGCTGAAAATGTGACCAAGCTTTTTGTCCTCGACAACCCCGTAAAAGGATTCAAACTGGATGTTGCCCATCAAACGGCAGATGCGGATTATTCAAATAATGCATTCCCGCCAGAAATCACGAAAAGTCGTCTAGAGCTATATAAGTCCAATTTCCAAGCTTCAAATATGATGGCGGATATGTTGCGTGAATT
>CAYTLJ010000030.1:0-7768 GCA_964438555.1 uncultured Algimonas sp.
CGTCCGCAATATCCGGCCGCGCTTTATGACTGGATTGCGCTGAATAGTCCGGGACACAATATGGTCTGGGATGTTGGAACTGGGTCGGGGCAGGCGGCTATATCCTTGGCAGACAGGTTTGAGCAGGTTCACGCGACCGATATTTCCCAAGACCAGATCTATGCTGCGCAAGGGCGGTCCAATATTACCTATGACGTCGCGCCTGCGCAAAGCTCTGGCCTTGAAGAAAATTCAGCTGATGCGATTACAGTTGCGACAGCGGTGCATTGGTTCGCAGACACGGCATTTTGGAGCGAGGTCGGACGTGTCGCGACGACTAAAGCCCTTTTTTGTGCCTGGACCTATAAATTAATGGCATGCGGTCCCGACATCCATCAAGACTTCCTAGATCCGCTCTATGCTTTGATCGATCCCTATTGGGCGCGGGGAAATCGGATTTGTATGGAAGGCTATTCAAGTGAGAATTTGAACTGTCCTTTCATCGCCATTGAAACCCCGGAATTTGATGCGGGTGGGGTTTGGAGTGCCGAACAAATCGCGGATTTCGCGCTTAGTTGGTCCGCCCATCTCCGCGCAAGAGAAGACGGCAAAGCGGATATCTTGGAAAATCTAAGACAGAGTTTTCTCGCTAAATATAAGGATCAAGAGATTGCGGTTTCCCTGCCGATGAGCCTATTGGCCGCGCACATAAATTAAAGGCGGCTTTTGAAGCCGCCTTTATTCAAACTTATATTGCGAGATTATTTTTTCTTCGGGCCCGGTTTCTTGCGCGGTGTCCCATCTTTTTTCAACAGATTGCCATCAGCATCCCGGAGAATTTTCTGACCGGGCTTTGGCCCTCTTTTCTTTGCTGTTGTTGACGATTTTGCCGTCGGTTTAGAAGCTGTCGTTTTCTTTGTTGTTGTCTTCTTCTTTGTCGTTGATTTAGACGCTGTTGTTTTCGGCGCCGTTTTTGCTTTCGACGTGGATGTGGTTTTATTGGTCGACCCTTTGGGGCGGCCACGTTTTTTTGGAGCTGGGTCGGGTGTGATGTCAGCCTTTTCTACTTTTGTTACTTTGGGTTCCGGCTTGGGCTCCGACGCAATCTTTTCTTTTGAGCTTTTTACAACTGACTTGGCCTTGGATTGAACATTACTTGCCATTTCATCGACATTTTTCCCCAAAGTCTTGGTTGCAGCTGAGGCTTTCTCGCCAAGGGTTTTTGTGGTTTCACGTGTCCGGGCGGCGGCCAGTTCGGCTGCTTTGCGGGCTTCGGCCATTGGATCAATATCAGCGAGTTCAGATTTACCTTTATCTGGGGAGAGATTGTCATTGATCCGGAAGACAGCGACAATAAGTTCAGACACAATTCGAATAAAAACGAGTGTCAATAAAATAAGGACCAGCCGGCTTACGGGAACAATAATCCAATTTAACGGATCAAGCCGAACCGCATCAACGGCAAGGACTAAGAACCATAATCCGAAAAAGATAATGGAGAGCCAGAAAAAAGGAACGACGAGTTTCTCTTTGAATAATTTATCAAAAGAGAAAAAGAAATTTAGGAGATTTTTCATATCCCGAGCTCCAATCTATTTTCGCTGTTTTAGATCAATAAAACAGCCTAAGGCGTCTGCGTATCTTTAACCTGTACTGTTAAGACAGTTTCAGATTTATTTTCTGGTGTCAAAATTTCAGACTTTTCTCTCAAGGCTTCAATATTGGCGCGTTTCGTCTTAAAGGCTGGAAGTTGATCTTTTGATAATGGTTTACCTGAAAGTTGAGACAATCGACGCGGATTGATCTTATTGCCATTGAGATGGACCTCATAATGCAGATGCGGTCCGGTTGAAGCCCCTGTTGAGCCGACATAGCCGATAACTTGATCTTGTTTGACATAGGTGCCAGCTCTGACACCCCGCGCAAATTTTGATAAATGCGCATAGGCGGTTTTATAGCCGTCGGTATGCCGGATGCGGATATAATTTCCATATCCGCCATAAACATTGGCGCGCTCAACTGTCCCAGAACCGGCGGCTAAAATAGGGGTCCCGGTGGGCGCTGCAAAGTCTACACCAGAATGCATGCGCCGATATCCCAGGATAGGATGTCTACGTTTTCCGAATGAAGACGAAAGCCTGGCTCCATTAATAGGTGTTGCGCGAAGTTTTCGTTTCGCGGTTTTGCCTGACGCGTCATAGAAGTTCTCGCGACCCTGACTGTCTTCAAATAACCAATATTCTAATTGTTTTCCGCGAGGTGAAAAGGATGTGTAGAGCAGATCGCCCGCTTTGACGATCTCACCATGTTGGTTGCGCGCGACTTCAAAAAACATTTCAAAATTATCGCCGGGTTGAATATCGCGTTGGAAATCGACTGAATATTCATAAATATTGGCGAATTGGACGACAACTTTGTCGGGGGCGCCAAGTCGCGTCGCATCAACATAAAGCGAATTTTCAATGTCGGCTTTGACGCTAATGGTTTCAAATTTGAATTCGGCGTCGATTTTTCTGGCTTCATAGTCTTCACCTTTGCGGTCCACAAAGACTGTGCTGTCAATACTGGGCTTAAAGGTGAGGTGATCTAGAGTTTCGCCAGAAAAATGCAGATTAAAAGTTTGGCCTGCCCGAAGATTGCGCGGTTTAAACACATCTCCAAAAGCTTGGGTGATACGGTACGCCTCGGTCCCACTTAGGCCATTGCGTTGGAGGAGGGGGCCAAGATTATCGCCTGGTTCTAGCTTCACAGTCTTGATGATAGATTTCGATGCGAAGCCTTCATTCAGACCGATATCATGTCGCGTCAAATCCAGCCCTGGTATCGCAACAGATGCAATTTCTTGATGAGGCGCGGCTTCGATATTTTGTTTCGGAAGAACCAATAAGCCAATAACAGATGCGGCGGCGGCGGCCATCAAAAACCGGAAACGGTTTTGACGCGGAATGACGGTATGACGATATTTTCCAAAGGCGATAAGGCGCTCTTTAAGCGCATTTTTCATATCGTCAAAATTATCTGTCATATTTGGCCCGGCGCGAAGAATTTGGGGGGGACATGGGTCCGTTCTCCTTAGACCATGACTTCCCTAATTCATGGTTAAACCATTCTTACATTAGAAAGTAAAATGACCGAATTGTAAGGGTTTGTTTTATTGGTCATAAGGTTCAACTTATTCTAGAGCTTTATATCTTATTCAGGAACTGTTTTGATTAAAAGCTCTATACCATTTTTAAGGAGGCTTGACGATCCCAAAGCCAGATGACATCGCCGATTTTTCGGGGACGCCTCGCCGGAAATGGTATTGGCGGTGGTGGGCGTGGTGTCTCTGGATTTTACTCGCCTGTTTGCTTTGCCTCGTCGCAATCGGGTATTGGCTTTGGTCTGATCGTTATACTATTGCCGAAAATTGGGTGATCGAGCTGTTAGCCGAACAAGGCTATGAGGCAGATCTTGATATTATATCTATGCGGCGAGACGGCGCCACGGTCGGGAATCTTAAACTTCGATCAGATGGTGAGCCGCTCTTACACATTGAAGATCTTCGCCTTGGCTATCAATGGCCCGATATAAGGGAGGGGAAGATTGATCAGATTAATCTTAAAGGGGTCAAGCTTCATCTTGATCTGGATGAAGACTGGTCCCCAAAAAACGACCGCCTAAAAGCATTATTTGAACCGGGTGAGACGTCTGAAAATGAAACGGATGTGCGTTTTCCGCAAGACGGCATCAAAATTGAAGACGGGGAGGTTTTTATTAAATCACCCCTCGGCAAAACAGATATATATTTTGATAGTGAAATCTTATCGCCCGATAGATTTAAAGCTTCGATGAGTTTGGCGCCGTCTGAGATGAGTTACCGCGGATTTATGGCCAATGGAGCGGGCATTTTAGAGATTGAAAAAAATCAAGAGGGGTTTGATTTAGATGGCCAATTTCAGTCGGATCGCCTCGCAAACGGATCTGTATCTATAGCGGATGCAAGTACAGCGTTTTCCGGACAGATAGATCCCGATACATTTTTCTATCAGGGAAAACTCTCTATTCAAGGTGGCCGAATAGAGAGTGAACCTTTTACGGCAGAGACGGTTAATTTTTCCTGGGATGGTGATATCTCGCCAACAGGCGAGAAAAGCGCAAACGGGACGTGGCACATTAAAGCTAACACCCTCGCTTTACCCATGAAAGATAGACAAGAGGCTGTGGCGGATACACTCTCTCTTTATCCGGCGCTAAGCGTAATACCCGTGTCTGAGCATTATGCGGACCCCTTAAAACAAGCCCTAAAGGGATTTTTCTCTGGCACGGATATGACCGCAAAGGGGCATTTTGACTATGGATCAGATGGATTTTCGATCACGGCGCATGACACAGTGTCTTTTGTTTCAGACGATAATAGCCTCTCATTGACGCCTGATCCCGAGACGCCAATTTACGAATTTGATCGCGCGGCCCAGACCTTAAAAGCCAGAATGGATGCAAAGTTTGAAAACCCTGTCGGACTGACACTTAACAATATAATACTCCAAGCAAACACGCCTAACGGGTATAAACTCGACGGCGTTACAGGCTTTTCGGCAGATATTAAGACGAATAGACCCTGGACTGTGGCGGCTATTGAGGATCAACGTCCGGTCCGCTTGGGTCCATTATCATCCCGGATTGACTATCAAAATAATGGTAAGACGGTTCGGCATGTAAGCATAAAAACGGCGCTTGATTATGATGGCCCTGTTCCCGGCGGACGCATCGAGAATCTGAATATGTCTGGTGAGATTGGTGTGCAACTTTTTGAAAATAGACAAGTCTTGGATTTCAAACCTGACCCAGGCACTGTCGTTCAGTTTGACCGGCTTGAAACGCCCACGGACTGGACGATCAATCAGGCGCGTATCGACTTGCCAGATACAAAAAAGATTTTTGTAAAAACGCCAGAGCTATCAAATTTTAACGGGGATTTGACGCATGCTGAATTCATTTTGAAAAAACCGGCTTTAGATGACGTCCCAGCGCAAGAGGTCAAGCTGACTGTGGGCGCGACCGGTTATATGGGACGTTTAAGGCCAGATCGATCGCAAGATTGGACGGTGGGTTTGCGTGATGTGATCTATCAAAGTGACACCATGCCTCAAGCTGGCACGACTGGTAGAGCCGAACAAGCGGAGCTTTTTGTAAAAATGGCCGTGGATCAATCCCCGCAATTTAAACTGACGAGCCCAGCCATTTTTGGCAGCACTGACCTGGCTGAGATCAATAATATGGCGATTAATCTGGCAGGCACCGCAGATAATTATTCGGTCGATCATTCAGGTGGCACGGTTAAGCTTGCCGGATCTGAGCTGTCAGAGTTGCTCGCCGCGGAAGGTTTTGCTGTTTTTCCTGCTAATGGGCAGTTCCGGTTTGAGAATGAAGAATTTATCGGCACGACAGGCCTTAAAATTGCCAAAGCAGATAATGCAGCGGTCAATATAGACTATCGCTATGCAGGCGGTGTGGGTTCGGCTGATATTGATATTCCGTCCGTTAAATTTGATCCAAACGGCCTTCAACCGCAAACGCTTCTCCCAACCCTAAGAGGGAAGATTGCCTTGGTCACAGGCGAGGCGCGCGCCCGGTTCAAGATTGGATTTGCAGATGGGGCTTTAACTCGCTCGAGCGGGCAATTAGAGGTGATCGATATGGATGCGGGTACCGCCCCCGGCCCCTTGGAAGGGATGAATACATCTATTGAATTTTCGTCGCTCTGGCCCGTAGAAACAAAAGGTGTGCAGACCTTGACGATGAAAAGTTTTAATCCCGGCTATGCGCTCAAAGACGGCGTTATGACCTATCAATTATTGCCGGATGGTATTGCGGTTCAGTCGGCGAAATGGCCAATCGGAGCGGGTTTTTTGTCGCTTGACCCATTTCAATGGATTTATACGGCCGAAGAAAATCATGTCGTCATGCGGGTTGAAAATATTTCTTTAAGTGATTTTCTTACCCAACTCGAAAGTGAGAAATTGCAAGCAACGGGCACTGTTACGGGCCAATTTCCTATCACAGTCAGAGGCGTTCAGGTTTTTGTAGAAGATGGTGAAATATCGATACCAGATGGAGGCGTGATTCAATATGAGTCAGGCCTGCCGGGCAGAAGCTATACACAAGAAGAAGCTTTGGCTGTTTTTCGAGAAAAGCGTACCAACGAATATGCGGCTGTGGCGCGTGATGCCCTCAAGGCATTCAATTATAAATCCCTCAGCCTTGCCATGGACGGCCCGCTAGATGGTCGCATTGAAATTGGGATGGTTTTTGATGGCTCAAATCCCAAAATTTTAAACAGTCAACCGTTTCGGTTTCACCTAAATGTCGGGGGGAAACTGCTCAGCATTTTGCAAAGCTTTAATTCGAATGCCCAGATCAAGTCTGAAATTCTCAATCAGACAGGGCTTGATATTGATAATGTTTCTGCGGATCCGTGATCCATTCCGTCACCCTGGACCTGATTGATTAGGCGCTGTTTTGCCGATGACTTGATCGCCGACAAAAGGGTTGGATTGCCGCTCCGACCCAAATGTGCTCATGGGTCCGTGCCCTGGGACAAAGCGCATATCAGACCCTAATGGCCAGAGTTTGGTTGTGATCGAATCAAGCAATTGTTGATGATTGCCTTTTGGGAAATCTGTTCGGCCAATAGAGCCTTTAAACAAAACATCTCCAACAAAGGCGATTTTCATCTTTTGATTGGCGATGATGACATGGCCTGGCGTATGGCCTGGTGTGTGAAGCACATCAAAGACTACGCCAGCGAGTTCTAATGTATCACCATCCTCAAGATACCGATCCGGCGTTACAGCGCGTCCCATGCCCGGATGTCCATATTTCGCCCATTGCTCAGAAATTCCATCTAACCAGAATTGATCATCTTTGTGGGGACCGATGACCTCAACATCCAAAGCTTCGCGCAATTCGTGTGCGCCGCCTGCATGGTCAAGATGACCATGGGTCAGCCACATCGCTTGTAGTTTTATACCTATTTCATCCATCACTGAACGCAACCGATCAGCTTCCCCGCCCGGATCAATCAACACGCCGATTTTGGTGTCCACATCATAAAGCAAAGAGCAATTTTGTTGAAACGGTGTGACGGGTATAAGTTTGAGATCAAGATTGGCCATAGGCCCCCTCTAGGGCCGAGTTTAAGGCGAGGTCAAGCTTCACAGATCGCTCACATTCTTGTCATACACATGTCATACCCTTTTTAGAATTTTTGTGTATGTAGGCTTTCATATACCCCTCCCCTTTTTCCCTTGGGGTATCGGGCCGCGATCATACCATGTTACCCCCTTTTCATGCTTTGATTGCGGCCATAATTTTTCTCAAAATACGATCGCTCGAATACATTACGGTTTTGTCATGAAATGGAAAAACTCTGTACATGTAAGGTCCTGCATGAGTTTAATAACAGATTTATGGTTGCTGAGATTTCCTCCCCTCCCATCCAGCATGTTTGACCATGGATCAGAAGAGACCTGTTTCGATCCCCAATCGAAATAGGTCTTTTTATATTTAACCTGGCTGTTTTTCCAAAAAAAAAGACCCGGCGCTTAAAGCAACCGGGTCATATAGGGTCTCCACATCAAGGGGAAAGTCGATGTAAATTTTATATAGGTGCGCATGACCCGCTTGTCGCGCCGGACCAGTGAAACCCCTTGCAATTAGGTTCAGATGCTAGGGTTAAGGGCACAAAATTGGGGTGTGGGTATAGTTTATGTGCAGCGTCGTGAAATTGTGATGAGGCTAGGACCCG
>CAYTLJ010000030.1:7868-19405 GCA_964438555.1 uncultured Algimonas sp.
ATGAGGCTAGGACCCGAATTCAACCTCATCGTTCCAAATCATCCTTTTGATTATCTTCTGGGGCGCTCATCAAAAAGTTCTGCGAGTTTTTCTGTCATGGCGCCGCCTAATTGTTCGACGTCTAAAATGGTTACGGCGCGTTTATACCAGCGCGTCACGTCATGACCAATCCCGATGGCGACAAGTTCAACTTCGCTCCGGTTTTCAATTTTATCGATCATCATGCGCAAATGACCTTCCAGTAAGCCGGATTTATTTTGACTTTGCGTGGCATCGTCAACAGGGGCCCCGTCCGAGATCACCATTAAAATTCGGCGTTGTTCTGGGCGGGCCATTAAGCGTTTAAACGCCCAATCAAGCGCTTCGCCGTCAATATTTTCCTTAAGCAGGCCTTCACGCATCATCAGGCCCAGATTGCGTTTGGCGCGGCGCCACGGCATATCGGCGGCTTTATAAATAATATGTCTAAGATCATTTAACCGACCCGGACGTTCCGGTTTGCCAGCCGCCATCCAATCTTGGAAAGATTTGCCGCCTTTCCAGGCTCGTGTCGTAAAGCCAAGAATTTCGGCTTTCACCCCACAACGCTCGAGCGTTCTAGCCATAATATCAGCCGTGACAGCCGCAACCATAATGGGTCGACCGCGCATAGAGCCGGAATTATCGATTAATATGGTCACGACCGTATCGCGGAAATCCGTTTCTTTTTCTTCCTTAAAGGTCAAGCTTGAAAGCGGGTCAATGATCACGCGTGAGAGACGCGCCGTATCCAGCATGCCTTCTTCCAGATCAAAGGTCCAACTACGCTGTTGTTGCGCGAGTAAGCGGCGCTGCAGGCGATTAGCCAGACGTGAAATCGCGCCAGATAGACCTTTCATATGACCATCAAGATAGCCGCGTAATCGGTCTAGCTCTTCAATTTCACAAAGCTCTTCGGCCTTAATGACTTCGTCATGACGATTTGTATAAACCCGGTAGGGGTCAGGCATATTTGTCGGATTTGGCCTTTGCGGTGCGGCGTCTGCGGTTTCTTCAATATTGTCCTGCTCGCCTTCAATATTTTCCGCGTCAATAATGTCTTGCGTGTCAGAACTATCGTCTTGCATGGCGTCAGCGTCAGAGACTTCTGTTTGCCCCGCTTCATCCTGATTTTCAGTGTCAGGTGAGTCCGTTTCATCTTTTTCTGCGTCGTCTTCTCGGGACTCATCGTCTTGATCGTCCTCTTCTTCTGAATTGGCGCGCTCATCAGCAAGATTAAAATCTGCAATCAGGCTTTGGACGAATTGCCCAAATGCATGCTGGTCTTGGACCAGCTTTGATAGATCCTCAAATCGCCCAGCCGTCTTTAATTCGATCTCTTCGCGCCAAGCCGCCATAATTCCATGGGTTGATTTTGGCAGGGTGCGACCTGTGAGTTTTTCGCGCGCGATCAACCCAATCGCTTCGGCGAAACTATTATCGTCTAGGGCAATATCAGCCTTATCGAAGCCGCGTTTTTGCGCGCGCGCATCAAGGGCCGCCATAAGATTGTCGCCAAGGCCTGAGAGGTGCTTTGCGCCAAGGGCTTCGATCCGAGCTTGTTCCATGGCTTCAAACACCAAACGTGCAGGACCAGATTCAGGTTGGTTGGCCGCGTGAATAGATTTATCATGAAGGGCGATCCGTAACGCCAGAGCGTCAGCTTCGCCGCGGGCCTTGGCAATCTGCTGCGCTTTTGGCTTTGGCGGAAGGGAGGGTAGCATCATTTGATCACGGACAAGCCCGGCCACATCGCCTCCAAAGGAAATCTCTAAGCCCGGTTCTTTCGAAATGGCTTTTGTCGACGCGCCCAAAGCGCGCTTAAAATTATCCAGTGGTGTCGTTGTCATAAGCTATGTCTGATAAGGATAAGTAGGCGAGAGGTAAAGACGTCTATCGCTAGGTAAAGGTGAAGCTATGTGTCACAGGGTTGTGACGTCTGTTCCAGCCATCGTTACATGCATGTGAACTGGTTTTGCGTCAGTTTGATCGCATGACACGTAAACTAATTTTAGCTTCTGCGCTCGCCATTTTTGCCGTTCCGGCCTATTTTGGCCTTTCAAATGTTACAGGTGAACAGGCCTCGGCGACGCCGCAATCGTCATATCCCCAAACGGGGAACAAAGCCTCGCAATCCACGGCTTTTAATGCGGAGGACCGTGATCTTTTATTGACCTTACTCGAGCCCCATCGACCGTTTTCAGGGCGAGACCTGAAAGCTGAAGTATCTGCGCGTTTTGATCAAAGCTGGATCGCCCCGTCCCTAGAAGTTATAAATTTCGTCTCGTCTTTTGAAATGCGTCAACATTTGATTTCAGAATTAGAAAAAGAAACCGGACAATTTTTTGGCCGGGATGTAAATCGTTGGTTTCGATGGGTGTGGAACCAAGATTATGTCGACGCAGCTGGTTATGATGATTTTAAGGCTGAGTTTTACAAAGAAATAGATGAGCGCTTTGAGCGCTATTTCGAGGGCCGCGCGGAGCAGTCCCGTATTCGCTTAGATGAAGTCCGTTGGGGCGGTGTCTTACAAGACGGGATTCCGCCTTTGCGAAACCCAAAAATGCTCGATGTCAAGCAAGCGAAATTTATGGGTGATGATGATATTGTCTTTGGAATTGAGGTGAATGGCGATGTGCGCGCTTACCCCAAACGGATCCTAGCTTGGCATGAAATGTTTACCGACACAGTGGGAAATGTCGATGTAACGGGTGTTTATTGTACGCTATGTGGCACCTTTATTTTATATGATAGTGTGCATGCGGGCGTGAAGCATAATCTGGGTACATCAGGCTTTCTCTACCGGTCAAATAAGCTGATGTATGACGCTAAGACACAAAGCCTATGGAATACGTTAAAGGGCGAGCCTGTGATTGGCCCCTTAGTTGGCAAAAATATTCAACTCGATCACCGCAGCGTCGTGACGACGACCTGGGGAAAATGGAAAAAACTTCACCCCAATACCAAAGTTGTGTCGCTCGATACGGGCTATCGTCGCAATTATGATGAAGGTGTTGCCTATCACGATTATTTCGCGACAGACGATCTGATGTTTAACACACCTTATCGCGATTCACGTCTTGCCAATAAGCAAGAAGTGTTAGCGCTTAGATTTAAAGGGCAATTTGGAACGCTTGCTATTAATACGGAATTCTTGGACCGCAATCCTGTCTATATGGGCAAGCTGGATCGACAACCCTTTGTTGTCATTACGGATGAAAGTGGTGCGAACCGGGTTTATGATCCCGGTGATCTTAAATTTGTCAAGCGCGATATCAATCATGTGACTGATGCGACTGGAACCAAGTGGAAGATTTCGGAAGCGAAACTTATCGCATCTGACGGTCGTGAATTAAAAAGACTGCCCTATCACCGTGCATTCTGGTTTGGTTGGCAGGCTGCCTTCCCCGAGACGGAACTGATTAAATAGGCGATCCGTAAACTCTACTCATAATCCGCCGCAGATTTATATTTGCGGTCTTGTGATAAAGTGCCTGTATTCCAGTTGAGAATATTCATAATTATTCTGCCAAAACCTAACCCAAGTGCGATACCGCCAGCAAGGGCGAGGTAACTAATACGAAAGCTATCATCATTAGGGTTATAGGTTGCAAAGGCGAAACCTATATTGACGAATGCGAATATGGCCAGCCCTGCCAAAATTGAAATTAAGAGGCAAACAAAATAAAGACCACCTCGATTTGGGACGACATAATTATCGTCCTGGCATCGAATACAGATAACGGTTTTACTGCGCAGACGCAGCATATAGCTGAAAAATTCAGGCCGCTCGAATGGTTCATTACAGCTCAAACAATGGTGCCTTGCCATGTCGTTCCCCTTTTAATCCCGAAAGCGCTTAGACTTAATCTGCGCTCTGTCCCTTTACCCATTGGGTATTGAAACACAAAAGAGAGTTCAAGGCAAAATTGGGGTGGCGAATTAGGCCACCATGACTGTGACAGCGCTCTCTTCCAAATCGCTACCAAAGGCGCGTTGGAAAAATTCACTGATGATTGGGCGTTCTAGCTCGTCACATTTATTTAAAAAAGTGAGGCGGAAGGCTTGTGCAATATCGCCGTCAAAAATACGCGCGTTCTCAGCCCAGTTCATCACGGTTCTTGGAGACATCACGGTTGAAATATCGCCAGCGATAAAACTCTGCCTTGTCATATCCGCAACGCGAACCATTGAGGCTAAAATATCTTTGCCTTCGGCCGTGTCATAAGCTGGGCTTTTTGCCAGAACGATGGCTTCTTCTTCAGCATGCGCCAAATAGTTAAGTTGGCAGACGATTGACCAACGATCCATCTGACCTTGGTTGATTTGTTGCGTGCCGTGATAAAGCCCTGTCGTATCGCCGAGACCCACCGTATTGGTCGTCGAGAAAATCCGGAAAAAAGGATGTGGTGTGATGACTTTATTTTGGTCTAGCAACGTCAATCGGCCTTGCGCTTCTAAGACGCGTTGGATGACGAACATAACATCTGGGCGACCGGCATCATATTCATCAAAGGCGAGGGCGACGGGGTTTTGTAATGCCCAAGGTAGGAGGCCTTCACGGAACTCAGTGATTTGTTTGCCGTCTTTGAGAACGATTGCATCTTTCCCAACGAGATCAATCCGACTGACATGGCTATCGAGATTTATTCTAACCATGGGCCAATTCAAGCGGGCTGCCACTTGTTCGATATGTGTTGATTTGCCGGTGCCGTGATAACCTTGGATCATAACGCGGCGATCATGAGCAAACCCCGCACAGATCGCTTGGGTTGTTCGGCTATCAAAACGATAAGCGTCATCAATAGCTGGGACATATTCACTGGCTTTGGAAAAAGCTGGAATTTCCATATCAAAATCAACGCCAAATGTGTCGCGCGCCGAAACCGTTATGTCGGGCTTGGAAAGAGGAAATTTACTGTCGCTCATGGAGATGAATCCGGTTTATCTTGTTTAGGTGGAGTATAGACTGTTTTATGACGGTGCCAATCAAAGTCTCGTATTAAATCGAAATCTATTAGCCCAAATTCGTGGTTTTTAAGACCTTCATAGCGGCGACCACACGTTGAAAACTTTCTTCCGTATTTCGTTTTCCCTGATTTGCATCGGGGTGAAGTTGTTTCACCAATTGCGTATAGCGTTTGCGAACATCTGATTTTGTGGCCGTATCATCGAGACCCAAGTCATTTAAGGCTTTGATTTGTAGTTTGGACAAGCGGCGTCGTGTTGGTGCGCTTTCTTGCGGTTCAGCCCCGTCGCCAAAGATATTATAGCCTTCTGCTGTTGCGGCCGTATGACCGGCGCGGCGCTTCTTTTGCGCGCTGGCGCGCTCGCCCGTATTTTTACGCACATCCCAGGTGGGACGATGACCATGCCGCGCGCCGACTTGCCATTCCTGAATATCGGCATCTGTCATACCCGAGAAAAAATTCCAATTTTTATTATATTCGCGGGCATGGGCCTGACAGAAGTTGAAATAGTCGCGCAGGCGATCGGGTGATTTTGGCGCTTTGCATCCGCCCATATTCGTACATCCCGCCCATTCGCAAGGCAGTTCATCCGGTTTTTTCTTCTTTTTTGACCGAGCGGCACGAATATCAATGCCTTTGGGTTTATATTCAAAGTTGGACGGCATAAGTAGGGTCTTTACTGGACATGGCTTAGGGACCGCACAAGATGGGCATAATAGCAGATTCAATCAAGCAAAAATTGGAGAAAGCCTTCAATCCGTCGCAGTTGGAGGTTCAAGACCAGTCACATTTACATGCTGGGCATGGGGGAGCAGCCGAACATAGCGCGTCATTTCCCGAAAAAGACATGACCGCAGAGACACATATTCACGTTGTCATTACGAGCCAAGCCTTTGATGGCATGAGCCGGCTTGCAAAACATAGGGCTGTTTTGGCTGTTTTATCCGATGAAATTGAGCGATTACACGCCTTTTCGTTGGATGCGCGGGTCGAAATATGAGCATTTCGTAATCAACACGATCGCGTCATCTATCTTGCCAGACCTCTAAAAATCCTTCAGCAAAGGTTAATGCGACAGGCTGTACAGAGATGTTACTCGGATTTTAGAGGGCTAATATGTTGAAAAATTTACTCTTTGCGTCCTCCCTGCTTGGTTTGGGCGGTATCGTAACAGGCTGTGCGTCAACGGCGCCGGGTATTAAAACCTCTGCTGTCAATCAATCGGCCCCGACAGAATCCTTACAGGCAAAGGTGCCTGATGGTGGTGTTTTGGTGGTCGTGCGCTATCCAGCGACGATCACAGAAGACGCAAAAGATGATTTCCACCGCGCCTATGCAAAACGCGCAATTGGCGGGTCTACCCGTAAAGGCGTGACTAATACGATCGAGACGGTTGCGATTGCAGATAGCTCCGTTGTAAAATCTAACTATTTCGCCTTATCGCTTTACAAGGAACTTGCTGCAAAGCTTCCTGAACATTCTGTCCTATTGTCTCCGCATGAAATTACCTTGGGAGATGGCGGTGAATTAACGTCAAAACCGATGACTGCGGCTGAAAACCTGCCAGCTGTCCTGTCTGTTGATTTTGCCACATATAGTTTTCCGGACAGTAAAAGGTTGATGGGCAATGTACCGGTTACGTTTGGCGATCTTATCACGCCCTTAGTCACTGTTCGTACAGATCACCGTGCCGCCGCTCCAACACATGGATTGCTTATGGCGTCTCGTCCACTTGTGACACGCGCCGCCGCGGAAGGTCGCGAAAACGCCTTAGAAACGATCAAAGCTTTGCAGTCGGGCAATCTCGAAACAGTTACACCGGAACTCGATTTCATATCGTATATTACGAATGATACGCCTGCTGATATCTCATCTGAAAAACTCGGCCTGAGGTCAGAGAGCAATTCTGTTATGACGGTGCCGGTTGAGAAATTACGGATTACGGAGGCCGATATATATGCTTTGCAAGGGGCATCAGATGGAAGCGTTGATCCACTTGACGATATTTATACAGATGCCTTTGCACGCCGGATCGTTGCGCTTCTAAATGGGATTGATACAGAAAAAGCGGTCATGATGGGGCGAGCCGCAAATGTAGCCGAATTTGATCCAAGCTTGGCAGCCCTTACATTCGTAGGCAGCGATCAAGCCGATTACAATGCGCGCCTTGCCTATGCGGAGCGTTTGCTGGATGCGCAACGCAATTACCTCTCGGTCCAATCCTTGCGGATTTTTGACGGTATTCATAATGGTGCCTTGGGCGAACAAGTTAGAGATATGGTCGCCGCTGAACAGAAGGTACTGGAAACGCGCCGCGATCTTGCGCGCAAGCAAAATACGGCCACGGCCTTGGCTGTTCTTGGGGCAGTCGCAGGTGGTGTTGCGGCGTCTCAATCTGGTGGAGATGCGAATCAAAATGTTGGAAATCGCGTTCTGACGAATCTCGCCATTAATAGCGCGATTTATGCCGGCCTTGAGGCCTATTCGCTTTCGCAGCGCTCAGCGCTTGTCGGAAATAATTTTTTAAATTCGATTGTTCCGGCTCTAGAGCAACAAACCTCTGTGACACTTGATCTACTAGATTCCAACGAAACGATTACAGCCATTCGTTATGAAGACTTACAGGCCAAATTACAGGATATCTATACATCAAAACAACGCTCCCTTGATACGGTGGCAACCCATTGCGCCTATCTCGGCGCTGATCGTGCCAAACGCGGGAGTTGGTTAGGTGTTTGCGAAAATGGCGTGGCCAATGGGTCTGGCGTTGCTGTCATAGAAGATGCCGATACCACCACGGAATTTTACGGCTATGCAAAGGGAGGCTTGGCGGACGGGCCGGGGCTAATGATACGTCATTCATCTCTTGGCTCCGTGTCATATGAAGGTAGCTTTGCGAATGGCCAACCAGATGGCACCGTTCGTGTCTCGGTTTCGGGTCGCCCAGACCAGGTTAGACGATATGAAAACGGTGTCGATAAGGGGGCCTCAGAGTTGACGCCGGCTTCGCTCTTTGATGGATTTAGTGGCGGATCCATAAATTAATGTTGTCTAAGCGTGTCATAAGATTTGCAATAAGCGGGATTGCGTTAGGTGGTTTTACGATCGCGCCGCTTTTGGCGGTCGCACAAGACGCGCCAGCTGTCCCCGAGCCAGAGAGCGTCTCTATCGAAAATACTGTGGTTGTGCCTGCGCATAACCAAGACCAATGTATCGCACAAATGGCGACATTTCCGACAGATGATGCGCTTGTCCGCTATCAATTTTTTAAGCTCATGCAGGACACGGCTTATGGTGCTGACGGGCCAATGCAGGCGCTTCTTGATCATTATGGTCAACCCGCAATTCCTCAGGACACACCCGTCTTGGAGGTCATTGAAGATGTTGCTAACCCAGTCTTACGACAAGCCGCCCCAGAAATTATTGTTTCCAGTATGAACCATATGATTGGCTTCGCTGTTGATTGCGAAGTTTTCATTTCTGGACAAATGGAAAGTCTACAAGCCTTTGATGCGACGCTTTTAAACCCCGAATTTAACGCCGTTATTACGGAAGACGCGCTATATTTGCGACAAATTTTAACTGAAAGCCTGGACGGTGTTGGTGCAACAGAAGACGCGCAATGGAGCTGGGTTGCGGAAACCTATTCCACCTCGCTCATAGCGCAGCGTGACGCTCTGGAATTTGCCGCTTTTGAGACCGATATTGCGGAATTAGAGACGCTTTTTATGAATGATCTTGACGGTCGACTTAAACGTTCAAATGATACGATTAACGCTGAAATGGACCGTGAAATTTTAGGCGATTCTGTGCGGATCTCGAACGATCTCAATGAGGCCGCAAGGCAAAAAGCCAAACAGGAACGCCTTTACCGCCTTATCAGGCTTTTTGGTGGCGGCAGATAAGTTATAATGCGGTCTAAACGGCGCTCCATTTCTGTCTTTTCAATCTCTGCGCTTGATCTTTTTGCGGCAGCGCTCGGCGCATTTATTCTCATCGTCTTGGTCCTTTTCCCCTACTACAAATTAGGCGGCACAGAGGTCTCTATGGAAGAATTAGAGGAACAAGTCCGTAAACGTCGTTTTGCCGCTGAAAGTGAACAAACTGAAATGGCGGCGATACGCGCCATTCAATCCGAAATTCGTTTGCTCGACAAACAATATCTTACAACCCAAACGGAAATGAGTGAGACAGAAGCCAAGTTACAAGAAGTCCTCAAGCAAACGGCTGAGATCGAAATTCCAGATCCAAAACCTCTCCCGGAACCCGTTGAACCCGAACCCGATCCAGAGCCCGATCCGCCTGAACCGCCCAGATCCATCAATCGTGGTGTTCCGTTCTCTATTTTGGGATTGGCAACGGATAAACGAGATGTCGTGATTGTTGTCGATATGTCAGGCTCCATGCAAGAGCACAGGTCCAATGTGGTGCAAGCGCTCAATGAAATTCTGTCTCAGATGAAACCAGATAATCGGTTTTCGATTATGGGTTATCGTGGGGGACCGACCTATCAGAGTTTTCCCCCCAGTGGACAGTTAGTACGCGCCGATAGTTCGACCTTGTCCCAGGCGAGGCAATTTGTAGATCGCTTGCCGCGAAATTTTGGGGGCGGAACACCGACACAAAATGCATTGATCCGGTCGCTTAATCTTAGACCCGAAGCTTTAATCCTGATCAGTGATGGGGCCCCAGATGATGGCAGCCCAGATCAGATAATTCGCAATGTAACCAATCGAAACCGGGGTCGTGCTGAAATTCATACCGTGGCGATAGGCGATTACACGTCGAATAAAAGACTCACGCTATTTCTGCAAGAATTAGCCAATCGCAATCGGGGTGAATTTGTGGGGCGCTCACGATGAAACGCCGAAGCGAACGCACAATCGAAGTTTTTTCAATGTCAGCCATTGATCTCTTTGCGGCGGCAATGGGAGCCTTTGCGCTTTTGGCGATTATACTGCTTCCATATTATCAAAATGAACTTCGCGAAAAAACGCCTGATAATGCGATTGCAGAACTTTTACGCGCGGCCGAAGACAGCTCAGTCGAAACAGAAGAAAAACGTAAAGCCCTAGAAGTGAAACGGTCGGCTAAACGTCAAAATGTATCCGATATCAAATCTGACGCGCAAGAACTCTTAGACCGATTGCGTGCGGCGGAAGCTGACCTCCTAGAAAAACAAGCCGCGGCAACACCGCCGCCCGCTGTGCCAGAGCCTGAACCGATCGAAGAAGAGCCCGGACCAACGCCTGAGCCCGCAACGGTATCCTTCCGGTTTTTGGGTATGAATACAACGGCAGATGATGTCATCGTGGCTGTCGATATGAGCCGCTGTATGGGCGGGCATGAGGCCAGTATTAATAAGGCTATTGAGCGTATAATTTTATCCCTGCAAGATAACCATGCCGTCAAAGTCGTCGGGTTTCAGCAAACCGACCGTGGGCCTCAATTAAGGCAATGGCCATCCAATGGACGCTTGCGTCAGATTAATGCGGGCGGCACGAAAACAAGCGCAATTGATTTTGGGAAAACACTCACCCGACAATTTGGTGGATCGGCCTCCATGTTACATGCCTTTGACAAAATGCTTGCTGGACCTGGTCAGGCGATCTTTTTGGTGAGTGATGGTCTGCCAAACCCAGCGGTTAATAATGGGTTGTCACCCATACGATTGGCGGATGAAATTTCGCGGCGTAATAACGGACGCAAGGAAATCCATTCCGTTGTCGTTGGAAATTATTTTGATTTTCGCGGCACAATTGAGTTTATGGAAAGACTGGCGGCGAAAAATAAAGGGCAATTTATGGCCCTGGCCTCGACGAATAGAGGCGTATGTGATTAGACATGGGATATGAGCAATATGAATAATATTATCCGCAGAGTTTTTGTGTTTCTTGTTGCCATTATTGGCGCCATTGTGACCATAGGTATAATTCGTCTTACGGCTTCACCGACCTTGCAAGAGATCCTGTTAGATGCAGATGCGAGTTTCTGGCCCTTTACCGTTCAAAATGTAATGTGGGTCTCACTCTTCATTGGTTTTGGCGAAATTTTCCTGAGGTGGTCAGCCGCCAGTGACGAAGAGAACCAACTCAAACGTGGCTATCTTCCAACGGATGGGCGTCAATTAGATGATCAGACCTTGCGCCGGATTAAGTCAGGTATTTCGGAACGGCGTTTCGGACTAAGTGCCTTTTTGCCGCGTATGATTTCGCGCACCATCGACCAATTTCGTGTTAGCGGAAATGAGGATCAAGCCATTTCCGTCCTAAATTCGTCCTTAGAACTTTATATGCATGAAATCGATCTTCGTTATTCCATGTTGCGTTATCTGACCTGGCTGATTCCGTCCCTTGGGTTTATTGGAACCGTGATGGGGATTATGTTTGCCTTGCAATATGCAGGCGTGCCAGCAAATGCCGAAGCAGATGACTTCCTTTATCAGGTGACCTCGCGTCTGGGCGTAGCCTTTACGACAACCCTCCTTGCGCTCATCATGTCTGCTGTCCTTGTTTTGATCCAGAGCTTGGTTCAAAATAAAGAAGAACG
>CAYTLJ010000030.1:19505-21575 GCA_964438555.1 uncultured Algimonas sp.
GTAGAAACGCCTGTAGAATCCAAAGATAGTTGGGTGGCACCGCATGAGCGAGGCGGGTTCGCCGTTCGCGAAGAACGCGCGCCCTGGTTAAAATGGACTGTGAGTTTGCTTGCTCTCCTTATTGTGGGGGGCGGTGCGGCGTGGCTCACATCAAAAGTCGTTATTTCAGACGAGCTTCCCGTCATTGAAAAGGCGGAGAAAATTGTTGACGAAAAAGAGGATACGCCGCCACCGAAATCGGCTGATGATGAGGCATGGGTCAAGGCGTTAGAGATTGATACGGTTAAAGGCTACCGAGATTATCTGGAGGCCTTTCCAAATGGACGGCATAAAGAAGATGCCATTCGCCTTATTAATGAGTTCGACAATGAAGCTTGGGCGACGGCACAAGAGCGTGACACAATCCAGGGCTATGAAGATTATATCGAAGCCTGGCCGGACGGGCTTCATGTGGCTGAGGCACAAAAAAGAATTGCCGAAATAAAGGCCGCCGAAGAAGCAAGGCGTAAAAACGCGCAAGAAGCCGCACGGCAAGAAGCGGCTGCATGGCAAGCCGCGGCACAGGCAAATACGATCCCAGCTTATGAAGGTTATTTGTCTAAATTTCCGGCCGGTAAAAATGCGGCGGAAGCGCAATCGCGAATAGACCGTCTCCGTGCGAGCGAAGCGGATGAAGCGGCTTGGGCAGCTGCAAATGCGACGAAGACCGCTGATGCCTATCAACAATATTTAACGAGTTTTCCGCAAGGCAAATATGTGCCTGAGGCCATTAAACGGCTTGAAGACCTAAGGCCTTCACCGGGGAAAACATTCCAGGATTGTGCGACCTGTCCGACCATGGTCACCCTTGCAACCGGAACGGTTAATCTTGGCGCGGGGCCGGATGACGGGGAGGCAAAGCCCAATGAAAAGCCTGCAAGGCCTGTCACATTCTCAAAACCTTTTTCTATCGGCGTCACTGAAGTGACCTTTTCACAATATGAGGCCTGTGTCAGCGCGGGGGCTTGTGGTGCCGTTCCAGGTGATAATGGTTGGGGGCGTGGAAACCGTCCAGTCATAAATGTGAGCTGGTCGGATGCGGTGGCTTATGCGGAATGGCTGTCCCAAACGACAGGGAAACCTTACGGCCTTCCATCTGATGCGGAATGGGAATATGCGGCCCGTGGCGGCGAGAAATCTGTTTATCCGGGCGGCTCGCCCAAAGCCGTCTGTGCCTTTGCAAATGGAGCCTCAAAAGAGTCCGGGCTACCTTGGGCAAATCAAGCGTGCACAGATTTGGCGGCTGATCGAACCTTGCCAGTCGGAAGCTTATCCAAGAATAAATTTGGCATACAGGATATGATCGGCAATGTCTCTGAATGGGTCTTAGACTGTAATACGCTCAATCTCAGAGATGCGCCTGTTGACGGAAGCGCAGATGCTAGAGGCTCCTGTAGCCAACGTATTGTTAGAGGTGGATCGTGGTTTTCTGGCGCTGACGGCCTGCGTTATTCCACCAGAGTCGTTCAACGCCGCGGCGATACGAATGATTTCACAGGATTTAGAGTTGTTCGAAAGTAACGCAATATTCATCCCGCACTCAGAGTTTTTGTGCTATAGATAGGATATGATGATACGAAATCTGACCTTATCGCTCTTGTTAACCGCACTTTCAGTGCCTGTTTTTGCACAGGATTCGACAGAACCCGTCGATCCAGCGAACCCAGACACCGTTCAGACCGATCAATCCGAGGATGATTGGAGAAATTCCCAGAAAAAGCGTGATACGCGTGATATTTTCGAAGATATCTTCAAAAACCCCAATGATCAGGGCACGGGTGGTGATATTTGGGGCGGTGAAGTCAAAGCGATTGATCGCTTGAACCAAGACTCGCGTCGCCACCTAAACAAACAACGCGCGAAAGCTTTGGCCAAAGCCGGACCAGGCCAGCCCATTGATGCGGCTTTTGAGCCATCAGAGGCTGCGAAATCAGATGAATATATTAAGCGTCAAGAAGAAGAGGCGTGGGAAGAAATGGTCAGAGAGGCCAATAGTGGTCTTGGTAGTCTTGGGAATGGACAAGGACAGGG
>CAYTLJ010000031.1:0-21573 GCA_964438555.1 uncultured Algimonas sp.
GAGATTGAAGACTAATGCAAACGGCAGTTATTCGTTTTCCCGGTTCGAATTGTGACCGCGACGCCGCCGTCGCACTTGAAAAAGTCACAGGGCGTGCCCCAATTATGGTGTGGCACCGCGAAACAACCCTCCCCGCTAATATAGACTTCGTCGTCATGCCGGGCGGTTTTTCTTACGGAGATTATCTTCGCTCAGGCGCTATAGCGTCTCGCTCACCTATCGTTAGAGACATTAAAGCAAAATCTGAAAAAGGGCTTGCTGTTGCAGGATTTTGCAACGGGTTCCAAATCCTAACTGAAGCTGGCATGCTTCCTGGGGCGTTAATGCGCAATAAAAACTTGAAATATATTTGCCGAGCTGAGCGCCTCAAAGTCGAAAATGCGAATACGAGATACACAAAACATTACGCCCCTAAATCCGAAGTTGTTTTTCCAATCGCCCATCATGACGGTAATTTTTTCGCGGATAAAGACACCTTAAATCAAATCGAAAAAGAAGGGCTTGTCACATTCCGTTATGCTGATAACCCGAATGGATCTCGCAATGACATTGCCGGAATTGTTAACTCTGATGGCAATGTATTCGGGATGATGCCGCATCCCGAACGCGCCATTGACGCATTACATGGCGGTGAAGATGGCCTTGGTCTTTTCAAATCAATTATCGAGTCACTCTAATGGCGAAGAAAAATAGTGAAATAACGCCCGAGATTGTGGCGGAGCATGGTCTAAGCGAATTTGAATATGAGATCATTTTGGATCGATTGGGACGTGAGCCAAACCTAACAGAACTTGGAATATTCTCGGTCATGTGGTCCGAGCACTGTTCTTACAAATCTTCAAGGCGTCACTTGGCAAAGTTTTTGACAAAGGGAAAGCGCGTCATTCAAGGCCCAGGTGAAAATGCAGGTGTCATAGATATTGATGATGGAGACGCCATCATTTTCAAGATGGAAAGCCATAACCACCCATCCTATATTGAACCTTATCAAGGCGCTGCTACGGGTGTTGGCGGAATTATGCGTGATGTCTTCACCATGGGCGCCCGCCCAATCGCATTGATGAATGCGCTACGTTTCGGTGAACCTACCCATCCAAAAACCAAAACCCTTGTCTCCGGCGTCGTTGCAGGCATTGGCGGCTATGGAAATTGCGTGGGTGTGCCAACCGTTGGCGGTGAAACGAATTTCCACAAAGGCTATAATGGGAACATCCTGGTCAATGCGATGTGCGTCGGTCTGGCTCGAACGGATAATGTTTTTTACTCAGCTGCCAAAGGGGTCGGCAATCCAATCTTTTATGTGGGATCGAAAACGGGACGCGACGGCATACACGGCGCAACCATGGCGTCAGCCGAATTTGATGATGCAAGTGAAGAAAAACGCCCGACCGTCCAAGTCGGAGATCCGTTCACGGAGAAGCTTCTTATTGAGGCTTGCCTAGAATTAATGGCAACTGATGCCATTATTGCCATTCAGGATATGGGGGCTGCGGGACTTACCTCGTCATCGATTGAAATGGCTGACAAAGGCGGCGTTGGCATTCAGCTTAACCTAGATCTTGTTCCGCAACGCGAACCCAATATGACAGCCTATGAAATGATGCTGTCTGAAAGCCAAGAACGCATGTTGATGGTCATCAAGCCTGGGAAAGAACAACTCGCTTTTGATATTTTTGAAAAATGGGAATTGGACGTCGCAAAAATTGGTAAAACAACGGATACAGGTCGCCTCGTCCTAAAGCATGACCGCAAAACTGTCTGCGATATCCCAATATCACCCCTCGCCGATGATGCGCCAAATTATGATCGTCCATATGTTGAGACGCCCAAACGTGATGTTTTAGAGACTCAAGACATCCATGAAACCCAAGACTATAATGACGCGATTCTGCGTATCATGAAATCCCCGGATATCGCGTCTAAACGCTGGATTTGGGAACAATATGATCGCCATGTGATGACGGATACAGTTGATAGCAGCCAATCTGGTGGCGATGCCGCAATTGTCCGTATACATGGATCTAATAAGGCTGTCGCGATTACAACAGATTGTACGCCGCGATATGTGCATGCTGATCCCTATGAAGGTGGTAAACAATGTGTCGCTGAAACGTGGCGAAATCTGACATGTGTTGGCGCAGATCCAATTGCCATCACGGATTGCCTCAATTTCGGAAACCCCGAGCGACCCGACATTATGGGTCAATTTGTCGGCGCTATTGAAGGCATGAATGAAGCCTGTCGGGCCTTTGATTACCCTGTCGTCTCAGGAAATGTTTCCCTCTACAATGAAACCAATGGGCAAGCCATTCCTCCAACCCCAGCTGTTGGCGGTGTAGGGCTCATACCTGACCTCAAACAACATATGACATTAAGTGGTGCGAATGCAGGTGACACACTTATCCTCATTGGCGAAACAACGGGATGGCTGGGTGCATCTATCTATCTGGCTGAAATTCTATCGCGTGAAAGCGGAGCTCCACCTCCCGTTGATCTGGAAAAAGAAAAGTTAAATGGCGACTATGTTCGTAAACTAATCCGTAATCGCCGGGTAAATGCCGTTCATGATTGTTCAGACGGCGGATTGGCCGTCACAGCCTGTGAAATGGCCTTTGCAAGTGGCCAAGGTATGTCAATCAATGCAGCACCTAACGGGCTCACACATGGATGGCTCTTTGGAGAAGACCAAGGGCGCTACCTACTCGCTGTAGAGGAACATTCCGTCAATCCAATCATTTCAACGGCCAAAGCCAAAGGAATCCATGCAGAAGTAATCGGAAAAGTTGGGGGTGACAGATTAAAGGCCGTTGGCGGTTTCGATGTCGCCTTATCAGACCTTCGCACCGCTAATGAAGCCTGGTTGCCTAACCTTATGTCAGGTGAAGCTTAATGCCCATGGCGCAAGAGGATATTGTGGCCATGATTAAAGCCGCTTTACCTGATGCTGAAGTCGAAATGACGGATCTGGCCGGTGATAATGATCATTGGAAAGCGGTCGTGACAAGCGCTGCCTTTAAGGGAAAATCTAGAGTAGCCCAACATCAGATGGTCTATGCAGCACTTCAAGGTAAGATGGGTGGTGTATTACACGCCTTAGCCCTCGAAACACGAATAGCAGAGACGTCTTGATTATTGTGGTCTGGATGACTAACTCCTGACTCTAGCAATAGGAACTCAACTATGTCTGCCAAAGAACAAATCGAAAAAACTGTAAATGAGAATGACGTTGTCCTTTATATGAAAGGCACGCCTGTCTTTCCGCAATGTGGATTTTCGTCGACTGTCGTTCAAGTCTTTGACTATCTGGGTGTTGAATATGCCAGCGTCAACGTCCTCGAAGACATGGATATTCGTCAAGGAATTAAAGAATTCAACAATTGGCCAACCATCCCTCAAGTTTTCCTAAAAGGGGAATTTGTCGGCGGTTGTGATATCGTTCGTGAAATGTTTGAATCCGGCGAGCTTCAAGCACTCTTGAAAGAAAAAGACATCAAAACAAATAATTAAATGGTAAATCTCTAGCTAATTCCAACTTAATCCCACGCTAACCTCACTCTGTTATACTCGTCTCAGCTATCCGCTAATGGGCGCTTTAGAATGAGGAGGCTATTATGTCATTTGGCGTTGGACTAAAATCAAGACGAAAAGCCGGAATTGGCGGCTTTCATGCAGAATATTTAAATGATCGCGTAGGATTGCGAAAACGCAAGCGATTGGGCATCTTGCGTACGATATTTTCTGGGCTCTCCTTACTTTTTGGTGGTCTTATGATTTATATCGGATTTCATTACATCCCAGCTTTTGTCAAACCCACTGAGATTATCAAACTTGCAGATAGTTCGCATGTAAATTCTGCTAAGAAAAGCTTGGATCGCGACAGTTTTTACGGAAAATTCGTCGGCCCATATGTCGATATGTTCCAGATGGAACGCGCCTATATAACGGCGGGGCAAGATGTTTCCATTCGCTACAACTTACCAACAGGTGCACAATTGGACGTTGCAATTCACCAATGTCGCCGCGTGTGGGTCGTTGAAATTTTTAAGTGTCAAATCGTAAATGAGCAAGTTGTCCAAATAAATGGAACTAAAGGGTCGCAGAAATTTAAACTGCCAAATACTGGTTTCTATCACTTCAGTGAACGCGTTCAATTGCGCGACGGGAGTGAAAACTACCGCATTATGTGGACACGTGGATAATAAAAAACCCGCCAAGAATTGCTTGACGGGTTTTCAAAATTACATTTGAAAACAATCTATCGGGAATAAAATTCCACGGTTAGATTTGGTTCCATCACGACCGGATAAGGCACTTCATCAAAAGATGGAGTCCGAAGGAATTCAGCTTTCATGGCTTTTGGATCGAGTGAAATATACTCTGGAACTTCACGTTCTGCAGATCCTAGGGCTTCTAGAACCAAAGCCATTGTGCGTGATTTTTCGCGCACTTCAATGACGTCACCTTCGTTGCAGCGATAAGACGGAATATTGACCTTTTTACCATTCACAAGAACATGACCGTGATTGACGAATTGGCGAGCCGCAAAAACCGTTGGGACGAATTTTGAGCGGTAAACAATCGCGTCAAGACGACGCTCTAACAAACCAATCAGGTTTTCAGATGCATCGCCCTTCATACGAGACGCTTGATCATATGTTCTACGGAACTGTTTTTCCGTGATATTGCCGTAATAGCCTTTGAGTTTTTGTTTGGCGCGGAGCTGCGTACCAAAGTCTGACAATTTACCACGTCTTGCATTGGCACCATGCTGTCCCGGAGGGTAAGAGCGCTTATTGACAGGTGATTTTGGGCGACCCCAGATATTCTCGCCCATACGGCGATCAATTTTATATTTGGTCGAATGACGCTTGGACATAGCCATCGTCCTTTCTATTGTGACGTGGCCCGGCTCGCCTCCCTTTGAGGCAGCGATTACAACGGCGGCACCACACCTTCCCGTAATGAAGCGCGCTAACTAGCGGTTTTTCGGTCTGTGTCAACCATCGCTTTTCAGTTGGCAATTCGGGTCGAAAGTGACAAGGGGCCATAATGCCGGACCCTACCACACAAAAAAAATTGACAAATAGCCAGGCCGGCCTGCTTTCCGGACTAACGGCCTATTTCATTTGGGGGCTTTTACCGATTTATTTTGTTGCTGCGCGTCATGTGCCCGCCCTCGAACTATTAGCACATAGGATTGTGTGGTCGATCCCGCTTGGCTTTCTGGTTTTGCTATTTCGGAAACAAATTTCTGAAACGATAAGAGCTTGCCTCACGCCCAAAACCCTTCTCCTTTTGACACTCTCGGCCATCGCAATCGGGGCAAATTGGGGCATTTACATTTGGGCTATTCAGCAAGGTCAGATTTTTCAAGCCAGTTTGGGTTATTATATAAACCCATTATTCAATGTTGTTCTGGGCATCGTCTTTTTTAAAGAAAAGCTATCGCGCCTTCAAATCCTTGCGATAGGCTGCGCCTTTATTGGTGTCTCTATTCTGACGCTTAAAGGCGGTGTATTTCCATATATCGCATTAAGTCTCGCAATCACTTTCGGGCTTTATAGTGTTTTACGTAAAGTCATCCCCGTTGGCGCCATGCCAGGCCTTTTTATTGAGACGTCAATTTTATTTATCCCCTCCTTCGCTTTCCTACTTTGGACGGGGTCTCAAGGAAATCTCGTCTGGCGCCAATATGGGATAGATACAGATTTGCTTATCTTATTAGCAGCCCCCCTCACCGTTTTCCCGCTCCTAGCCTTTGCTTTTGCCGCGCGAAATATCAAACTTTCAACATTAGGCATCATCCAATTTGTCGGCCCAACGCTTCAATTTATATGCGGGTTATATTTTGGAGACAAGTTTACGCCAGCCCATGGATTTTGCTTTTTCTTCATTTGGACCGGTGTCGTAATATTCGCCTTTGATGCTTTAACAAAATCAAGACTTAGGTCAGATAGCACTAAGACCGCTCAAAAGGTCTCATAAAAAGATCTCCACCGGGTCCGGCAATAAAGACCCCCACAAGATAGACCACAAATAAAACCAAGAGCTGGGAGAAAAGTAAAAACATTCCATCAATTAGCATATTTTGATCCGGCGCTTGTGGCATGTCTTTCAAATTTTGCCGACGGGCTGTTAAAAATGTAAAACTTGATAAAAGGGCGAGGACTAATAAGACCCAAATCCGTACACCCAGAAATCCAGCGATCCCCGCACATAGAACGATAAAATAGCCCAAATATTTCATTCCGGCGTCCTGACCGAAAGCGTCTGTCGAGTAAAGCATCAATCTAACAAATCGTGTAACAAGCAGGCTTTAAATTCTGATGCATTGGGTGCCTTTACGCGCCCTTATTCCTTGCGGTCTATTCTAGCCTCGCCCCGACCTTTCGCCAAAGCTTTTACAATACCCCGAAAGGTCCGAACTTCTTGTTCGCTCATCTTTGCCCGTGTAAGGGGTGCGCGTATATTTTGCTGCATGAGGTGCTTCTTGGCTTGGGGGAAGAAAAAACCAGCTTTGTCCAACTCATCTTCCAAATGTTCAAATAGGCGCGTCAAGTCCTTACGGTCGGCCACATCACTGCGAACATTTTCAAAAATCTTGGGGACCTTCACCTCGCCACTCTGAGCCCATAGAAAAGCAAAGACGTTAACCGCTTGCGCCAAATTCAGGGACTGAAAAGCTGGGTTTACCGGATAGGTCAGGATCGCATCGGCTAAAACGACATCAGCATTGGTTAAGCCGGCCTTTTCAGGGCCAAATAATACGCCCACCCCACCCTCAAGATGGGCGCGCATTTCACCGCCAACAATATCTGTCCCGACGACCGGGATTTCTAATTCTCGTCGGCGCGCAGAAGCTGCCAAGACATAACTTAAATCGGAGACAGCACCCTCAACCGTTTCAAATAGTTTCGCTTCTTTTAAAACTGGCAGAGCCCCAGACGCCATCGCATCAGCGTCCGGATTAGGCCATCCATCTCTTGGTGCAACAAGCCGAAGTTCCGTTAGACCGAAATTCAACATTGCGCGCGCTGTGGCTCCAATATTCTGACCAAGTTGAGGTCTTACCAATATAACGATAGGCGCAGCTTGTTTAGCCGTATCTACAACACGACCTAATTGGTCTTTGACCGCTTTCCCTGTTTTATTGCGCATTATATTCCGGCTTTATGTTGACGAGCTAGGGTGTTATGACCGAGTCCAGAAACTCGAAGCACGCTTAATGAGGAAATAATGGCCAAAATCAAGGTAACAAATCCGGTCGTCGATATGAACGGCGATGAGATGACACGTATCATATGGGATATGATCAAGGAACGTTTGATCCACCCTTATCTCGACATTGATCTTCTAGATTATGATCTATCGATCCAATCGCGCGATGCGACGGAAGACCAAATCACAATTGATGCAGCCAATGCCATTAAAAAACATAATGTTGGTATTAAGTGTGCCACCATTACGCCTGATGAAGCCCGCGTTAAGGAGTTTGATCTTAAGAAAATGTGGCGCTCACCAAATGGCACAATCCGTAATATACTTGGCGGGGTGGTCTTCCGTGAACCCATTATCTGTTCAAATGTACCGCGTCTCGTCCCTGGCTGGACTCAACCTATCGTCATCGCGCGGCATGCGTTTGGGGATCAATATAAAGCCACAGACTTTCTTGTTCCTGGAAAAGGCACAGCCACTCTAAAATTTGAAGGCGAAGACGGCGAAGTTATAGAACAGAAAATTTTCGACTTCCCGGGGGGCGGCGTGCTGATGGGCATGTATAATCTCGACAAGTCTATCGAAGACTTTGCCCGCGCTGTTTTCAATTATGGCGTTCAGCGCAAATGGCCGGTTTACCTATCGACCAAAAATACCATCCTCAAAGCCTATGATGGGCGTTTTAAAGACATCTTCCAGTCGATTTACGATAATGAGTTCAAAGACACTTATGAAGAATTTGGCGGTGAATATCAGCATCGTCTCATCGATGATATGGTCGCGGCAGCCTTGAAATGGTCGGGCGGCTATATTTGGGCCTGTAAAAACTATGATGGCGATGTGCAATCTGACACAGTCGCTCAAGGCTTTGGCTCGCTTGGATTAATGACATCCTTCTTGCTCACGCCAGATGGAAAGACAATGGAAGCCGAAGCGGCGCACGGTACAGTGACGCGTCACTACCGTAATCATCAAAAAGGCGAAGCTACATCGACAAATTCAACCGCATCCATATTTGCGTGGACACGCGGTCTTGCCCATCGTGGTAAGCTTGATGACAATGAAGCTCTGATCAAATTTGCAAAGGGACTGGAAGACACGGTTGTTGAAACGATTGTGGGCGGTCAAATGACCAAAGACCTTGCCCTCCTCGTCGGAGACACACAAGGCTGGCTCACCACCGAAACATATCTCGAAGCCATCGCCGAGAACTTTGAGAGGAAAATGACTTAGTTTGTTTCGTCTTCAACTACTGATAAAATAAAGAAACGAGTGAATTTGGCTCGTTTCTTTATTTTAAAATGAGACAAACAAACCAATATACAGCGCGAAATAAAACCCCAGCAAACCAACATAACCCATAGGCCTAAATGCACGGAATACGTCTAAACCAAGTCACACTCGGCGCCAAAGACATGAGTGCAAGCATCGCATTCTACCAAAGCCTCGGCCTCACGCTCATCGTCGATAGCGCCCCTCGCTATGTTCGATTTGAATTCCCTATACCTCCAGATGGCGGTGAACCCGCCACATTATCCCTACATGATGTGCCTGAGGATTGGACGCCACCATCCGACTGGCCCCTCATATATTTCGAAGTTGATGATTTGCAGGCTTTCCTGAAAGACACCGACCTCACACCCCTCGCCCCACCCGACATGAAGACCTATCTCTGGGAAGAAGCGGACATACTCGATCCATCCGGTAATCGCATTCGCCTGTTCAAAGCCGGAAAAAATCGCCGCCATCCGCCTTGGCGAGTCTAAGGTTCTGAATAGAGCCCATACAGGTGACAATTCAAAATTCCCTGCTAAACAAACCCATGGCTGATCTTTCAAAATGGCTTGGGACCGAGAGTTTTTTAGAGGCGAAATCTCGCTATGATGAAGATGGCTATCTCATTATTGAGAATGTCTTATCAATAGCTGAGCTTACATCTATCCGGCAAGCCCTAGCCCCCTATCTCGATACGCCCCTAAAAGGCCGAAATGATTTTGAGGGCACGCGGACGAACCGTGTCTATGCATTGCTGGCGAAAGACCGTGTTTTCGCCGAGCTTGCAATCCACCCGCTCGCCTTGGCGTTTGCCGAAGCCGATCTCGGCATGAGCTTACGCCTCTCCGCCTGCCTTGCGATACAGCTCCATAGGGACGAAACCGTCCAACCTTGGCATTATGATGATGCCCATATGGTTGCGCCGCGCCCGCGCGACGCTTGGGGGCTTTCAGCCTTTTGGGCCATTGATGACACGACCCAAGAAAATGGGGCGACACAATTTATTCGCGGCAGTCATAAATGGGGCGATGATCAAAGCCCTCTGACATTCTCGGAAGAGGTCTTTGAAAAACATGACCGGGATTATAGCAAGGGCGACGAAATATTGGATATCGTCACACCAGAATTACCTGCAGGCTCGCTAATGATCGCCAAAAGCACGCTCTGGCATCGGGGCGGCGCAAATCACACAGATAAGCCCCGTACAATTATCACGCCGCAATATTGCGTGGGATGGGCCCGACAATTAGAAAATATGCTCCTTGCCGTTCCGCCTGAGATAGCGGCAGAGCTCCCTAAACGTGCGCAAGAACTGATTGGCTATTCAATTCATCATCCTTTTACGACCTATTCGACGATACACATATATAAGCGGGAACACATAAGCGACTACACCCTACTCCGAGCCAGTCGCGCCTCACCCTGCGACGCAATGGCTTCAAATGAACTATCTAGAGTTTCGAATATATTCCACCTACTCTTCTCAAGCAATGCAGCTGTGATATCTATTACTCTCAGCTCCAAATCAGCAACTCTTTTGCCTTTCCAGAGCTTATCTGCGAGTGCCACTAAGAGTTCTTCAAAAGAAACCTCCATCTCGTTATATTGGGCGTGGCTCCGACAGCATCGGGCAATTTCTGATTGCACGTCATTTTCTAAGAGTAGACGCTCTCCATCTGGTTCATGATGACTCCCCTTATCATTTAGTTCATTTGGGTGAAGGATTTTACCAGCGTCGTGAACGGCGACACCTAACCGAACAAATTTATCATCAAATGGAACCTCTAGAGATTGGAATACCTTGATCAAATCTTCCGCCGCTTCACCGACAAGCTCCAAATGCCGAATGAGCCTTTTAGGCGCTCCTAGAGACCTGAGAAGGTCCAAAGCATCACGAGGTGTGGTTAGCAAATTAAACTCCTTAAAAAGTTAAACGTTACAGAGGCAGGCCTCTTCACATTTTGTTAAAATGCAATAGGGTCACGAACGAAGGAATATGTCCAACATTATGAAAATAAAGATATTTTAAAGAAGTAGATCAAACGCGCATCCCTCTAAGACCTGCTACTGGACGACCGGTTTTCTATCAATCTCTGCATAGCTAAATCCGATTGGCGTCCCGTCCTGCTTTATCGGGTAACTCTTGCCATCCCACTCAACACGAAACGGCTTTGCTTTGTCAAATATTATAGGAACTATCACTTTCCCATTTTTGTCGACAAGTCCTTCATTATTCTCTTTTGTTACAGTAATTAAACCGTCTTCACTTTGTAATTTAATCTCATCAAATTCAAACGGAAGAACAACCTCCCCATCAACTTGTATAAGACCCCATTTTCCATTCTTTTTCGCCCTATAAGTACCGATTTCGTTAAATCCAACCACCTCTTCATATTCTATTGGAATTAAGACATTTCCTACCAAATCAATTATACCCGACTTTCCTTTTTTTGACACACGCACCACATCTCCATACACCTTAAAGGAATCAAATTCATTCGAAATTATCAACCTGCCAGTGTGATCTATAAGACCCCATTTCCCATTTAGTTTAACTGGTGCACGCGCGTTATCTTTAAAATCCAGAGCTACATCATATAGAGCCGGAATAACCATTTTTCCAGTGTGATCCATATAGCCCCATTTGGACCTTACATATGTGCGGGCGGGCCTGTCTTCAGTCAGGATGCCGCCAGATTTATCAAACCTAGGTGAAATAATCATTTGCCCATTGATATCCATATAACCCCATTTTCCATTTAGTTTTATGTGAACAGAATCCACTCCAAAATGCCACAATTCATCAAATTTAATTGGCACAACAATTTTGCCAGTTGTATCTATCAATCCCTTTTTTCCATTTAATTGAACCACTGCTCGACCGTTTTTGAACCTCTGCGCGTGATCGAATTGTGTTGGAATAACCATCTCGCCACGTCTGTTCACGAATCCGTATTTGTCATTGAGTATTGCTATGGAAGGTTCCGCATCGTTTACGCCGTAGCTACCAAAACCGGAAAGACCATCATATTTCACAGGAATAATTATTTCTCCAAACTGATTAATCACTCCAAATTTATTTTTATTGTCTGCGTCTTTAAGTTTAACGACTGCCGTTCCTCCAATTTCAAAGTCATAAATAAAATCGTAAAGAAACGATGTGATTGCGTCTCCGCTCTTATTTAAAAGGCCCCATTTTTTGCCTTTTTTTACGCGAATTGGATTACCGTCTAGTTTTGGCAACTTCACCTGATCGAAATCAATCGGATTAAGCCTCTCTCCATTTGCACCAAAAACGCCACCCTTTCCTTTGTAATATTTGACATGGATCTTCCCTATTATGTTTCGCTGGGTCGGATATTTTGGAACAGACAGTAAAATTCCATCCTTGTTGATATAACGCCATTTATACGCTGTTTTCACAACACCTAAACCCGTTGACTCATTGAAGGGTAATACTCGCTTGAATTGAGCCGGAATAACAATTTCTCCGGTTGAGCTAATATACCCACAATTATACACCGCATCACAATATGTATGGAGGGAGCTCTGCTCGGGGGTATCACAACTCGTCATGAAACAACCAATGAGAAAAGATAAAAGCAGTTTTACCCTAAAGCAGTTTTGATATGTATTACTCCGAATAAAAATATTCTTTCTCCAAGATAGATGTATGATTTGAATGTTAGATAAATATGAGGTGTTTCCGAACATCAAACACCTAAATAGGGCAGTATTGCGGCAAAATTGACTTTTAATAACCCTCGGCCACCTCACTTGAGAGTCCTAAATGCCGAATGAGCCTTTTAGGCGCTGGAAAATTTAGACGTGTCAATCGCAATAGAATATGTCAATATCGACTTAGGCGCTGGCAAAAACAGAGCCATATACAGGAAGGGAGTGCTTTTTTAATCATCATGGAACCGCGTGATAAAATTCCAACCCGTTTTTCTATGCCTTTGAAACGTAACTCAGACCCACTCATCACCCGTTTGATTTTGTCAGTCTATATTTTTATTACCGGCTTGTCGTTTAGTAGTTTCGCTCTCGCCTGTTCTCCACAGATTCATCCTTCAAACCTTTATCATCAAGTTAATGCAGATTTGAAATCCGCATATCTCGGCGAAGGGAGTGTGATTGCAGTTGTGAGGCCTAGATTAAACTATGAAAAGGCTCTGGAAAAAGCGAGGCATTCAGAGTCTCATGATGACCTTAAAACCCAATATCTCGAACTGGATGTTCTAAAATTCATCAAAGGCGACAGCCTAGCGTCCAACGAAATAGAAGTGCCCAAAATGTTGCCGGCGGGCATATTGGCTCAAAAACAAGAAGCTCAAGAGACACCAACATTTAATTTTTGGGATGGGCTGTTGATCTCAAACCCGAGGTCGAGTTGGTCTAGATCCAGAATACCTTGCGTTCTCGAAAATAACCGAACTCTGGCGCCAGATCAGCTTTATCTGGCCTTTGGGGATGACCATGGCTTGTATAAGTTTGAACCCATTTCAGATATTGGGCATCCGCTGGTTATTGAAATTGATAAATTCGTCAATGGCATTAAACCCAATATGCTTGTGAGGGAGGACAAAGACTTTTTTGCAAATATCGACGGATATGGTGAATTTAAGTTCGACGTTTGCCCCTCACCTAATGACCTTCGTAGACAAAGCGGTTTCTCCGCGGGCCTTGACACACCAATCGAAGCGTTGTCGGGAAAAATGAAACTAGATTTCAAAGACTCATTTCACAGGGATAAAACTTACGACCCCGAATTTGTCTCTATTAAGAGTTATTATGCACATGAAAGCCAGTCCGGTGAGTATGAACACGGCATATGTTTTCCTGGCGCGCGCTATCTTGTTTTATTTGAAGACATTGAATGGCCGAGAGATGAATATTCATTTCTAATAGAGCCACATCCAAACCAAAGGTTTTTAAAAATTGAAAATGACCACGTGAAAATCCAAGACGTTAAAACCCAGATTGATATTTTTGGACCGGAACGCCTTTCCGTCGAAACCGTGAAAGCGTGGATCAGGCAGGGGGTAGATGATTCAAATAAAGGTTAGGTTTAATCCGGTTAATCCTAATCCAGCATTGATTTTAGAATGTCGAGAGAGATTATAGCCTCCCCACCCGATCGTCGCCCTCGGCCCCGTGCCGAGGGTCTTTAATACACTTGTTTCGCCTCATTGCATTAGCACCCGCCACCTCCGCATTAAAGATCCTAGGGACAAGCCCTAGGAAGACGTATTAGGGGTGACGCGTATCGCACAGCTATAGCACTGAATACGCCCCATGCAGGTGACATCCAAAATTCTCCTGCTACAAAACCTCATGACCGATCTTTCTAAATGGCTTGGCCTTGACCGCTTTGCAGACGCAAAGTCTCAATATGACGAAGACGGCTATCTGGTTTTCGAAAACATCCTATCGAGCAATGAACTTGCAGCCATTAAAGACGCCTTAGCCCCATATCTCGACACTCCATTAAAAGGCAGAAATGATTTCGAAGGCACGCGAACAAATCGTGTCTACGCATTGCTAGCCAAGGATCGCATTTTTGCCGAGCTTGCCATCCACCCGCTCGCTTTAGCGTTTGCCGAAGCCGATCTCGGCATGAGCTTACGCCTCTCCGCCTGCCTTGCGATACAGCTCCATAGGGACGAAACCGTCCAACCTTGGCATTATGATGATGCCCATATGGTTGCGCCGCGCCCGCGCGACGCTTGGGGGCTTTCAGCCTTTTGGGCCATTGATGACACGACCCAAGAAAATGGGGCGACACAATTTATTCGCGGCAGTCATAAATGGGGCGATGATCAAAGCCCTCTGACATTCTCGGAAGAGGTCTTTGAAAAACATGACCGGGATTATAGCAAGGGCGACGAAATATTGGATATCGTCACACCAGAATTACCTGCAGGCTCGCTAATGATCGCCAAAAGCACGCTCTGGCATCGGGGCGGCGCAAATCACACAGATAAGCCCCGTACAATTATCACGCCGCAATATTGCGTGGGATGGGCCCGACAATTAGAAAATATGCTCCTTGCCGTTCCGCCTGAGATAGCGGCAGAGCTCCCTAAACGTGCGCAAGAACTGATTGGCTATTCAATTCATCATCCTTTTATGGGCTATGTAGACGGCATGCATCCGGCAAAAATTTTGAGCTAGTACAAATAGCCCAAAATTAAAGCGTCTTGGATTTCCCCGCCTCGACCATATCCAGATCAATCGGCACAAGTTCTGTCGACGTAATTTTTGTTCGCGCCTTTTCAAATGACGTCAACATGCCGTCTATAACGGCCAATAACTTTCCACCTTTTGCGAGTTGATCCAAAAGACCATCTGGTTCGGCGCGCAGAGCATAGCCCAAAATTATCCGATCAAAAGGTGCTTGCCCTTTCCATCCATAACGCCCGTCACCATGCCGCGTTACAATATTATTGACCCCGACAAGTTTGAACCGAACTTCGGCCTCCCTAATCAAGGTCTTATACCGTTCAACGGTATAAATACGGGTCGTCATATGACTAAGAATGGCCGCTAAATAACCGCTCCCCAAGCCCGTTGTTAAGATTTTTTGATCCGGTCGAATATCTGAGAGTTGAGCCATTAGAGCCGCTGTCATAGGAGGAGGCAAAGTCTGCCCACAGGCGATCGGAACATTAGCCTCTTCATAGGCCAAATTACGTTTATCTTCTGGCACAAAAAATTTGCGGGGCGTGAGTTCAATGCCGCGTAAGACCGGATTAGACGAGATCCCACGGCTTCGCAGCCGCATAATCATATCAATAAGGCCTGGATCAATACTCACGCGTTGAAATTATCCAGACTTGCTTGATGGGTCAAATCCGTATGCAGCGGCGTAATACTTATATATCCGTCATATATCGCCCGTAAATCCGTCCCCTTGGCCGGATTTGACATTTTGGCCCCATAGGTCATCCAGAAATAATCACCCCCTCTGGGATGAGAGCGGCGGTCTACACCTGTCATTTGAAAATCACGATGACCTTGCCGTGTGAATTGAACACCTTCGACCGCGTCAGGCGCCCTATCCGGAAAGTTAATATTCGGGACGACAGATTTGTCCCATCCCTTATCAAGCAAATCTTTCAAGACCGGTGCACCATGTTCAAGCGCCGTCTCCCAAGGCAGGCTTCTGGCGCCTTGAAACCCTTTGGCAAGTGAAAGGGCTATTGATGGCACACCCATTTGCATGCCTTGTAAGGCCCCCGCAACGGTTCCTGAAAATGTAAGATCTTCTGCCAAATTTTGTCCGCGATTGACCCCAGACAAAATCAAATCTGGAAGATCATCTGGCATAAGCGCTTTAAGGGCTATGATCACCGAGTCTGTTGGCGTTCCGGTCACGGAAAAAACGCGTTCCTCAATTTTTTTAAGGCGAACCGGATTATGAAGAGAGACGGCGCGCGATTTGGCAGATTGTTCAGTATCGGGCGCGCAAATCCAGACATTATCTGATAGCTGTAATGCAATCTCTTTTAGGACAGATAGCCCCTTTGCATTTACCCCATCATCATTCGTCAAAAGGATTTTCACGTGATTTTTTCCAAACCACCCATATAGGACACAAGCGCATCTGGCACGGTGATAGAGCCGTCCTCATTCTGATAATTTTCCAAAATGGCAACCAAGGTACGCCCAACAGCAAGGCCGGACCCATTTAATGTATGAACAAACCGGTTGTCTTTTTCCGCATGTTTATAGCGGGCCTGCATGCGGCGCGCTTGGAAATCACCGCAATTACTGATCGAGCTAATTTCACGGTAGGTATTTTGACTCGGAAGCCAAACTTCAATGTCATAAGTTTTGCGTGCCCCAAATCCCAGGTCACCCGTGCAAAGCTCAACAACGCGGTAAGGTAGGTTCAGTTTCTGCAAGACGGCTTCTGCGCAGCGCAGCATATTTTTATGCTCAGCTTCACTCTCTTCCGGTTTGCAAATTGTCACAAGCTCAACTTTGCTAAATTGATGTTGACGGATCATGCCTTTTGTATCGCGCCCGGCAGCACCGGCTTCTGAACGGAAGCACGGCGTATAGGCGGTCATGCGCTTTGGGAGCTCGCCCGCATCGAGAATGGATTCTCGAACAATATTCGTGAGCGAAACTTCAGAGGTCGGGATCAAATAATGATCGGCGGTTGTTTTATAGAGATCTTCTTCAAATTTCGGAAGTTGTCCCGTGCCGTAAAGCGCCCGCTCCCAGACCAAGAAAGGCGGTGTTGTCTCAACAAACCCTTCAGCAGTTTGCATATCCAACATGAGCGCCGCAATGGCGCGGTCCAAACGACTAAGGGCGCCTTGTAAAACAACAAAACGGGAGCCACTCATTTTAGCGGCCGTTTCGAAATCCATTAATCCAAGGGACTCACCCAGATCAGCGTGATCTTTTGGATCAAATTCGAGCTTTATAGGCTCCCCCCAATGGCTAATTTCAACATTGTCTTCCTCCCCCTCACCGTCTGGAACCTCGTGAAAGGGTAGATTTGGAAGACTTGAGAGCAAATTATGCAACATGGCCTGCTCGCTCTCAACTTGCGCCCCCATGGCTGCGATAACATTTTTAGCGCCAGCGACTTCGGTTTTTAGACGCTCAGCCTCTTCTTTATCGCCTTTGCCCATAGCCGCCCCGATGAGCTTTGAAGACTTATTGCGCGCCGCTTCGGCTTCTTGAACCACCTGTTTAGCTTTGCGGATCAGCTTATCTTGATCGAGAATTTTTTTCGTTTGAGACTCCAACCCCCGTTTGGCCCAGAGCTCATCAAACAGAGCAGGATTTTCACGAATTGCTTTAATATCGAACATGGACAGGCCCGTGCGGAATAGGATTGATTTGCGCCGCTATAGACAGGGTGTCACGCTTGGTAAAGGTCTCGCCCCACCAGCTTTGACTGCGTCAATATACCATGATTGTTAAATGAGCTTAAGAGGCGCAAGACACGCGCATGTTGGATCACTTACTCCTTATGCGTCATGCGAAATCGTCTTGGTCGGATGCGAGCCTATCCGATCACCAACGTCCTCTGAATGATAGAGGCCGACGCGCGGCTACAAATGTCGGTGCGGCCCTCCATGCCCGAGGCTTTGCGCCTGACCTCATTTGGAGTTCTGACGCGAAACGCACGCGTGAAACGGCCATGGGCCTTATCCGGGCTATCCCCGGTCCGCAAACTGTCGAATATACGCCAGAGTTTTACCATGCGAGCCGCCAAAACGTTTTGCAGCTATGCGCGAACCAAGCCGAACCTGATGGGTCGCTCATGTTACTGGGGCACAATCCTGGCTGGGCGGAACTCCATAGCTATTTTACGGGAGACATTCATCCTTACCCAACGGGCGCTTGTACGGTTCTGTCACGTAAAGCAGATAAGAAAAAGGATTGGCTCGACCCAAAAAGCTGGAGGTTTGAGGCTCTAATTTTGCCAAGAGACTTAGAGGAATAATGTATATTGCAAAAACAAAAATGGAGCTTCGACGCATAGTCGAAGCTCCAAAAAAGGGTCTGGACAAAAGGGGATAAGTCCAGATTCAACAATATCGACTAAAAAGGGACCTAAAATCGATATTAACCCTAATACGCGACATTGTGGCGCATGGTTTTAAAAATACCAATCTTTTTTTAAAAAACTTCTGACGCGCTGAAAATACATGACGATAAATTTTAAAATAACTATTTTTAATCAACGGCTTAAGGTGAAAACTTAAAATCTATATTGTCATAAACCTAATATTCCGCGTCAAGAAACTAACGAGGCAAACAGATCAGGCGACTTCGCCTCCTAAACGCGCTTTGGCTTTCGCGGCCCCCAAAAGAACGAGCATATCGTCCATTGAAGGACCATGTCCCTGCCCGGTTAAGGCTAGCCTTAACGGCATGAAGAGGCTTTTACCCTTACGGTCCGTAGTCGCTTTAAGATGTGAAATCAGGGCTGACCAAGTCTCAGAGTTGATGGTATCTGGCAAAAACTCGGCCGCCTGTTGACAAAACGCCTGATCCTCATCTGAAATTTCGCCCGACATTGGCTTTAAAACAATATTAGCCCAATCCTCAACATCAGAAATCTTTTCAATATTGGCCCGCACAATCGTCCAGAATGACTCATTCCCATCAATACGGTCTTTGATCGCCTCATAGGGCGTTTGCTGTAGGAGCTTCGCATTTAGAGAAACAAGTTCTTTTTCATCGAACCGTGCAGGCGCTCGACCGATCTTTGAGAAAGAAAACTCCTCCGCCAATTGATCAAGACTAGGGCGAATTTCTATTGGGTCAGATGTTCCGATTTTAGCCAAAAGCGACGCAATCGTAAGCGGCTCTATTGATTGTTCGCGCAATTCTGACATGGAAAGCGACCCCAAACGCTTGGAAAGTGATTTCCCGTCCGCACCCACGAGAAGCGGCGTATGCGCAAATTCAGGCAGGTGATCTGACAAAGCTTTAAAAATCTCGATCTGGGCACCGGAATTGGTCACATGATCTTCACCGCGAATGACATGGGTGATTTTAGCTTCAATATCATCGACAACGCTTGGAAGGGTATAAAGATAAGAGCCATCGCCGCGGATCAAAACGGGGTCCGACAAGGATGACATATCTATGCTTTGCTCCCCACGGACCATATCGGTCCAAGTGACAGTTCCGCCTGATAGCTTAAAGCGCCAATGCGGTGAGCGCCCTTCAGCCTCAAACGCGGCTTTTTCTTCATCTGACAATGACAAGCCAGCACGGTTATAAATTGGCGGTTTTCCAGCGACACGTTGAAGTTTTCTCTGACGGTCAAGTTCTTCAGAGGTTTCATAACACGCATATAATAAGCCCGCCTCGCGAAGTTTATTGGCGGCGGCGTCATACATTTCGAAACGCTCAGACTGTTTGAAGGTTCGCCCCCAATTCACGCCAAGCCAAGATAGATCATCCCGAATGCCCTGCTCATATTCGGCGGTTGAGCGCTCAAGGTCAGTATCATCAATACGAAGCACAAATGTCCCGCCCTGATTCTTAACAAAAAGTACATTCATCAAAGCTGTGCGGACATTGCCGACATGGAGTTTACCCGTCGGAGACGGCGCAAAACGAACAATGGGTGATGACATTAGATTTCACCTTCGGGAATTTTATCACGATATCGATTTGTGATCGGGTAACGACGATCCCGACCAAAATTCTTACTACCTATTTTCACACCTGGTGGTGCCTGACGACGTTTATATTCGGCGATATATAGCAAACGCTGGATTCGCTTTACATCCGCCTCGCTATGGCCGCGCTCCAATATCTGTTCAATCGGTAATTCCAGTTCGATCAAACCCAGCAATATATCGTCTAGAACGTCATATTCAGGTAGGCTATCACTATCTTTTTGATCTTCACGCAATTCTGCTGAAGGCGGCTTCGTAATGATACGTTCCGTAATCGGCTCATCTGCCCCCAAAAGATCATCTGGCGTATTTTCATTGCGCCAATTCGCTAATGCGAAGACTTCAGTTTTATAAACATCTTTAAGCGGGTTATAGCCGCCACACATATCACCATAAAGCGTCGCATAGCCAACGGCCATTTCGGATTTATTGCCTGTTGTCACCAACATCGGACCAAATTTATTCGAAAGCGCCATTAATGTTAGAGCTCGTGCACGCGATTGGATGTTTTCTTCGGCCGTAGAAGGCGGGAGGTCTTTGAAGAATGGGTCCAACATTTGATCAAAAGCATCAATTGCCGGTTTGATCGGAATAATATCATAGCGACAACCGAGCCGTTCACAGCAATCTTTGGCATCGTCAAGTGAATCACCAGACGTATATTTGGTCGGCATCATAACGGCCCAAACACGTTCGGGTCCCAAAGCATCCACAGCAATCGTCGCCGCCATAGCACTATCTATACCGCCACTCATGCCCAGAATAATCTGCTTGAAGCCATTCTTATTGACATAGTCACCAAGCCCCAGACACATGGCCCTCCAATCTGCTTCATGACCGCCCAACTGTTTTTCACGCTTGGCCTGCACGCAGGTCCAAACGCCATCGATCTTTTCCCAAATCGCAATATCATAATCTTCGACGAAGCTCTTAAGGGATTGCACAATTGAGCCATCCGCAGCCATTGAAAAAGATGAGCCATCAAAGACCAACTCGTCCTGACCACCTATCTGATTAACGTAAATCAGAGGCAAGCCTTCGGTGATGACTTTCTCGCCCAAGGCCTCACTACGTTCGCTCAAAGCTGTCCTGCGCCAAGGTGACCCATTTGGCGATATCATGATCTCGGCACCTGCATCCTTGAGATGGTCAGCAACCGTGTCCTGCCAAAGATCTTCACAGATCGGCAACCCTATAGTTATACCATTAAAATCAATGGGTTGTGGTAATGGACCTGATGTAAAAACACGCGCCTCATCAAAGACACCATAATTAGGCAAATGGTGTTTTAGACGTATATCTGTGATTGCGCCGCCGCGCATAAAGAGTGCCGCATTATAAAGCTCACCTTCCTCCAACCACGGCGTTGAGAAGACGATAGCTGGACCGGATTTCGTAAGCACAGCCAATCTTTCGCAGGCTGTTTTACAATCGGTTACAGCCGACGGTCTGAGCACCAGATCCTCTGGCGCATAGCCGATAATAAAGAGCTCTGAAAATACAACGATATCTGCCCCATCAGATTTTGCGCGCTGATAATGGGTCTTCGCTTTTTCCAGATTTCCCGGGATATCGCCAACGATCGGATTGGCTTGAATCGATGCTATTTTGAGACGCTGTGTCATAGGGCTGCGCTCTACCCCCCTATTGCGAAAAGCGCAAATCTTGATGAAAGAAATTAAGCCTCGGCTTGAAGTAAATTATAGATTATTTCAGCCGCGCGTTCAGTCGGCACCCAATCTGGATCACCCATATTATCAAAACATCGCGATTTTTGTATTTCTACATATTCGGGATGGGACTCCACAGCCTTATTTAAAGACACTTTAAATTCATCGAGATCATTACAGACCTGCCCCATCGTCCAATGCCCGTAATCTGGGTTGTCTCGCCAATTTGCATTATGGCCATTGAGGAA
>CAYTLJ010000032.1:0-21491 GCA_964438555.1 uncultured Algimonas sp.
AGTGTGGAGCGATCAGGCATTAATCCTCCCCACCCTCAATACCGTCCCATTCTTCACGGCGCGCTAGATCGTCGAAATCGGACCAGCTATTCTTATATTGTGCTCTCACTTGGGATGGATAAGGCGTCGCCGGATCATCAAATTGATCAATTAGTTTTTGGAGGGTCTCAAGCGACTCATCGATCAGCGTATCGACGGGTTTCACTTTACCCAGCGGATTATATTCAAAGCCGTCATTTGAGCCTTTAATGCGCATATAACCAAGCTCGACAGTTTGCCTAGGTGGAAATCCTTTTAAACCGCCTTCTCTTGCAATCAGGCCTGCCAAAGGCAGTTGTGGATCAAACCCCGCTGCAACCACTTTGTCTTTTGAAGGACTCCCGGTTTTGAAATCGACAAAGCCATATCCCTGTGGATCTTGTTCAACAAAATCCATAAGCCCACGAATATAAAACTCCCGATCTGGCACTTTGATCTCACCCCAAACTTCTTGGCCAATAATATCAAAGCCATTTTCATGTCGTCGGTTGAGTTCTTCGTGCAGCGCTTTGGCAATGGCCTGAAAACGAGGGCGCTCCTTGGCAATATTTTCGGGCATATATCCACTAGATTTAAAAGCTCTTTCAAAAGACTCGATCAGCTGGATTTCATCACTCTCTTGAAAGGGCGGTTTATGCGTGTTGAGATATTTTTCGATTCCGAGATGGATGGCGGTTCCAAATTCACTTACCCCAAGAGCTGCGCCCAAATCCCGTAATTTGCGAAGACGCAAAACATGTTTGCCGTAAATTGAATAGGGGTCACGAATAAGGGTTTTAACCTCGGTAATAGATAAGCTGCGGCCCTTTGAGGTTGACCAGCGATGTTGTGTGTCTGGGCGCGGCATAGGTTTCTTGGCGGGATTGACCTCAGAAATGACAGCCTGATCCAAGGCCCGCGACCAATCGAGATAAGGATAATCAGACTTTAAAAGCTGTTTTGCTTCCTCTTCTCCGACGGCCCCGCGAAGCAGGGTTTTTAAACGCCATATCCACCGGCTCGCAATTGTTGGTCCGCTCTCAGATCGCTTAGATCTCGTCAAATATACGGTCGGGTTGGCCGCGAGTTCAAAAAAGTCATGCGCGGCCAGACCGTGACGTCGCTCGGGCAAACTAAGTCCCATTTCCTTACGCATACCGCGTGATAGGAACGGTCCAACAACTGTGGCGGCAGGCCAGATCCCTTCATTCATCCCACCTAAAATAATAACATCGCTCGCCAGCATACGCGCTTCAAGCGGACCCAAAATAGATAGTCTTGGGTGATGGCCATAAGCAGGTCGCACAACCATTCCAATCATGAGGCGCCTGAGCAGACGTTGAAATCCTGCCACATCGACCTCTGGCAGGTAATCACCAAATATAATTATTTTTTCCAAGAGCTTTGCCGCCGCTTCGCCAGCCTGACCTTTCCATAGTCGTTGCGTACCCGCCTCTTTATCCGTTTTTGCAATCGCTTCCATGCTCGCAATTAAAGCTTGGGCCCACGCGCCCGCCTGATTATATTCTTCGAAATCTGCAAGCGGCGCTAAGGCCGATAAAAGCGTTTCATCTAAAACTTGTGCCTGTTTTACCGCGTCGTCAGTGGGGCGATGGTCTCGGTAAAAACCCAACTCTACCGCCTGCCACATCTGCGTCATACGATCAGGATCACGGTCTAAGGCACAAAGCGGATGGGTCAATAAGACGGCCTTTTCAACTTCGCTATCTGGCGCGCGCATAAATTCCAAAATCGCATCAATAAGCAAACCGATAGAGCTTTCGGCCAAAGGCTCACCTTGGGACATATCAACTTCAATATCCCAGCGCGATAATTGCGCGCGCACGCGTCGGGCTAAGTTTTGGTCAGGCGTGACTAAGGCCGCCGTCTTGTCTGGCGTCTCAAGGGTTTGCCTTAGAATTAAAGCCAGTACCAAGGCCTCTTCCGCATCACTCTGGGTTTCAATAAGGCTGAGGCCCGTTGTGGCATGAGAGAAAATATCGGCACCTCCATCCCGCAGCAATTTTTCGATCCGACCTAACCAATCATAGGTTTGCGATACGGGGACCAAAGCTTCTTCCAAAATTTGAGAGCGTGCGGCGCGCGTCACATCATCAGATTTATTTATCTCGAGAAAATTCGACACATCCGCGCGATTAATACCGACAGATTCGATAACGCATTTCATCCCAAATTGCGGGTGTTGCGCGTCAATGGCGGCCCAGGTTTTATCATTATCTGTCGTTTGAAATCCGGGCAGAACAACCAGACCTTTTGGAAGATTAGATACACATTTCATCAATCGGCGTGTTGCTTTCAAGCTACCTGTTGAGCCTGCTATAATGACGGGATAATCTGGCGGAGATTGCGTCCAGTGATCGACTAAGGCATCTAGTAATTTAACTTTGCGATGTTGTGCTTCTTCTAGGCCGAGTTCTTTTAAGCGTTTAGGCCAAAACTCTTGGATGATACGATAAAGCGTTGCGGCATCTTGGAAATGTTTTGCAGCCTCTCCCATAAGCCGCGAGAAATTATCATTTTCAATTAACTCCGCTTCTTCCAAAGCGGCATCATCCAAAATAGCAAGCAATGGATCGGCCATAGCTAAGGCCGTGGCTGCATCTAACGGAAGATCCATAGCGCGCTCATGATAGGCGGCAATAATATGCGCCATTTCGAACCGCCTTTGGGTCCCATCAATTGCTGGCCCCACTTTTCCAATTAATTCTCCAGGTTCAAAAGGTGGCTCTTCAGGATCAATATCTGCCAAAGGTCGCATGCGTGGCAGCAAGGTCGCTTTAATTCCATCTTGCCCGGCCGCCATGACAAAGGCTTCGCCCATGGCGCGAACCGCACGACGGGTGGGAAGTAAAATCAAAGCAGATTGAAGCTCATCACCATATTTTTCTCGCAAACCCTTTGCAAGGCTAGTCAGGAAGGGAAGGCCCGACGGCATATTGACGAGATTGGGGATCACCTAATCTCTAACCGCGTTTCGGCTGCATCTCTGGCGCCCGGATCGCCAACATGCATCCAAAACCCGTCAAGCGGATGCCCATAGGCTGTCCCGAGCTCAACGGTTTTTTTCCAAATACGCGTCCGTGAAAATTTTTCCTCAGGCTCCTGAGCAATATGATCGAGTTTCATGATCTGTACCCCAGCATAGACATAGGGAGCACTCGCGCGCTCACCACGCCAATCCAACCTGCCATCATGTTTAAATAAGAAATCACCTGAACCGTCATAGCCCATGGTTTGCTCTATAGGCGCGAGGAGCAAAAGATCATCCATAATATCTGGGTTCCAGCGCGAGATCAGTGACGGAATGACGGATACGCCATGTTCTTGCCAAATTGCGTCAATATTACAAATTAGGATTGGGTCTTGTCCCAAAAGCGGCAGAGCTTTGACGACCCCGCCACCTGTTTCTAAAAGCGTGTCGCGCTCATCAGACATAATAATGTCCAAATCAAACTCTGACGATACCGATTTGAGATGCGTCTCAAGATGATCTGCATGGGCGTGCAGATTTACAACGGCCCGCTTTACACCCGCTTGGTCCAAACGAGACAACATATGATCAATCAAAGGCCTGCCCGCGACTTCGACCATTGCTTTTGCGCGGTCATTTGTGAGGGGTCGCATACGCGTCCCGTGACCTGCAGCCATCACCATTGCCGTTTCAATCATGACCCTAACTCCATCAAGACAACACACCGGGCAAATGACGTGCATACCACGCCCGAATAGGCGCAATCGCTGGATGGGCGAGGTCTTCCGCCAAATGACGTTTTACCCGCGGCAATAAAGCCCGATATTGCGGCTTACCAAATTTAAGATCAGCCCGAACCGGGAAGCCAAGAAGCTTCGTCCCGCGTTGAACAGAGAGTACAGCATAGGCAGCTTTGAAACTATCCCGGTCTGAAATTTTGGCGACGTCGCAAAAACGCGCAATCAGAGCAGCTTTAAGATCAGGAGATACATCCCGCCTGATATCCGTGATCAACGACATGAGATCATAGGCTGGATGACAAAAAAGCGCATCTTGGAAATCGATTAAACCCACCTTCGCAACTGAGGGCCGATCCTTGAGCCAGAAAAGATTTTCGGCGTGAAAATCACGCAAAGCCAAACCAGGGGCTTGCGCTTTTAAATATGAAAAACTCTCACGGAATAATCCATATAGCTCGTCTCTGAGCGTGTCTGTGACGTCGACACCCATATCCGGCGCATACCAATCGAGGCATAGATCGGTTTCCGCCAAAAGGGCCGTCTCATCATAGTCGCGCACACGCCAAGTCGCGTCGCGCCAAGATAGTTTCTGCGGAATAGAGCTGCGATAAATTTCACCGAGGCAATCAATCGCCGCTTCATAAAGTGGTTTTTCCAAATCAGAATTGGCTTTGATCACACGTGCAAAAACGGATGATCCAAAATCTTCGAGCAGCATAAACCCCAAATCGAGATCCGCATCTATTATCTTTGGCGCTGAAAAGCCTCGTGTGACCAAGGCATTATCGATACAGGCAAAAGCTGCAGGATCAGGGCCAGCCAATCGCGCTGTCGCATTATAGCCCAAAGCTTTGCGCTCAGAAATGGTCGCCCCTTCAGGTTCATTTGGAGCTTCTGCTCCCTTTGGGGCGTCCATCAATACGGCTTTCTCATCGCCGCGGCTAAGCCGAAAATAACGTCGGGTTGATGCATCACCTTGGACCGGCTTTATCTGTGCCTCCGCCCATCCTGCCGCTTTCAGGAAGTCTTTGATTTGATCATCGCGCTCAGACATGTCGTCCCTCCCAACCTGTTAAGGATATAAGGCGGCCTTCACCCTCAAAGCTAATAAGAATATCAAGCGTCTTTTCTGGGAGTAAATCTCCAAGCCTGTCAGGCCACTCTAATAAGCAAACAACATCGCCCATAGCGTCGATTAAACCCAACTCATAGGCTTCATCGGGATGTTCCAACCGGTAAAGGTCACAATGCCATAATTCATAATCTGGCATGGCATAAGTCTGCACGAGCGTATAGGTTGGTGAGGGCACAATTTCACCCGGACAAAGGGATTGAACGAGGCCGCGCGCCAATGTGGTTTTTCCTGCACCCAACCCTCCAGACAAGGTCACAATATCGCCAGAACGCAGCGCAGAGGCTAGCTTGGCCCCAAATTCCAGCATCTCACCCTCAGAATTGATAGTAAAACTTCGCATAAATCCTGTCCTATCGCCTTGCAAAATCAACGCAAGTGCTTACGTAAGCTGAACTTGAAACTGACGAATTGAAAGGCCGATTTCATGGCTAAAATCATTTTTATCGACCACTCTGGTGAAAGACGCGAAGTCGAAACCAAAGTCGGTATGTCCGTGATGGAAGCGGCTGTGCAAAATATGATTCCCGGAATTGATGCAGATTGTGGAGGCGCCTGTGCCTGTGCGACATGCCATGTCTATGTTGAAGGCGGATTTTTATCCAAACTCAAAGACAAAGATGACATGGAAGAGTCCATGTTAGATTTTGCCGAAAATGTGGAAGAAAATTCCCGTCTTTCCTGTCAGATTTTAATGACAGATGATCTGGACGGCATCGAAGTCAAAACACCTGAAAGCCAATAGGCTTTCTACGCTTCAAATAATTCAGGGTGGCCAGCATCTGCGGCCGCCTCTTTTGGCAGGTAACATGTCACATGGGTGCCAGCGCCTTCATCTGACTCGAGTTCAACCCAACCACCATGGCGTTCAACAAATCGCTGAACCAGCGCGAGACCGAGCCCTGCCCCGCCGCGCGAGCTTTGAAAACTTTCAAAGACCTGGCTTTGTTGCTCAGACGGGATACCGACCCCGTCATCTTTGACCCATATTTTCACGCCGCCTCCGGCTGCGCGCTCACCGCCAAGTTCGATCAATCCGCCCGGCTTGGTAAAACGCAGCGCATTTGATAAAAGATTATAGACAACTTGTTTGAGACGCGTTCCGTCTGCTCGAATAACTCCAACATCTTCAGGACAAGAAAGTTCCATTGTGATTTTTGTATCGTCAGCTTTCGTTGCGACATAATCGAGCGCATGATTGAGAAGGTCATAAATATCAACATCCCCCAAATCGAGATCGAGAACATTGGCTTCAATGGCGGCAATATCTAATATGTCATCAATAATTTTGGCGAGATCCTCAGACGCACTTTGGATCGCGAAAACATATTCACTTTGCTTGTCATTCATTTCCCCTGCCCCGCCATTTTGCAAGAAATCCGCATAACCGGAAATCGTGGTTAGTGGCGTGCGTAATTGATAGCTTACATGGCCGACAAATTCTGATTTCATACGGTCGGCTTCTTCCAAAGCTTCAGCGCGTTCAATTAAGGCTGCTTCGGCGCGGCGGGCTGAGGTAACATCATTCCACGCAATTAACGTCGCCCCGTCTGGCAAAGGCTTAGACAGCCAGGTCAACATTTTATCATCTGAGCGGCGGATCTCGCCTTCGACCTGCCTGCGTATATCGGGATTTGAATCTGTCGCTCTGGCTTTCAGATCATCCCAGAAAAGCCGTTTATGATAGAGCGGCAAACAGAGTTGAATAATATTTGAAAATCGTGGATTGTCTTTTAACTCGTCTTCCGAGAGCGACCACATTTGCGCAAAGGCATTATTGTGGATTTTCAGACGACCATCCGTGCCAAAGACGGCAATACCTTCTGTCAATTTATCAAGGGTCGCACGCTGCACATTTATCAGCGTACCCAAACGACCTTCCATTTCGATCTTGCTGGTTATGTCTGAGAACATAAGCGCAATCCCGCCTTGCGGATCGCGCATGCGAACCAAACGGAAGGCGCGGCCATCTGGTAGGTTCCAAATGGTTGGCGGCATCTCTGACGGCCATTCTGTATAAAGCCCCAATTCTTCAGACTTCCAATTTCTATAATCGGGCTGCACAGGCAGCCGGTTGCGCTCACGCATTAAATCAAGCCATTCTGAATGCGTCGTACTTTCGCGTGACCAGTTTTCATCAAGCCCAAAAATATTGCGAAAAGCAGCATTGTTAAATTTGACCGTCTTGTCTGGGCCGAAAATCACGACGGCTTCGTCCATTGCATTTAGTAATTTATCATGTGCATTAACATGTTGTTGGAGACGTTCGCGCAAATCGACCTTTTCTTCGGCATCTGTTGCAATACCGGCCACCCCGCCATTAACGGGGAAAAGCGCAATTGTGGTCGCGCGACGATCGCCACCTAAAACGATATTTCGTGTCGATTCGAATGGCTTTGAGGCTGACAAAACTCTTTGCGTATCATCTGCCGCTTGTTGATCCAGATAAATCTGATTGCTTGTCACATCTCGAACATCAGACGCCCCGACCGCTTCGACATAAGCGTTATTAACCCAATTGATTTTTCCCGTACTATTCATCCGCCAGAGCGGAAATGGGGCACGGCCCATCATTTCAATAAAGGCAATAGGATCCGTCTCAGACAGAATGCGTGAGTTTTCAAATCGTGTAATGGCCGTTCTTTCGTCCTCGCCTCGAATTGAAGCATCTTCGAGCCACAACACAACTTTTCGTCCAGCAACTCGCCCATCGGCTTCGATGACATTGCCTTCCGGTAAAACGATTGAAATTGAAAAAGATGCTCCGTCTGTGCGCAATTGCTGAATGAAATATCGCAAGGGTTTTGAATCAGCGCTTTCCGAAATCGTGTCCAAATCGGCAATTCCGTCTAAAATTCGCGACGCTTTACTTTTTGTAGATTTTTCAGAAAACCGTATAATTGATGCGAGCGCTGCCGTACTGCCTAAGACCCTAGGATCACCCCAATCACCAGATCCAATCGTGCCCTTATCATCCCAGACTAATATTAGTCCTGGATAGGCGCCTAAAACACTATCTATGTCACCCAAGCGTTGATCAAGATCTATGGCCTTAGCTTTCCACTTTGCGCCCGCGGAATTTTCGCGGATCGCTAAACGCAAGGCAAACAGGACTGCCACAACCGCTACAAGAACAGCTGCCAGTCCAATCCATGTCATAATGTCAGAGCCGCCAAACACGATCGGTGGGGTCCCCTCCTCAGTTACTTCTCCATAAAGTCTGAGTTTACAAAGTCAAAGCATGAGGGGGAAGGTGTAGAACTGTCAATTCAGGTAAAAACACAGGCCAAAGGGCTTTAGGCCGCAATTTTTTCAATCACAGAGACAAGTTCATCTGTAACTCGGTCAACTTTGGCAAGATCATCGCCTTCCGCCATGACGCGGATAAGCGGTTCAGTGCCCGAAGCTCTCACAAGAACACGGCCGGAATTTCCAAATTCTGCTTTGGCCGCATCGATAGCGGATTGAAGATCTGCATGTTGCATCGGATTATCGCCGCTATAGCGCACATTTTTGAGCATTTGCGGGACGGGTTCAAAAAGATTGAGGACTTCGCTTGCGGGTTTATCTTGGCGAATGATTTCAGCTAAAACTTGAAGCGCCGCAATCGTCCCATCTCCCGTTGGGGTATAATCTGTCATTAAAATATGACCTGACTGTTCACCTCCGACATTATATCCATCTCGACGCATACGTGCAGACACATGACGATCACCGACGGGTGTTCTGATAAGCTCCATCTTATGATCTAAGATAAAGCGTTCAAGACCCAGATTAGACATAACCGTTGCGACAATCCCAGGTTTAGCAAGCTGGCCGGTCTTTAACCAACCTGATCCAATCAAGGCGAGGAGCTGATCTCCGTCAATGATGCGACCCGTTTCATCACACATGATCAAACGGTCCGCATCTCCGTCCAATGCAATGCCAAGATTTGCGCCATGCGCGACAACCTGCTCAGACAACAGATCTGTTGCTGTTGACCCGCAGTCCTTATTAATATTCGTACCATCAGGCGACACACCAATTGGAATTACGCTATCCGCGCCTAGCTCCCAAAGCGTTGCTGGGGCAGTTTTATAAGCCGCACCATTTGCACAATCGATAACGATTTTAAGGCCCGACAACCGCATACGACGCGGAAATGTCGCCTTAGCAATTTCAATATAACGAGCCTGCATGTCTTCATAACGAACAACACGACCTAAATCAGACGCGCTAGCCAGCCCCTCACCGGTTTCGAGCAAATAGCTCTCAATCTGTGCTTCCGCATCGTCAGATAATTTTCGTCCATCTGGGCCAAAAAACTTGATGCCATTATCATGATATTTATTGTGGCTCGCTGTGATCATTACACCCATATCGGCGCGCAAGGTTCGGGTCAGCATTGAGACCGCTGGCGTAGGAAGTGGTCCTGTCAATTTCACATCCATGCCCGCACTTGTGAAACCCGCGACCAAGGCCGGTTCAATCATATAGCCGGACAGCCTTGTATCCTTACCAATAATCACTGAGGGGCGACGTCCATGGGTAGACTTAAAATAGCGGCCTGCCGCCTGACCCAGACGCAAGACGCTATCTGGAGTCATTTTACCCGCATTTGCTAGGCCCCGAACACCATCTGTTCCAAAAAACTTTGCCATAACAGCCCTTACCAAAATTCAAGCGTTTCATCTGTTTGATTTTTTGTGCCACTATCCTATGGCAAAAGTATGAATGAAGCGGAAAATAATATCAAATTTGATCTGTCTGGCAAACGGGTTTGGGTGGCTGGTGCCAGCGGCATGGTCGGAAGTGCCTTGATCCGGCGCCTACAAGCCGAAAATGTCGCCGACATACTCGCCCCGACGTCCAAGACGCTAGACCTAAGAGATCAAAATAAGACACTCGCTTGGATTGCTGATCATAAACCCGATGCTGTTTTTGTCGCCGCCGCACGTGTTGGCGGTATATATGCCAATTCAACCTATCCGGCTCAATTTCTCTACGACAATCTGATGATTGCCGCCAATGTCATTCATGGCGCCTATCAGACAGGAGTAGAAAAACTTCTATATCTGGGAAGCTCCTGCATTTACCCGAAATTTGCACCCCAACCCATCGCAGAGACGGCCCTTTTGACGGGACCTTTAGAGCCAACAAATTCCGCATATGCCATTGCAAAAATATCAGGTATCCATTTATGTCAGACCTACCGGGAGCAATATGGGGCTGATTTTATTTCCGCTATGCCCTGCAATCTCTATGGCCGCGGGGATAATTACCACCCTGAAAACAGCCATGTCATCCCGGCTCTATTACGCCGAGCGCATGAAGCGAAAACCAAAGGCGACAAAGAGTTGGTGATCTGGGGAACGGGCACGCCTTTGCGAGAGTTCTTGGATGCAGATGATGCTGCAGATGCGCTGGTTCACATCATGAAAAATTGGTCTTCACCAGATATCGTAAATGTTGGCTCAGCTATTGAAACGTCAATTTCTGAACTGGCCGAAGCCGTTATTGAGGCCGTTGGGTTTAAAGGATCGCTAATTTATGACCGCACAAAGCCTGACGGCACACCGCGTAAATTGATGGATAGTCACCGCCTACGCGCCATGGGGTGGCGTCCGAAAACCCATCTGAAAGACGGGCTCAAAGCCGCCTATCAACTCTACCTTCGAGAAAATGGTTAGAGTAATTCAGGTTTTCCGTCGTCTTTAATCTGGGTAACAATGTCTTTGACGTTTTGTGCTTTATCCATATTTAGCACAAGCACACGTCCCTCTTTCACGATGACGGCAACATTCTCCATCCCAACAACGGCAACGCTTGGCCCATCTGTTTCGACAAGAAGGTTTTGAGACTGCGATAAGCGCACATCCCCAGACAAGGCGAGGCCCTGATCATCCGCCTTGATTTCATATAAAGCCCGGAAAGATCCGATATCATGCCACCCCAGATCACACGGTATAACGGCAGCTTTTTCGGTATGTTCCATCACAGCCTTATCAACGGGTTCATCCTCGCAGCCCGCAAAAATATCGCCGTCCAGCCGAATTGTATTCCCTGAGATCTCTGCCGCTTCATAGGCTTTTAGGGCTGGCGCTTCGACGCCGGGTGAAAACGCCGCCATTTCGGAAATAAGTGTTGTCGCATGGAATAAGAAAATACCGGAGTTCCAGAAATATCCACCATCATCGAAATAGGCTTGAGCCACATCATGTGGCGGTTTTTCGACAAATTTATCAACTAGAAAGCTTCCTGGGCTCAGAAGACTACCTTTTTTGATATAACCAAATCCTGTCGCCGCATGATCGGGTGTAATGCCAAATGTAACAAGGTGACCTCGCTCGGCAACAGGCAGACCTGCTGCGACTGTCCGTTTAAAGGCATCTGGTTTGGTTATATGGTGATCGGCTGGTGCCAATATGAAAACCGCGTCCTCTTCAACATTTAAGGCATGTTGCGCCGCAACAATGGCGGCTGGCGCGGTATTGCGACCCATAGGTTCAACAATGACAGCACCAATCTCCACCCCAATTTCCGCCATTTGCGTTCTAATCATAGCTTCATGCGAGGCATTGCAAATGAAGACGGGCGGATGAAACATATCCGTATCAAAGCGCAAGACGGTTTCTTGGATCATGGTTTTATCTGTGACCAAAGCCAAAAGTTGCTTAGGCTCCGCCTTACGGGAGGCTGGCCACAGACGACTTCCGGCCCCACCTGACAAAATTACAGGAATAATTTTCTTCATAACGTCTTTTCTTTATCTGAAATATGTTAGAGTTTCATTTAATTGTCAGAAACATGATATTTACTAAAATATATATGTAAATTTTAAGACCCAAGCGACACAGTTCCTGCCCGGTAACGCAAAAGAATTCGACAATCTTTTAACGGCTGTGCAGGTGGACGAAAGCGCCACGCATCTACGGCCTTACGCGAGCTACTATCAAACAGACCCTCTGGCAAAGCGCGTTCAATCCGAATATTCTCCGTCTCGCCATTTGCGTCGATATCGAGGCGAATTATCGTCCACCCTTGTCGTCCTGTCTTAAAAGACCGTTCCGGATAGGAAGGCAATTCAAAATCGATAGCGGCCAAATCCTCTCCACCCAGACAATCATCAGGGTCAGAATATCCCTTCACCCATGGATCTGGTGGATAGGCTGATTTGGGATTAAAGACATCAGTAGACCCACATGCCGTCACAAAAACCGAGGTTAAAATAAAAATTAGTATTCTGACGAAAGCGCTCATTCATCCTCCAAAAACCCAGATGACACGAGTTTCGTAAGCGCCTCTATAACGGCCTGTGCATCAGGTCCATCTGCATCAACCGTAATGTCCTCACCACAGGCGGACCCCAGCAATAATAATTCCATTACACTATCGGCTTCGACACGCTCCGCGCAGACATCATTATGACTTCTGACAAAAACTTTCGCGTTATAACGCATCACACAGGCCATAAATTTATTCGAGGCCCGTGCATGCAGGCCGCGCATATTTACGAGTGTTAGACGTGCAGACGCAACCGACATAAAAACAATCAGGTGTCGCCAGATAGAATTTTAGATGCGATTGCAATATAGCGCTGTCCCGCTTCTTTAGCTTTCAGAGCGGCCTCTTCGAGAGACGCCGTTTCTCGCGCTTCTGCCAATTTTATCAACATAGGAAGATTTACGCCCGCCAAAACCTCGACCTTACCGTCGCGCAACATTGAAATCGCCAAATTTGAGGGTGTGCCGCCAAACATATCCGTCAGCAGGATGACACCAGCCCGACTATCTACACGATCAACAGCCGAGCGGATATCATTTCGGCGTCTTTCCATATCATCATCTGGGCCAATACAAATCGTCTCCATCATATCTTGCGGACCTACAACATGTTCTGTTGCATTGCGCAATTCTATGGCTAATTGGCCATGCGTAACTATGACAAGTCCAATCAAGACTAAACCTTTCGACCAGTTTCGAAAAACTACCTAATCAAAAAATTGAACGACTGTGAAGCGTTAATTTACACAAATGGAGGTCACCATGCACAAGATACATAAATGGAACGACTTTTATCATCAAGATGACGGTAATTGACGTGGAATAAGGACATTAAAGCGCGCGCCCTGAATTTGACCACCTTCATCTATAATATTTTCGGCGTAAATTGTACCGCGATGCGCCTCGATGATCTGTCGACAAATGGCGAGACCCAAGCCAGAATGACTGCCGAAACTGGCACCCTTTGGGCGTTGCGTATAAAAACGCTCAAAAATTGTTTCGAGATTATCTGGCGGGATTCCCGGCCCTTGATCATCAACAACAAATCGTATTTTTTTCCCGTCTCGCTCAGCTTTTACGCTTACAACGCCGTTTTCCGGTGAAAAGGTAAGCGCATTATCAATCAGGTTTCTAAGGACTTGTGCAAAAGGGGTTTCATAGGCGCGAATATAAAGCGGATCATTTTTAGATATCTGCGTCATGTTTTCGACATTTGGACCCTCGCCCGTTTTGGTTTGTTGATAAAACTCCACGATATTCTCAGAGATCTCGGCCACATCAAGGGTCATGGCCGTTTCGCGGGCGAGGTTCGCATCGACTTTCGAGGCTTTGGAAATATCCGTAATCAACCGGTCCATACGAGACACATCTTGTTGAATGATATCAATCAATTTTTCACGTTGCTCTTGGTTTTTTGCAACCCGCAATGTCTCCGATGCCGAACGCAATGACGTTAACGGATTTTTGACTTCATGCGCAACATCGGCCGCAAAATTCGCGATATCATCAATCCGAGAATAAAGGCCCTGTGTCATGTCGCGTAAGACCAGTGACAAGTCACCAATCTCATCGCGTCTGCCGGACAAATCCGGAATTGCGTCGCGTTTTTTAGCACTCCGCGCGACGATTTCCGCGGCCCGCGCCAATTTACGCATTGGCAAGGCGATGAAGAGGGTTAGGGATAGTGATGTCAAAAACATCGTCAAAAAAGCGAGCCCAATAATCGGTGCTAAAGCTTGGCGTTCCGCCGTCACAATAGATGCAACATCACTGCTTTCAACAGTGACAACGCCCAATACATTCTGAACCCGTTTTACAGGACGTGAAACAGTGACAACTAGATTATCATCGCTGTCATATCGCGCACCCATTACGGGATCACCTCTGAGGCCTGTCCGTATTTCGGATTTCAAATCGCGGCGTAAATTATCCCGACGCGCTTTGGCCCAAGGTAAATTATGAAGTTTATCTGCAAACCATTTTTGCATGGCGTTGCGCCACCGCACATTTAAGGGCTCTTCAATGATAATAGGGTCGATTGGATCCAAGCGTTCAACTTCAATGATTGCATCCAATGTTTGCGTATCCGCAACCAGTTGACCCGCGCGGTCGTGCAAGCGTACCCGCCAACCACTCGGGACGTTAATGCCGCGCAAGACCTGTTTCGCCTCTGGAATATCAAGCTGGGCGGCTCCACCAAAACCCGTGGCTTGTTCTGCCATGACCGTGGTAATCGTCGCAGCTAAAGAATTAATATTGTCTACCTTGGCTTCGATAAGACCCGACTCAAACCGGTTCATGGCGAGTGCGCCAAACACAAGAATCAAAAGACCCGAAAGATTTGACAGGAAAATATTGCGGGTCAGCCGAGACGTCCAAAGCGAACGTCGCGCACCGCGACGACGCTCAGTAGATTTAGTTCTCAAACGAAACCGGCCCTTGGACGAAGAGTCTGAAGTCTTTTCAGTCATAAGGTTCCTATCGCGATCAAGACACGTCCAGCCTTGATTTAGTACATTTTGAGATATTTTAAAATCAAGCTTATCTCAAATTGCACTGAGTCTCACAGTTGCAAGAAATACTCTATCGTATCTTGCTCAAGAATACCTTAATCCAATCTACGCCTCTTTATATTTATATCCGACACCATAAAGCGTTTCGATTCCATCAAAACTCTTATCAGTTCTTCTGAATTTCTTGCGTAAGCGCTTTATATGACTGTCTATCGTGCGGTCATCGACATAAATTTGATCGTCATAAGCCGCATCCATTAATTGGTCTCTGGATTTCACATATCCTGGACGATTTGCTAGAGCTTCTAGGATCAAGAACTCTGTAACCGTCAAACGCACAGGCACGCCATCCCAGGAACAAGCATGACGATTAGGGTCTAAAACAAGCTTTCCACGCCGAATGACCTTGTCGTCACCAATTTGAGGTTCAGGCAATTCGACATTTGTCAATTTCGAGCGTCGCAAAACAGCTTTGATCCGCTCACCTAATAGACGTTGCGAGAAGGGTTTTGTAATATAATCGTCTGCCCCCATATTGAAACCAATGGCTTCATCAAATTCATCATCCTTTGATGTCAGGAAAATAACAGGCAGGTTTGAGGTTTGACGCAGACGCCGCAAAAGTTCTAATCCATCCATACGCGGCATTTTCACGTCAAATACAGCCAAGTCGGGCGGTGAGTCTTTTAGAGCCTCCAATGCCGTCACACCATCGTGGAATTTTTTGACCTCGTAACCTTCACTTTCCAAAAACATGGACACAGAGGTCAGGATATTTTCGTCGTCATCGACAAGATAAATCTTTGGCATCACTCGCTCCCCAGCGCGTCCCGCAACATGTCGCGGAGAATATTGGTTTTGTTTGACTAGGCTCATCGTTTGCATGGCTCAACCCTTCTTCTCTAATTCTTTGAGCCTTAATCTCATGTAAATGGGGCAGAGCTATGACTGAAATCTGCCTTATTGCGGGCATATTCATGTCTTGTGATCAGGCCCAACCATCCCTAGATAGGCTAAGAATCAAAGGAATGCGTCTTATGTCATTTGCAGAATCCATCATTGTGATGTTTGTTCAGCCCATTTTATCGCTGATCATTTTCATATTTCTGGCCTATGTCGTCATAAGCTGGTTATTCATTTTAAAGATTGTCAAACCAAATAACCCGACCGCCCGCCAAGTATACGGCATACTTGCTAGCGTGGTAGAACCGATTGTATCGCCATTCCGCAAAATCATCCCGCCCCTCGGTAATTTCGATATGGGCTTCTTCTTCGCCTTTATGGTCATTTACTGGACGAAATATTACGTCATTCCGAGTCTCATCTTACCCATGTTGCGATGACGCGGGGAATTGATAATCGTTTAGAACTCTAATCTTTCGGTTTATCCAACAGGCTATCTAGACGCTCAGCAAGACCTTTACGGGTTTGGGGTGCCTCAGCTTCGACATCTACAACATCTTCGATATCTTGCGCGGCGTCTTCAGCCCGCTCTTCAGCCTTTGATGTCTCCGCCTCCACCCCCACCTGAGGTTCAGCTTTCAAGCCCTCCTCGTCTTGGAGGTTTTCGGCTATCATATCTGGCACGCCCGGCAAGCGAAGCGGCTCACGCGCATCAAAGCGTGGATGGATGAGTTCTCCCGTATCACCAAATGAGAACACAAGACGGCGCCAATCTTGCGGGGCATAGTCAAAACTATCCCCTTCTGGATCAAGATCAGACCAATCGGCTTCACGGGGCGCAGTTGCGGCGCGTTGCATCCACAATTGCGCGTCTCTGGGATTATTTAAACGCGTCTCAGTTTGGGCGGCGAGCACACATAGTCGCGCAGACGGATGGGTTTGTTTGTCCGAGCTACTGCGCAAAAGCGGGCTGAGTGCCGCCCAAGCTTGAACCGCATCATCATTGCGCAAGAAATTTTCTGCGAGCAGGATTTTGGTTTCACGGTGAGCCGGATTGGCCTTGACCAGCGCATTAATGCGTTTTTCACGCGTGCGTTTACCCTCATCACTAATCATATCAAAATAAGCCAAGGCAAGCGCAGGATGTGGGGCATGCGCCCAACTTTTTTCAATGAGTTTTATACCTGATTTCTTTTGATCGGATTGGCCGTATAATTTTGCTGCCAACGCCACAGCCGGGGCAAAATCAGGAGCAAGTGAAGCGGCTTTGACGGCAAGTTTAAGCGCAGTCTCATTTTGCCCCGCATCATGAAGACGGTCAGCTTCCGCCGTGTTTAAAACGGCCAGACGACGTTTGCCCGTATTTTTATCGATATGTTTACGAGACTGTCCCGCCTCAAGCGTTTCTTCAGCCCCCACCCAATCATGGTTCGCCACTTCGGCCTTAAACAAGGTTTCAAAGGCCCATTTGGCATTTGGGTTATCAGTATAGGCTTGTCTGGATTGCTCAATGGCGCCGGGCAGGTCTCCCGTTGTCAATTTATGCTGGGCAAGACCGCGTAATCCCGTGGCGCGGGTTTTCTCATTGCTAAGCATGGCTTCATAATGCACCACAGCTTCATCGCTATCACCGCAAGCTTCAGCTGAGAGCGCAGAAACGATCTGCCCCAATTCTGTGCTCCCAATTAAACCACGCGCTCTTTCAGCCTTTTTCCGCGCCTTAGACACATCCCCTTCGGCACCCGCCAGAAGCGCCTCTTCCATGGCATCTAGCGCTCTGTTTCGTCGACGCAAGCCGACACCAGATTTAACGCGCTGCGGCAAGCGCCATAGCCAGAGAAAGAGCGACCACAAGCCGATTAAAGCCAGTGTTCCTACAACAGCGAGGACGATGGCAAATTGCCAGCTTATCTCAAGCGGGGCAAAAGAGAGCGGTCCCGAGGTCGCTGAAGAGGCGACGGATAGGGTGACATCATCACCGACCCATAGCAATATTCCGGCAAGCGCCGCGACAAGTATTAAAATGGCAATCACATATTTTGTCATTATTTTGACGCCTTATTCTGGGTTTTGCGCTTTGTTTTACTTTGGGCCTGTTGGACGACCTCATACCAGCTTTTTCCAATGGCTTGAACGTCTTTGGGCAAAGATTCAAATTTTACGAGAGCCTGATTATATTGTCCGGCAGAAATATCGGCCTCTATCCCTTCGATCAGGGTAACGGGATCATCATCATCTTTGACTCGCACATGTTTGGATAAAGCGCGTTGTAAGACATTTCCGCCCGAGGTATTTTTGGCCGCATCCAAAAGGAGCTCTTTCGGAAACTCAATTTGCGAAAATTGCGCAGCTTGAGCATTCACATTGGCTTGGTCTTCGAGCACCGAAATACGAGATAAGAGCGTTTTAGGAATTGTGGCTGTTTCAACGGACGGTTTACGTGTCTCAAGCGCCTTAAGACGCGTTTCAATTATACCGAGGTCTGGAGCCTGTTGGAGTTCAGATGTTTCAAGTGCGTCAAGTCGGGCTTCAAGGGTTGAAACATCTGGCCAATCAAAGCCGTCTGCTTGAGCTTGGGTGAGCGCAGACAGTGTCTCAGGCGAAATCTCAATGTCACTTGCAGCTTCCAATCGCGCAAGCCGATCTTCCAAAGGGGAAAGGTCAGGGATAGCTGCAGGTTCAGCCTGTATGTCTGAAACCGCTTTGAAATTTGTTTCGAGTTTTAGCAAGCGCGTTTCAATGGATTTTAATTGGGCGGTTTGTGCGTCCAAGAGCTCGGCTTTGAAGGCCTCGACATCTTTGGTCACAGTCTGGATGTTCGGCGCTTTCTGGGTTTTAAGCCCAAAATATACACCCGCAGCGGCGCCCCCTAAGCCGAACAGTCCTGCCAATAATCCCGCTAGCAAGGTACCTTTCAAGCCAGGCCTTTTTGTTTCCATGTTATTTTCGAGATAATTCTCAACCTCATCTTCGAGGGTTTTGTCCTCTAAAATGTCATCTTCTGCGCTACCGGACTGATTATCGTCTATCATATCACCTATCTAGGGGTTTAGGGCGGCGCTGACCAGTGCCAACTCATTTGGCTGTTCGGCAATTAATCTAGCCTTCAGGTTCAACCCATCTAAAACGGCATCCGTTGCGGGGCTGATAGAAACCGCGGACATGTCTGACAGATCATCTCCTGACATCAATTTCGCAAATGTGTCAGCGGCAAGTGGTGAATATAAGGCGACCATATCAACGTCTTTTTCGGGGCGTATTAAATTTGGCGCAGAACTATAAGTAATCACACGGCTCGCCTTAAATCCGGATGCCGATAAGTCTTCACTGATTTGGCCTCTAATATGGCGACCCGACACATGAATAAGAGGTTGATCCTGGCTTAAATTTTGGATGATCCACGCGGTGATATCCGCTGAGACCCCCCCAACAGAAACAACATCTTTATAGCCAGCACGTCTGGCGTGAGCCGCAGTCGCGTCGCCGACGCAAATGGCGCGTCGACCCAATGACGGACCCGCGTGATCTACCCCGTTTTTAGAGGTGAAAATCAGGATGGAAGATTTGGGTAGCGGATCATGCGGAACAGCATCAACCGTTAAAAGCGGCGAGACAAGCGGGATAAAGCCTGCATCTTGCCAGTTTTTCGCACTTTCATCCGCTGACGGTTGGGTGCGCGTTATCCAAATCACATTAAACATCAAAGGTGATACGGCCATCAACTTCGTCGCGGACAGACCTGCCGAGCTCAAACCCCAGATCATAAGCTTGAGCGGTGGTATCAAGCTCAGCGTTTGCGGATTGCGCTATGCGTAATGATCCGTCAGTCGCAATGATTTCACCTTGGAGCGACAAAGTTCCGTCATCCCAGTTAGCGAGAGCCGCAATTGGGGTTCTACAATTACCATCTAAGGCGCGCAAAAAGGCCCGTTCAGCGGTAATTTCGAGTTGGCTCTTTTTATCATTCAAAGCTTGCAAAAGCTTGTCCAAATCATGGTCAGTTTTTCGAATTTCAATACCGATGGCCCCTTGGGCGGGTGCGGGTAACATGGTCTGCGTTTCAATGATCTCAGTAATGCGGTCCGCTTGCTCCAGTCGCTTTAATCCTGCACACGCAAGCAAAGTTGCGTCGCACACACCGTCTTCCAATTTTTTCAGACGGGTCCCGACATTGCCGCGCAAGAGACAAAATTTAAGATCTGGCCTGATATTGGCAAGTTGTGCGCGACGTCGCAAAGAGGCTGAGCCAATCAGCGCCCCTTTGGGTAGGTCTGCAAGGCTTTTATATTTAACAGAAATAAAGCCGTCACGAACATCAGCACGCGGTAAAATGGCTGCGATGTTTAGGTCTTCATGTCCAATGGTTGGGACATCCTTCATCGAATGAACCGCCAGATCAATCCGCCCGTCAAGCAAAGCCAATTCTAATTCGCGCGTGAATAGACCCTTACCGCCAAAATCTTTTAGCTCGCCTTGAATTTGGTCGCCACGTGTTTGGAGGATCTGTATCTTGACCTCTTCTTCAGACCGGGCCGTGTTTTCACAGATCAGCCTTTGTACAAGTCGGGCTTGATAAAGCGCGAGGGGTGAGCCCCGTGTGCCAATGATAAGAGGTTGAGATTGCATAATTGAACCACAGTCCTTAGGTGATCGCGCATGGCCACTGCCCGAAAAATGGATAAGAGACAAGACAGCCTTTTGGTTTTAGGCTTGGAATCCTCATGTGATGAAACGGCTGCCAGTGTCTTGCGGCGCTTTTCTGATGGCAGGATCGAGCTTTTATCAAATATTGTTGCCTCTCAAGATGAAGAACATCGCCCCTTTGGCGGGGTGGTTCCGGAAATTGCGGCACGGGCACATATGCGAAAGCTCTCCCCGATCGTGAATAAGGCCGTGGCCCAATCCGGTGTGGCGTGGGAAGATCTGGACGGAATCGCCGCAACAGCCGGGCCTGGACTTATCGGCGGGGTCATTACAGGGCTGCTTGGTGCAAAAGGTCTCTCTTTATCTCTGGGCAAATCTTTGATCGCGGTAAATCATCTTGAAGGTCACGCCCTCTCTCCGCGCCTGACAGAGGCGTGTCCCTTCCCTTATCTTTTGCTGCTTGTGAGCGGCGGCCATTCGCAACTTCTTTGTGTTAAAGCTCTGGGCGAATATGAGCGGATTGGCAGCACAGTTGACGACGCGGCAGGTGAAGCTTTTGATAAATGCGCCAAAGTTATGGGACTTGGTTTTCCCGGCGGGCCACAGGTTCAAGCTTGGGCTGAAAAAGGCGATCCGAAATCTATCCCTCTGCCCCGACCGATGAAAGGGCGGGATCATGCGGATTTTTCTTTTGCAGGTCTTAAAACGGCAGTCGCACGCGCCTGGGAGGCCAGTGACCAATCTGATCTTTCCAAGGCTAATCTGGCGGCAAGTTTCCAGCGCGCCATGACAGAAACTATGATTGACCGCGTCGGCAAGGCTATGACGCGTTACCGTGAAATCACCGATGAAGACGGCCAAGCGCGCTTGGTTGTGGCCGGCGGCGTGGCGGCAAATTCTGAATTACGCGCGGCGCTGAAACAAATTGCCGAAAGACGCTGTTTTGATTTTATCGCCCCACCCCTAAAATTTTGCGGCGATAATGCCGCCATGATCGCATTAGCTGGCGCTGAGAGATTAGCCGCTGGATTAATTGACGGACCCGATGCACCAGCGCGTCCAAGATGGCCTCTGGACCAGGCGGCAGCGGCTAGCGCGCCAAAATCAGGTTTTGGCAAAAGAGGCCCAAAATCATAGTTCAGTGCATTTTGAGATATGTTAAATCCAGATATGCCTCAGAAAATGGGCAAATAGCGCCCAATTTCTGAACCTAAATTATCTCAAATTGCACTATTCAGTGACCTGATATAATCTCGCGCCTTGATCATTCCATGCGCCTTTTAT